>DKDL01000023.1 GCA_002449335.1 Succinatimonas sp. UBA6849 | reverse complement strand
TTTCTCAAGTGAGAAAGTCAAGGTTATGAGTGTATACCTTATGGTACATTGTTTTTACTCAATAATCTCTTAGTGTATTTTGGATCTTGAGCATAGTCATAAAATTTATTTCAGCATCTATTTAATCAGCTCTCTAAAAAATTAGCGAGATCAATCTGTGATCTTAATCTGTAATCTAAAAACCGCTTATATTTAGAAAGTTTGACCTCTTTATTTTGATGTAAAATTCTTCTGACTGATTTAAAAGAGGCTTGCTTATTGAGTATAGTGAGGTAATAGTTTGAGTGGTAAGAGCTTAGTATCATCTTACTGTTAGTCTATTTACCTATTTGACTATTTACCTATACGAAATGTCTTTAGACATTCTTATTTTCTAGTCAAGATTAACTTACTCTGATAAGATCGTGCCTTTGTGCTTTTAAAGCAGTTAAAAGATGCTGTAATAAAGTTACAGCTACTCTACAACCTTACCTTAAAGACAACTTTATGAATAACACAGACAATACTATTGAAACTCCCCTTGTGCTCAATAAAAAGAAGATGCTGATCTTGGCAGTTCAGCATATGTTTGCTATGTTCGGTGCTACTATCTTAGTACCTATCTTAGTTATGGGCTTTTTTAAAGATGCTTGTGGTGAAGAGTTAACCTCTGGTCTTACAGTTTCTGTTACTTTATTCTGCGCAGGTGCCGGTACTTTAATCTTCCACTTATGCACTAAGTTACAGGTTCCTGCTTTTTTAGGATCATCATTTGCTTTCTTAGGTGGTTTCTATACTATTGCAAACTTTAACACTGGCATGTATGCAACCATGAGTGTTAATGATAAAGCAGCCTATGCCTGTGGTGGTGTGGTTGTCGCTGGTTTAGTTTATCTTGTGATGGCATCTGTAATTAAGTTAGTAGGTATTGGTAAGGTGATGAGATTTCTGCCACCTGTAGTTACAGGACCAATGATTGTTTGTATTGGTCTGTCTCTAGCTCCGGTTGCAATTGCAAACTCATCTGTTAACTGGCCATTAGCCTTAGCTGCAATTTTAACCGTTATCGTATTTAATATTTGGGGACGAGGCATGTTAAAGCTCATCCCCATTTTAATGGGCGTAGTATTACTCTATATCGTAGCTTTAATCTTGGATATAGCAGGCTTTACTAATACTGATGGCTCAGCAATTATTAACTACTCTTCAATTGCAGGTGCTTCATGGGTAGGTCTGCCACCATTCCAGATGTGCAATTTTGATTTAACTGCAATCTTAGTAATGGCACCAATTGCAGCTGCTACTATGATGGAGCACATCGGTGATATGTCAGCAATCTCTGCAACTGTGGGTAAGAACTTTATTGCAAAACCTGGTCTTAACAGAACCTTATTAGGTGATGGTCTTGCTACAGCCTTCGCGGGTTTCATCGGAGGTCCTGCTAACACCACCTATGGAGAAAACATCGGTGTTTTAGCAATGTCTAAAGTTTATGAGCCTAAAGTTGTAAGAATGGCAGCATTACTAGCTATTATCTTGTCTGTTGTTCCTAAGTTCTCAGCTATCATTTCAACTATGCCTACTGCTATCATCGGTGGTATTTCCTTTATTCTTTACGGTATGATTTCAGCTATTGGTGTAAGAAACATCGTTGAAAATAAAGTTGACCTCTCTAAGTCACGTAATCTAATTATCGCAGCTGTGATCTTCGTGTCAGGCTTAGGCTTTAAAGATGGTTTAACCTTCACTGTATTTGGCACCTCAGTTACCTTAACCTCACTTGCTATTGCAGCAATTGCAGGTATTGTTTTAAACGCAGTATTACCTGGTAACAAGTACGTTTTCGATGAGAACGCAGTTGAAAAAGAGATCCATCACAAGGCTTAGCCTTGTAGATAAAAGAACAGACAGAGTCTGTTCTTTTATTGTAAGAGATTTTATAGAAAGTTTTTTAGATAGTTCACTTTAAAAACAGTACCCTTTACAGACAAAGGTATAGATAAATTTTAAAATTTAGTAGATTGAAAAAAGGATAAATAGAATGGATTTTACAAAACAGCCTAACATTACAATCTTTAAACACCCTCTTATCAAGCACAAGATCTCTTTATTAAGAGATAAAGAGGCTTCTACTAACAAGTTCCGTACTTTAATTGAAGAAATCGCTATGCTAGAAGCTTATGAAGCTTTAAGTGATTTACCTTTAAAGGAAGTTGAAGTTGAGACTCCATTAGAGAAGTGCATGACTCCAATGTTAGATGGTTTAAAGCTTGCTATTATCCCTGTTCTAAGAGCAGGTTTAGGTATGGTACCAGGTCTTGATGCTTTAGTACCTTCAGCTAGAATCGGTCACATTGGTATGTACCGTGATGAGGTAACTCACAAACCTGTACCTTACTACTGCAAGTTACCACAGAACCTTGAAGAGAGAACCTGTGTGATCTTAGATCCTATGCTGGCAACTGGTGGTTCAGCTGTTGATGCTGTAGATATGATTAAAGAAAAAGGTGGCAAAAAGATTAAGTTCTTATGCATCATTGCAGCCCCTGAGGGGTTAGAGAAACTAGCTACTGCTCACCCTGATGTTCAGATCTACGTAGGTCAGTTAGACAGAGAGTTAAATAAAGATGCTTACATCTGTCCAGGTCTTGGCGATGCTGGTGACAGAATCTTTGGTACCAAGTAAGACGCGCTCTTATAAGAGTAAATTCTAAAACAAGATTTGATTTGACTGACTTATTGTCTTAACTCTATTGAGTTTTAATTAACTCAATAGAGTTAAGTAGACTTTAAAGATTAAGTCAAATCTTAAAAGACCTCTTTTAAGTCAATTGCTTTAAAGAGGTCTTTTGGTTTCAAAAGCTATGTAATCAGGATTTTGAGCTACTGCTCTTAAATCTAAAATCCTGCCACTATAAGCTCTTACTTTAAAACGCGCGTGCAGCGCTTGTAAAAGTAAGTAAAAGTAAGCTTGCTCACGGCAACAGGACTTAAAAAAGCTGTTAGATTAAGCATCCCCTTCGCTTACTCCATAATAATGCCTAAGGCTAAACAGTATCTTATGCACAGAGTTTACTGCTAAGGCTCTTTATCTGTTCAAGTTTAAATACCCCTTATCATCGAGGATATGCAAGGCCTGCATCTGACGATAAATTTTACGTGCTCTGTTAAACCCAAAGCCAAAAGAGCACTGCAGCTCTGGTATAGAAAAACGCTTTACTTGAATGTAATTAGCTCTAGCATAATCTACAACCTCAACTAACTTTGGATCGAGTGGTATTTTGGAAATATCATAATCGTCATCAAAAATACTGTTATTGTTAGAGACATCCTCTTCCTTACTTTCAGTAATACCTTCAACGTATTCAGGATCCCCATAGTACAGATGTAAGGCTGATACGACCTTTGCAATTTCCTCATTACTTACAAATGGAGCTTGAGCACGGAACATCTGTGATCTGTTTAGATCTTTATATTTAACCAGCATATCCCCCTTGTCTAACAGCTTCTGTGCGCCACCCTCTTCAAGAATAATCCTTGATTCCTTTTCATCTTGAACTGTAAAGGCAATGTGAGATGGTATATTAGCTTTAATCATGCCAGTTACAATATCAGCTCTTGGATCTTCTGTTGCTAAAATTAAGTGGATTCCAGCTGCACTTGCTCTTGCAGTTAATTTTGCAATTAAAGTCTCAGGTGTAGTGTCATCTTTCTTTTTGGTTACTCTGGATACAGCAATTAAGTCAGCAAACTCCTTAATTACTAAAACGATATATGGAACTGTCTTTAGCTCTGGTTGATTTTCTGCAGTGTTTTCACACCACATAGGATCATAAACTTTCTCACCTAAAAGATTCTTTTCTTTAATGAAATCATTTAACTCTGAAATCTTAGACTGATGCATCAAAGATAGAAGTTTATAACGACGATCCATCTCCTTAATTAACCATTCCAATATTGCTACGGATGGATCAGGAGCAGGATCTGGATCAGTAATAATTGGAGTTAACAGATGTGGTATGTTCTGATATTTAAAGAACTCATTAGTCTTTGGATCAACCATGATAAGACGTAACTCATCTGGTGATTTTGCAAAAAGCATAGATAACAACATCGAGTTTAAAGCTGTGGATTTACCTGAACCTTCACTACCAGCTATCAGTAAGTGAGGTGCCTCTGTAAGATCAGCAATAACATTTGATCCTACTGTATCTACTCCTAAACATATTGGTAATTTGGCTTTTGATTGAGAGAAATCATCAGAATCGATGATGTCACCTAAACGTATCATCTGACGCTTGTCATTGGGAATTTCAATACCGATAAATGGTGTACCAGGTATCACCTCTTTGATTATGATATTTCTACACATTAAGCCTTGCTGTATATCACGTTCTAAGATTACGATAGTACTAGATCTGACACCTGGAGCAATACGAATATCGTATCTTGAGACAACAGGTCCTGTTACTACCTGTTCAACAGATGCAGCTACTTTCAAATCACTCAAAACCTTAACAAGACGTTTAGATTTGTATTCTGTCTCTTCTAAAGACACTGGCTCCTGATATGAAGATATCTCTAATAAATCAGGTGATGGTTTCCATTCACTGTCAGTT
>DKDL01000002.1:93606-149651 GCA_002449335.1 Succinatimonas sp. UBA6849 | reverse complement strand
CCGCTATTTTGTGAAAGTTTTAGTTAACAGTACATTCTTTGAATTTGTAGAAAAGCTAAGTATTCTAATTTTCTCTTTCTAACTATCTCTTATAGAACATTCTGGTAAAACAGATAAGTACAGGCAAGATCTCAAGACGACCTAAAATCATATCGGCGCTAAAGAGTAGGCACAGTGGATTTGAGACCTGACTGAAGTTTGAAGATGGGTTTAAGGTAGTACCCATTGCTGGTCCAACATTTGATAGACAGGATACTGTAGCTGTAATAGAGTCACCTAAGTCCAACCCTAAAGAGCAAGCTATGATACTAGATAGCATTGCAATAAAGATATAAGACACAAGATAGGTAATTACAGATGACAGTGTCGCAGGATCAATTACTTTTCGATTAAATCTAGGCTCGCTTACGATGTGTGGATGTAAGAGTTTCTGCAACTGAGTATTAAACATGGATAAGCAGATCTGAATTCTGAAAGTTTTAATACCGCCTGAGGTTGAGCCTGAACAGCCACCAATAGCCAGAATACATAAGAACAAACTAGAGGCAAAAGGATTCCATAAAGTAAAATCCTCAAGTGAATAACCTGTAGTTGAAGTTACAGCTACAACATTGAAAAAGGCAATTCTAAAAGCCTTTTCAAGATCATAGTCATTCAAATAAATTAAAGAGACAGCCACCGCTGTAGCAACTACTACGTTTATGAGAATGAATCCTTTTACCTGCTGATCTTTAAAGAATTTAAAAAAGTTACCGGATAATGATGACAGAATCAGTAGGAAAGGACAGCTTGAAATTAGCATGAACACAATAGTTACATACTGTATGAAAGGTGTAGTTCCATTCATAGAAGCATCGGTAGTAGTCATACCACCGGTTGCAACTGTACTCATAGCAGTGGTTATAGCTGTAAAGATATCAAAGCCACCTACAACATAAAACAGGGTACAGGCTACAAGAATAGCTACATACCAAACGAACAGTGAGATGACCATGGTTTTTAAGTGGGGAGTAAATTTTGCTGAATCATCAAAAGATTGAGACTCAGTTTTGAAAATACTCATTCCACCCATAGCGGAGATTGGCAGAATAACTACAGCTAACGCAACGAATCCTACGCCTCCGATATAGTGCAATATAGCTCTCCATAGAATAATCGCTTGAGGTCGTTGCTCTAAGTGTGTAATGACAGTTGAACCTGTTGTGGATAAGCCAGAACAGGCTTCAAACAGTGATTGAGAAAAGCTCAAATCTGGCAACTGATAATAAAAAGGAATGGCGGCAATTAAAGCCACAATTACCCATAAAGAGGTTGTGAAGAGAAACAGTACTCTAATTGAAGGATTCTGACCAGCCTTTTTACCTAAAGTATGACAGCAAAAAGAGACAAATAGACCAATAATACCAGTAGCTACGAAAGCTCCAATGCCGTGTGTAGTGTTACACAAAGCATAGATAGCAGGAATGAAAGACACTATTCCAAATAAGAATAGAGCCGGTGCTAACAGTTTTGCAACTAGTCTAAAATCAATTACCACTTTGGTATCCAGAATGAGAAAGGACGACAGAATCTTACAAGTTTACGCATCTGGCTGTTGTCGTCTAGATAAGCAATCAGTCTGTCTTTATCTTCAAACTTAAGATCAGGATCAATTTGAAGCAGTTTCTTACCTCTAATTACCAAGCCTAAAGTTACGCCTTTTGGTAGGTTTAGAGAATCTACTCTTTTACCAATGATCTTACTTGTAAATCTTGAGCCTTCTAAAATGAATTCAATAGCTTCAGATTTACCTTGTCTGAACAGATGTACGTTTTCTACACTCTCTTGTCTAATTAAAGATAACAGAGCGGAAATAATTGAATCTTTAGGGAAGACTACAGTATCAATATCTGATTTGTCATTAACAGTTAAATCAGCAAAAGAATCGCCTCTGATTAAAGCTAATGTTTTGACATTGTGAACTTTTCTTAACATCAAAGATGACATGATATTGGTTTCATCTTTTGGAGTTGCAGCAATGTACAGATCGGTAGAATCGATGTTTTCTTCTTTCATGAAGTTCATATCGATAGGATCAGCGTTGTAAACCTCAACTTCACTATCATGCAAATGCTGAGCAGTCTTTTTAGCTCTAATCGGATCAGATTCAACTAACTTAACACTGTACTTCTCTGAAAGAGCGCGTGCTAAAGAGTCAGCAATATGGGTTCCACCGGCGATAGTGATGTTTCTGTCACCGATGCTTAATTTTCTTAATGCAGACAGTTGAGATAAAGCTCTATCACGTTCACAGCAGAAGAATACTTCATCTCCAATTTGGAAGGCTTCTTTTTTAAGATCAGATAAGTATTTCTTGTCTCTGTAAACAGCTAAGACACTGGCCTTACCATCATATGTTGAGAAGGAGTTAATACTCTTACCTAAAAGCTTACCTCCTAACTCTACCTTGGTACTTGCAACAATAATTCTGCTGTCACAGAAAGAACCGATTTCATTGATACCAGGCAACTCAATCATAGACATGATGCTTTGAGTAGTGATGTACTCAGTTGCAATAATGTGATCGATAGGAATGCTGTTAGGTCCAAAAAGCACACCTGCTTCTTGCAGATATTCAGCACTACGAAGTCTGGCGATTTTTCTTGGGATCTTAAATAAGAACTGAGCAACACAGCAAGCGGTGATATTTGCTTCATCATCTGATGTGGTTGCTACTAGAAGTTCAGTATTGTCAGCTCCTGCTCTTCTTAGGGTGTCAGGAGAGGCTGGATTGCCGATTACAACTCTCAGATCGATACGGTTAGCGATCTCTGACAGAGCATCATAAGCAGTATCTGCAATGGTGACAGCGTGTCCGGCATTTACCAGATATTTTGCAAGTTCAATACTTACGTCACCAGATCCGAGAATAATAATCTTCATTTAGTAATACTTAATTCTTAATAAATCTTGCGTAGAAAAAGCCATCAGAACCATTTTCGCCAGGTAATCTTTGATAAGTGTCAACAGTGTTACCGTGCATTTCAAATGGCAATACCTTAGCATCAGCATGTCTTGATAGGAACTTTTCAACTTGCTCAACGTTCTCTCTTTTTAGAATTGAGCAGGTTGTATAAACTAAGATGCCACCTTTGTTTAATAAGGCAAAAGCGTTATCTAAGATCTTTTCTTGTGTAGCTACAAGAACATCAATATCCTTTTTACGTCTTAACCATTTGATATCAGGGTGACGTCTGATAACACCTGTACCTGAACAAGGCGCATCTACTAGAATTCTGTCAAAAGTACCGGTTAACTTGTTTGGCTCATTGGCAATATTCGCTACGATAAAATCAGGTGATCTTGAAAGTCTTTGTAGATTAGCTTTAGCACTGTTAAGTCTCTTTTCATCAACATCAGTACAGGTTAAATCTACATTAGGGCAGATGTCCAAAATATGAGCACTCTTACCACCAGGAGCTGAACAGGTATCTAAAACTCTTTGGCCTTCTTCTAGATTCAACAATGGAGCTGCAAGCTGTGCTGCTAAATCCTGAACTGCTACGTAGCCTTTATCAAAATAAGGCAACTTCTCAACTCCAACAGGAGAGTCTAAAAGCACGGTGCAAGGACTTTCTTCAACAGCTTTTGCATCAATTGAGAATGTATCTAATGCCTTTAAGTAATCATCTGTTGTGATCTTTGAGTTTTCTACTCTTAAGAACATTGGTGCATGTTCATTAGAGTTTTTCATGATCTCAACAGCATCATTACCATAATCTTTTACAAGCTCTTCATAGAGCCATTTAGGAAATGACTGCTCAACACAAGGATCGGCACTGTGTGCAAGATGAGCGCCTTCACGTAGGAAACGTCTTAAAACAGCATTTACAAGACCTGTAAACTTTTTGCAACGGCAAAGTTCACAAGCACCAACTGTTGCTGCTACTACAGCATGAGCTGGAGCTCTAGTAAATAAAAGCTGATAAATAGCACAGATAATCAGAGTTCTTGCTACATTAAATTGCTGATTGATTGAGTGATCTAAAAGCTCATTTACAGTAGTAGAGAGTAATCTTCTGTGTCTTAGTGTGCCATACACAATTTCTTGCACAAAAGCTCTATCTCTGTCGTCTAAGTCTTTAGTAAATAGAGGCAGTGCTTCAGTCAGAGATTTACCTTCTTCAATAGCATTAACGCATAAGGCAGCAGCAGCTCTTGATGCTGAACCTTGAGCTGCAGTAGCTTTTTTATGAGTATTAGCGTGATGAGAAAATCTCTTTTTCTGGTTATCACGTGAATCAGTATGCGGTTTAGTGCTGTGTCTTAGTTTTAGAGCACTCTTTTGATTATCAGCCAAATTGTTTTCCTACACAAAATTCGTCTTTTCTAGATCTTGCAAGATCTGCTGCCTTTACAGGACCTTTGCCCGGTGCCTGAATAGTAATGAGTTTTACAATGCCATGTCGGCAAGCAACGTTGATACCATCTTTATCAACATTAACAATGCGACCAGGTTCTAGCTCAGTAGTTCCATACTCAACACAGGACATAAATACTTTGTACTTGATGCCATCTAGTTCTGTAGTTGCTACAGGCCATGGATTCAGACCTCTGATGGTTCTGTCTACAACTTCTGCGCTTTGATTGAAGTTAATATGAGATTCCTCTTTAGAGATCTTCTTAGCGTATGTAACTAAGGCTTCATCCTGAGGTACAGCTTTTAGCGAACCATCAAAAATCTTTGGCAGGGCAATAAGCAATGTCATTGCGCCTAGATCTGCTAATTTTGCAAATAAAGTAGCAGAGGTATCGTTTTTCTCAATCTTTAAAGTAGCAACAGAGTAAACATCACCTGCATCTAACTTTAGGGTCAGCTTCATGATAGAAACACCAGTCTCTTCTTCACCATCTAGAAGTGCTCTTTGGATAGGAGCTGCTCCTCTGTATTTAGGAAGAATAGAACCGTGTACATTGATACAGCCATATTTAGGAGCATCAATAACTCTTTGTGGCAGAATAATTCCATAAGCTACGACGATGCAAAGATCGGCTTTGAGACTTTCAAATTTCTCAATCTCGCTTTCGTCTTTAAAGTTCTCTGGAGTAAATTCTTCAATGCCAGCTTCCAGAGCTAATGCCTTTACAGGAGATGGAGTTAATTTGTGACCTCTTCCTGCAGGTCTATCTGGCTGGGTATAGACTGCTACAGGTTTAATACCGGCATCTAATAAAGCCTTTAAATGAACAGCTGCAAATTCAGGAGTTCCAGCAAAGATAATTCTCTTATCCAAGATTATTCTCCTTTAAGAGACTTTACATACTTCTCATATTTCTTATGAAGTCTGTCTCTTTTCATTCTAGACAACTTATCTACAAATAGTTTGCCATGAAGATGGTCGATCTCATGTTGCAGACAGATTGCAAAAAGACCATCTACATTGTCAAATGTGCAATGCTCACCATTTAAATTCTGATATTCAACGGTACATCTTTCATATCTTTCAACTTTATCCTGATATCCAGGAACAGAAAGACAACCTTCTTGTGATTCAACAATATCACCTTCAAGTTTGGTGATCTTAGGGTTGATTAAAACTACCTTATTCTTTCCCTGTGAACCGTCATCTTCAGGAATATCAATTACTACAATATTTTTGTTTTCGGCAATCTGTGGACCTGCTAAACCGATACCTTCATTTTTGTACATGGTTTCGAACATGTCTTCAGATAATTGCTTTAAATTCTCGTCAAAAACAGTAATATCACTGTTTGGTCTTCTTAAAATCTCGTCAGGGTAGATAACTACGTCTCTAATTGCCATTTTATTTCCTTTTGTCAGTTACTTTAATTTTACCATTAGTGGAGATAATTTGCTTAAATTGTGAGAATATGACGTCCTAAGATTGTCAAAATCCCCTAAATTTAAAAACTACAAAACACAGCAGGAATTATCTTATGAGTATGCAAGCTGAAGATGAACATTTAAAAGAAGGTTCTCCTTGTCCTTTATGTGGTGAACCTTTAGTTATAAGACATTCAGCTCATGGTGATTTTTTAGGTTGTTCAAATTATCCAGAATGCTCATTTTTAAAACCTATAGTAGCTACTCATACAGTGGTGTCTTTAGGTGAAGTCGGTGCTCCATGTCCACGCTGTGGAGAACCATTGTTAGTAAAGAAAGGTCGTTTTGGTATCTTTATTGGTTGTTCAAATTATCCTGAGTGCAACTATGTTCATAATCCTCAAGAGAGTATGAATATCAATTGCCCAATTTGTAAAAAAGGAAAGCTAACTCAAAGAACCTCGCGCTCAGGCAGAATGTTTTATGCTTGCTCTAACTACCCTGATTGTAAGTTCTCAGTTCCAGGTAAACCTGTTGCTAAGCCTTGTCCTGATTGCTCATTTCCTATTATGTATGAGAAAAAATTCAAAGTAGGTATTGGTCTTGTTTGCGGAAATGTTCTATGTGAAAGCAGAAAACGTCGCAAACATGTAATTGTTCGCCCAAATTAGTGGCTCGTGGTAAAATCTTTACCACTGTTAGCGAGGTAAATAATTATGTCAAAAGCATTTGTTGCTATTTTAATGGGATCAGATTCTGATCTTCCTTTACTAGAAAACACCATGTCAATTTTAAAGGGCTTTGGTATTCCTTATGAAGCAAGAGTAGCTTCTGCTCATCGTACTCCTGATGTTGTAAGTGAGTATGTCACAGATGCAGAAAAGAGAGGTTGTGCTGTATTTATTGGTGCAGCAGGTCTTGCAGCTCACTTAGCAGGAGCAATTGCAGCAAGAACAACAAGACCTGTAATTGGTATCCCATGTGATGGTGGCCCTTTATCAGGTGTTGATGCCTTATATTCAACAGTGCAGATGCCAGGTGGTATCCCTGTAGCTACCGTTGCTGTAGGTAAAGCAGGTGCTAAGAACGCAGCTTATTTAGCAGCTCAAATCATTGCGTTAACCGATAAAGATATCGACGCTAAAGTAAAAACTGACAGAGCAAAGGCAGCTAAGGCTGTTATGGATAAAGATGCAGCTTTACAGGACAAGTTAAAGAATATCTAAGCAATGACTGCTATTTTTTCAAAAAGCATCAAAAAAGCAGCTGAGGTCATAAAATCAGGAGGACTGGTAATTTGTCCTTCAGAAGGTGTTTATGGCATCAGTTGCTCTGTTTTTAATGAAGATGCTGTAAAAAAAGTAATTGCGGCAAAAGAGCGCGATGTTAGCAAAGGTCTAATCATTGTTGACAGCGCTTTGTCCACATTATCAAGATACATTGATGATAAAAGAGTTGATGCCTCAGCTCACAAGCTAATGTCATCTATGTGGCCTGGTCCTCATACTTTCATTCTGCCTATGAATGATGATTTTCACAGCATAGCACTAAAAGATAATCATACAGTTGCTGTAAGGATAACTGCTTTTGAAACATTGGCAACTCTGTGCAAAGACAGTGGAACACCACTTGTATCTACAAGTGCAAATATCTCAGGTCTACCTGCAACTAGTGATGTTTCCTTATTGGATAAAAAACTGTTAGAACGAGTAGATCTAGTGTTGGATCTTCCTTGTGGAGGTCAGAACGCTCCCACTTCAATTTACGATACCTTAACTCATACCCTTGTTAGAAAGGGACCTGGTTGGAAAGAATAATGACAGACAAGTACGTTTTATTTGGTAATCCTGTAGCTCATTCAATGTCTCCAGCATTACATGCTTATTTTGCTAAAGAAACTCATCAAGATCTTGAATACGGACGTATCTTGGTTGATGAAGGTTGTTTCAAGCAGTGTGCTGATGAATTTTTTAAAAACGGTGGCTTAGGTTGCAATATTACTGTGCCTTGTAAACTAGATGCTTTCTCATATGCTGATACCTTAACAGAATATGCAAAGGCAGCTGGTGCTGTTAATACCTTAAAGAAGATGCCTGATGGTTCTATCTTAGGTGATAACACCGATGGTAGAGGTCTAGTTTATGATTTAAAGAGATTAGGTTGTCCTCTAAAAGATGCTCATGTCTTAATTATTGGTGCAGGAGGAGCAGCTAAAGGTATCTTAAAGCCAATCATCGAAAGTGGAGTTAAAAAGCTAACTATTGTAAACCGTACAGTTTCAAAGGCTTTAGATTTAGCCATTGCTTATCCTGGTACAGTCGATGGTACTTCTTATGAGAATTTAAGTGGCACATATGATGTGATTATCAATGCTACATCTCTGTCATTAAAAAATGAGTTACCAAACATCGATGACTCAATCTTATCTAAAGCAGTATTTGTCTATGATTTAATGTACCGCCCTGATGGTCATACCTGCTTTACAGATAAAGCTGCATCCTTAGGGGTAAAAGCTTATGATGGTTTTGGTATGTTAGTCGGACAGGCAATCTTAAGTTTTGAATTGTGGCGTAATGTAAAGCCTGATTTTGATAATGCTATTAAGCAGTTTAGATAGAAAAGATTAGAGCATGCTTGAGATTAGAATCGCCAAAGACTCTCCTTTTGAGAAGGAAGCTTTATTAGTTAAAGAAGCTTTGTCTTCACAAAGCGAAACTATAGCTTTAAATTCCCATTTTGTACTTCATGTAAACGATGAAATCTACCTTTCTCTCGAGGATTCAGAAATCTCTGAAAAGGATTTTAAGATTGACGTTTTCAATGAAAAGCTATTATGGCGATTAAATCACAGCGGTAAAAACAGTGAAGCGGTCTGTCGTGCTGTGATGGGAAAACTCTCAAAACCAGTTGTCTTTGATGCGACAGCAGGTTTAGGTCGAGAGAGTTTAATCCTACAGTCAGCAGGTGCCACAGTATATATGTTTGAAAGAAATCCTGTGATTTGGCTTTTATTAGTCTGTGCAATGAAAAAGGCACAAACATCTGATGAGATCTTATCTAAACTTAAAAATGGTCTTCCTACTTTATGCAATTTCGGTAGTGTTAAAGATAATCTTGAAACGGGAGCTCAATTAGAAACACCTGATGTAATTTATTATGATCCGATGTTTCCTGAACGTTCTAAGAGCGCATTAGTTAAAAAAGACATGCGCGTCTTTCATGAATTGGTAGGCTTTGATTTAGATACTGTCGATTATGCAAATTATTTACTTACCGTAGCAGGTCACCATTTAGTTGTAAAAAGACCATCAGGTGAACCACCTCTAGAGCTTAATGTAAGACGTAGTAGCTTTGTTGACGGTAAGGCTTGCCGTTTCGATTGCTACTACTGTCAGCATTAGTCTTTACCTTTATTTGTCTAATTCCTCAAAACCTGCTTTTATAAAGTACTGATGTACGTTACTGTCATTTAAAAGATAGTTATAAACCTTTTTAGTTCTAAAAGAATTAGTATTAGTGTTGATAAGGTAATACTTAATTGGATCATAGTACTCATGAGGTACGAACCAGTATGAACCTGTTGCCTTACCATCTTTCATAATCAAAGGCTTGGTCAAAAATCCAGTCTGTACGTTACCACTGTTGACCATAGCATAAGCCTGATACTCATGCTCTGTTCTGAAGAGCCTGTACTTGATGTAGTCAGTTGGGAAGTTCTTCTTTTTAACAATTTGAGAGGCAGCAAATCCTACAGGAGTTAAGGTAGCCTTTGGAAGAGCTAATGACTTTAGCTTTTTATCTTTGATAGCATTGATGTCGTTTTTAAATAGGTACTCATCTTTAGACCAAAGAATAAGAGGAGCTTTTACAAAAGGTTTGATCCCTTCTTGAGTAGTCTTTTCAGCTCTTAGCATTAAGATTGCCAGCTTCTCATCTGAGCTTACAACGATTGAACATTTGCCTGAGTTATTGGCAATTCGAGATGTTAGATCTTCAGATGGAGCGTAATAAGTTTCAAATTTATCTGAAGCTCCATCTTTAGCACTTTCTAGTGCTGAATACACCTGAGGTACTGCACATACTACAACGTTAGCACTTGCCTGCGCTTGTTCAAAGGTAAAAATAGTGGATACAATTGTAATTAGTTGAATAAATTTCTTTCGCATGAGATTAGCCTTTTTGTAATTTCTTCACTTGAACCTGAGTGTCTTAACTTATCAGCAAAGCCTGGTTCACTTAGCATTAAAGATAGATTTGATAGCAGATTGATGTGAGATACACCATCATCAGGAACAGCTATCAAAAAGAATAGATCACATGGCTTGTTATCGCTTGCTCCACAATTTAATGGAGTCTTAAGGGTAGCAACAGCTAAAGAACTTCTGTTTACGTAATTGCCACGAGCATGTGGAATGGCAATGCCATGAGCAATACCAGCAGGATTCTTAGCTATCTTTTCATTGATGCCTTTTAAGAATTCATGCTTTGATTTGATAGCTTTAACTTCAAATAATCGGTCAGTTAAAACTTGTAACACTTCATCAAGATCGTTTGCTTTTAACTTATAGAGAACACAATGTTCATCGATTGCATATCTGACAGAATTGAATTTCTCTTTTACAGCAGCTGTTTTGTTATTTGAAAAATAGGTAATAGCGTTCAGGCTGTTTTCAAAGAAACTTCCATGTAATTTGTAGTAAGTAATGTAAACAATGAGCATTGCTACACTACAGATACAAACAATCAGAATGCATAAATAGATTGAATACATCTGATTGGTTAAATTTACGTTTTTTACAAAGATATCTGAAAAAGAGAAAGACAGACCAGTGATGATTAGAATGAATACATAACCAATTTTAGCTGACATAGTTTGAACTGAAAAGTTCATACATTCAGCTCGAATACCAAATTTGAATTCACCATAATCAACACAATCAGCAGTCATCACTGTGGTAGATGCCAAAGAGAGGGCAAAACCACAGGCACTGATTGATACTAAAGCACCGATGATAGGAAGAGTTAGTTCTCCAAAGAAATCCAGTAAGAACATTGATACAAAACCAATCATTGGCAGAATGATAGAAATAATGAAAACGGCTTTTCTTGAAGTTACTTTTACCAGATCTTTAAACAATAACAGCGAAATAAAGGCAGTGATCATCCAAGGTAGATGAACCTGTAAAAAGATCTCGTAGTCAGTAGGAATTTTTTGTAAAAATAAGAAAAAGTAACCAAATGAACAAATAAAGACGCTTAACGTGATTTGCTGTAAAAGAGTTACTGCAAAGGTAATAATCAGCTGATCATTACCCCAAAAAGCCTTTTGGGCTTTTGAAAAAGCTATCTTTTTATGAGATGCATTCTTTTCACTATAGCTTAATGTAAATAGGATTGCTGTTATTACAAGGAAAGCTGCAATGTAGAAAGAACTTACATTGAAGTTATGCTCAGGAATAGTTTGGACAATCTTAGGTAAGATGCTGTTTGAATCAAAAATAGTTGAAAAGATTAGCAGTGTAATCGAAAAGCCAATCAAAGATGAAATTCTAGAAACAGAAGCAAAAGCTTCTCTTAGTTTATTGTCTTTACCAAATGAGGTAAGCACTGCCCATGTTGATAAGTCATATAAAGAGAAAGTAATCGTCCAAAGACCATAGCAAACAGCACAGTAGAGTATTTCAAAGTTCTCAGCTGTCAAATGTGGAACATTAAACATGGCAATGGTGACTGAGGCATTGAAAATGGTTCCTGCAAAGATAAAGACTCTAAATTTATTCAGTTTTAGGTAAGTGCCTAATGAATCAAGTAACCATCCTATGAAAGGTTCTTTGATGATATCAACGACCTTTATAAACAAAAGCATGGGTACTAGGCAACTTAAAGACAGATTTAGTACTCTAGAGAGGTATAAGAAATAGAAAGACAGTACAAAGTAGTAAACTGAATCTCTTGCTACTGAGATTAAACAGTAAGGAACAGAGATTTTTATGGCTTTTTCTTTTGTTAACATGCGTATTTATGATTTTATTGCTAAATTTTCAACGCATATAATACAGTCTTTTTGTGATTTAGTTAAAAAAATCTGTCACCGATCCGTAATGGACTGGTGACAGCGTGTTTTTTACTTTAATTATTCTACAGTTACAGACTTAGCTAGGTTTCTTGGTTGATCAACGTCAGTACCGTTGATTACAGCACAATGGTAAGCTAAGAGCTGTAGAGGAATTGTAAACAGAATTGGCTGTAAGATTTCAGGACAATCTGGTAAGGATACCTTTCTTGTCTGACTATCTTCTTTTAGATGAGCCTGTTCTGATACAAAGATATATAACAGAGCTCCACGAGCGCGAACCTCTTCAATATTAGATACTAGTTTATCCATTAAAGAGTTATCAGGAGCAACAACCACTACCGGCATCTCTTTATCAATTAAAGCAATAGGACCATGCTTTAATTCACCTGCTGCATAACCTTCAGCATGAATATAGCTAATTTCCTTTAACTTTAAGGCACCCTCAAGAGCAATAGGGAACATTACACCTCTACCTAAGAATAGGCAGTGATGTTTGCCTGAGAACTGCTCTGATAATAAAGAAATCTCTTTATCACAGTCTAAGAACTCTTGAGCTAAAGCAGGTAACTTTCTGATATCTTCTATGATTTCATGGTTCTGCTCTTTACTGATGGTACCTTTTTGCTTACCAATAATTAAAGCTAAGATAAGTAAGCTTAATAACTGAGTGGTAAATGCCTTAGTTGAAGCTACACCAATTTCAGCACCTGCTTTAGTAAATAAAGTAAAGTCTGACTCACGAACTAATGAAGAGCCATTAACGTTACAGATACATAGGCTCTTTTTATAGTTCTGCTCTTTAGCTAATCTTAATGAAGCCAGAGTATCAGCAGTTTCGCCTGACTGAGAGATGGTTATAAACAGACTGTTCTTTCGTACTACAGCTTTTCTGTATCTGTACTCAGATGCAATTTCTACATTTGTAGAAATACCTGTTAAAGCTTCTAACCAGTATCTGCCAACTAAACCTGCGTGATATGAAGTACCACAAGCTACAATCTGAATTGAGTCGATATCTTTAAAGGTATTCTCATCAATACCTACAACAGTCTCTAAAGAGATATCATCTCCTCTTAATCTGCCAAGTAAGGTATTCTGCAGTGATTGTGGCTGCTCATAAATCTCTTTTTGCATGTAGTGTCTGTATGGACCTTTAGAAATACTCTCTGCATCCATATCTGACTCTACGATGTCCTTATGAAGTTCATTACCATCTAGATCATAGACCTTAATAGATTCTGTAGTTAATACAGCAATCTCACCTTCTTCTAGGTAGATGAATCTTCTAGTTACTGGTAATAGAGCTAAAGTATCTGAGGCAATAAAGTTCTCGCCAATACCTAAACCAATAATTAAAGGTGAACCTGAGCGCGCTGCATATAGGGTATTTGGATCGTTCTTGTCGATTAAAGCAAGACCAAATGAACCTTTAACTTCATTTAAAGCACTTTTAAAGGCTTCTAATAAAGATGAGCTCTTTTGTAAGTGGTAATGAATCAAGCAAACTAATACCTCAGTATCAGTCTGTGATTTGAATTTGTAACCTTGTGCAATTAACTGCTCTTTAATCTCAGCAAAGTTCTCAATAATTCCGTTATGAACTAAAGCTAAGTTATCGCAAATATGAGGATGAGCATTTACCTCTGATGGAATGCCATGAGTTGCCCATCTGGTGTGTGCAATACCAATAGTGCCAGGACAGCCTTTTTCTTTTACAGCTTCCTTTAGATTCTTTACTTTTCCTGTTGTCTTAATGCAGTTTAAGGTATTGTTATCAATGGTACAGATACCAGCACTGTCATAGCCTCTGTACTCCAGTCTTGATAAACCTTCGAGTAAAATTTGTGAAACGTTACGTTGTGCAACTGCACCTACAATTCCGCACATAATACAGTCCTACATTGAAGTTAAGAGTTACTACTCTTAACAAAATAATCTTAACTTATCTTACCTTTATTGTATCAGATCTAATTTTATTGTTATCTGTTGTTTACAGATATTGAATTCTTGACGGTTGAATGAGTAAAGAGTCCTTCGAATGGAAGGACTCTAATGGTGCAAAGATTAAGAATAAAAAGTTATTTATTCTTGTGAGGACGAGCGTACTTTTTAACGATCTTTGTTTCAGATCTTGTAAGTACAAGATCTTTCTCGTCCATTTGAGTGTGTTTAGTTACAGTAGTACCAGCAGCGATGGTTACACCGTTTTTGATACTTACAGGTGCTACTAATTGTGAATCTGAACCGATGAAAACGTCATCACCAATTTCAGTTCTAAACTTATTAGCTCCATCATAGTTACAGGTAATGGTACCGGCACCGATATTTACATCTTTACCGATAGTAGCATCACCTAAATATGATAAGTGACCTGCCTTTGTACCTAAGCCTAAGTGAGATTTCTTACATTCAACGAAGTTACCAACGTGAACTTCATCTTCTAGAGTGTTACCTGGACGCAGTCTTGCAAAAGGACCAATGGTTGCTTTTCTCTTAATTACGGAATCTTCCATTACTGTGTATGGAGATATAATTGAACCATCTCCAATAGAGCAGTTCTTGATAACGCAACCTGCGCCAATAACTACGTTATTGCCAAGCTCAACATTGCCTTCAAAGATACAGTTAATATCGATGAACACATCTTCACCGCACTTTAGAGAGCCTCTTAAATCAAATCTTGAAGGATCTGCAAGAGTTACTCCATCTTCTAATAGTTTTTGTGCAGCATTCTTTTGGTACAGTCTTTCAACAAAAGCTAACTGAGGCTTTGAATTAACACCTGATAGAATTTCAAAATCAGGAGCAACTAAGATGCCTACAGCTTTACCTGCTGATGCTAACATGCCTGATAAGTCAGTTAAGTAATACTCACCTTGTTTGTTATTGTTTTTTATCTTTGGTAAGTATTCTTTTAAAGTCTTACCTTTGCATACAATCATGCCGGTATTAACTTCATTGATTTTACGTTCTTCATCTGTTGCATCTTTTTCTTCGACGATTTTCTGAAGATTACCTTGCTCATTTCTGATAATTCTGCCGTATCCAAAAGGATTATCAGCAAAAGCAGTAAGCACAGACATCTCTTTACCTTTTAAAGATGCAATAAGATCCTGTAATAAAGGAGCCGGAGTTAAAGGAGTATCACCATAAAGAACTAAGACATCAGATTCATCTTTGATGTCACCCATAGCACAGGATACAGCATGACCAGTACCTAACTGTTCTTTTTGAAGATCAATCTTAACTAGTTTTTTAAGATCATCTGAAAGACCATTTACCATCTGCTCTACTAGTTCAGCCATGTGACCTACGACCACATGAATTGACTCAGGATTTAGAGATGTTGCTGTATCAATAACATGTTCTAACATTGGCTTGTTTGCAACTTTGTGCAGAACTTTAGGCAATTTTGAGTGCATTCTTTTGCCTTTGCCAGCAGCAAGAATGATGACTTCTAGTGACATAGATTAAATCCTATTTTTCTTTTTGTTCTTGATGAATGAATAAACAATGATGGCTATTCCTAATAAGATAAATGGAATAGATAAAAGCTGGCCAACATTAAATATTTCATTGGTTGAGTAATCTGCCTGCTCTTCTTTGAATGGTTCTATTGCAAAACGAGCAACAAAAGCAAGTGTAAATAATAATCCGAAAATTAAACCATTTGGTCTGCGCTTTGAGTACAGATAAACAGCTAATAATAAGATAAAGATTGCTAAATATGCTGTAGCTTCATAAAGCTGTGCAGGATGTCTTGGGAAAGACTCTCCTAGACGTAAGAACACTACGCCATAATCAGAATTAGTTGGAATTCCTAAGATCTCTGAATTAAAGAAATTACCGATTCTAATCATTGAGCAGACAAGTGCTGTAGGAACACATATCATGTCAGCTAACTCTAGGAAGTTGTATTTCCACTTGGTTTTGTGCATGAAATACAAAACAGCTAAGATCACACCCACAGTGCCACCGTGGCTTGCTAAACCACCTTCCCAAATTTTAATGATCTCGATTGGATGAGCAAAATAAAAATCAGGTTCGTAGATTAAGCAGTGAGCTAGTCTTGCGCCAATTACGGTACCAATAAAAACGTAAACAAGCAGACGGTCTAGATCTTCGGTGTTATATTTTTTCTGCTTAAAGAACAGCTGCATAATAATGTAGCCAATAATAAAACCGAATGAGAAGAGAATTCCATACCATCTAATTGATAATGGACCTATAGAAAAAGCTATAGGATCTAGAGTAGAGATAAACATTTTTAGCCTATGTTTGGTAAAATCTAGTCTGTAAAACTTACTATATTTTAGAATAATTATGCTTAATATTACATCTGCTGAAACTCTTTTTTCTGGAATAGGTATATCTATTGTTGCCTTAGGTTTTCTATGTTGCCTGCTAAAAAGCCGGATTCGTTTCGGAATTTTATCTATTCTTTTAGGTAATTTCTTTTTGTGGAGTGCAATTGTTTTTCCTAAAAAAGCAACTGACTTTATGTATCAATATGGTGTAGATGCTAGCTTCTTTGGTAAAAATGAGCTTTATCACGGCTTAGCTGCAGGTGTTGTCTTCTTTGCTATTTGGTACTTTATAAGAAGTGCTTTTGTGTCAGTATTGTCTAAAGTGTTCAAGAAAGATACTGCTAAAAAAACGGAAGCACAGTCTCAAGAGCAAACTCAGAATGAGTCTGAAAAATCAAAGCTAGCTGCAGAACCTGAGGTTGAAATAAAAGAGCTTAAAGCAGAAAATCCAGATACTGCTAATAAGTATGATAAAAATACTTCTGAGAAAATTGAGCCTGTCTTTGGTTCTGAAGATAAGGCAAATCCTCATTTATTTGATAATCTAAAGTTAAATAAATAATCCTATGCTGTTAGTTTTATCTTCAATTGAAGATGCTTATGGTTTAAGTTCAAACTTAGATAAAAACTATTTTGATAAAGCTAATAGCTTTAGTGAAAACAGAGCTAAAACCTATCTTGCTGGAAGAGCTCTGTTACAGTCTGTTTTGCTAAATTTCTTCTCAATAGAAAATCTTCCAAAAATAACAAAATCTGATAAAGGTAAGCCTTTTTTTGAAGGTAATTTATCAAAATCTGATAAAAAACTACCTTTTTTTAATATTTCTCATAGCAGAAAAACAATCTGTGTCGCTGTATCTGAGTATGATTTGGGTATCGATCTTGAGTTTGTAAAAAAGAGAGTTCGCTTTGAAGAATTAAAAGAAAAGGTATTATCTTCTGGTGAAATTGATTTATTAAAAGATCTAGATGAAGATGCTCAATTAAAAGAATTCACGGCTTTTTGGACTATGCGAGAGAGTCTTTTAAAACTCTCAGGATTTGGTTTAGCTCATTTAGAGAAAGTAAAAGCAGATGTACTAAAAGCAAAGATATCTTATGAAGCTTTACTCTCTGAAGACAAAATCAACAGAGTATTAAAAACAGTGAATTTAGCTCAATATGGTCTGTTAGATCCTTACGCTTACCTTTCATACACACTTTATAAAGGAGAAGATTTAGCATTTTATAAATTAGATAAAGCCAAATTTATAAAGTTATCTTCTCCTAAAGAAAGCTACTCTTTTACAGTCAATTAGAGCAATTTAAAGGTTTAAACGTAGCCAATTCTAACGCTTTGAGCTCCTGCTCTATCACGGATACCTTCTACAAGATCATCTCTTGGAACAAAGCGATATTTGTCATCTCTAATGCGCAGTAATTTGTTATCAATGATGATATTTAAAGAGCATCCTTTAATTACAGAATCAGGATCATCTGCCTGTTTTAACTCACGATTTACTTCACGGACGTCAACTCTGTTTCGCATTAAGACATCATCAATGAAAACGATGTTGTCATCAAAAACTTTGTTGGTGAAGTTTAAGGTGATCTTGCGAGCCTTTAATACACGCAATGATTCAAGAGTATGAATTTCTTTTACTCTCAATCTCATCATGCCTTCATCTGACATAGAGAGATATCCTGTTACAATCAGAATTAAAGGCGCATTGATTTCATCGGCACCAGCTGACTTCTTCTTTTTACGATTCTCATTCATCTTCTTTTCGATATCAGCATAGATTTCAGCATTCTTTCCAAAGAGCATGATATCAAAAGTACCTGTACCATCATCTAAAGTCATGGTGTAGAACTTATTACCATCTTTTGATGAGATTCGTTGAAATGCGTTGTTAACCACTGCGCCTACAGTAACTAAGTTTGGACTGTCAGGAGCTCCTGGGATCATGTTATTTAAGGTAACGTCACCACAGTACTGAATGAGCTCTACTTTGTAGGCATCAATTGGGTGTCCTGATAAATACAGACCTAAAAGCTGTTTTTCGTTATAGAGTCTTACCTTATCTGACCAATCCATGCAGTTTACATAATTAGGTTTTACGTTTTGATCGTTCATTTGTGAGAACAAATCTAACTGACCTGTAGATATGTCATTAGTTTTTTGATTTGCGTATTTTAGAGCTGTAGGAATTGAAGCTAACATCTTGGCTCTGTTAGGACCAATACTGTCTAAAGCACCACTCTTTACCAAAGCTTCTAAGGTGCCTTTTGATAAGAAGTTAGTACCTACTCTGTACACAAAATCAAAGAAATCTGTAAATGGACCGTTCTGCTCTCTTTCTTCAACGATATGATCTACAAGCTTTTCACCAATTCCTTTAATTGCAGAGAAGCCGTAAATAACATTGCCTTTAAGGTCAACACCAAAATGGAATTTACCGATATTTACATCAGGAGGATTTACATCAACGCCTAAACGGTGACACTCACCAATGTAAGCAATCAGTTTCTCTGTTTTCATGCAGTCAGCTGTCATCATGGCTGCTAAGAATTCAGCTGGATAATGAACCTTTAGATATAGTGTCCACCAAGCGACCAGAGCATATGCTGCAGAATGGGACTTATTAAAGCCGTAGGCTGCGAACATTTCCACCTGATCGAAGATCTGTGTCATGATCTTAAGATCTTTACCTTTTTTTAAGGCGCCTTTGTTGAACACATCTCTTTGTGCGGCCATTTCAGCAGGGATCTTTTTACCCATCGCACGTCTTAAAATATCCGCACCACCTAGAGAGTAACCCGCCAACACCTGAGCAATCTGCATAACCTGCTCTTGGTAAACGATAACTCCATAGGTTGAGTCTAGAATTGGTTTTAGATCCAAATCCTGAGCCTCTGGCAGAGGGTAACTTACAGGCTCTGTACCATGTTTTCTGTTAACAAAGTGATCCACCATGCCACTGTTTAGAGGACCTGGTCTGTATAGAGCTACAAGAGCTACCAAGTCTTCAAAACGGTCAGGCTGCATCTTACCGATTAGCTTTCTCATACCGGTAGATTCAAGCTGGAATACCGCTGTAGTTTCAGTTTCCTGAATCATCTTGTATGAAGCTTCATCTTCATAAGGAATTGCAGCAATGTTAATTGGAGGCTTTCCTTCACGAGCCAACTTAGCATCGATCATTTGTTTAGCATCATCGATGATAGTTAAGGTAGTAAGACCTAAGAAGTCGAACTTAACTAAGCCTGCGTGCTCTACATCCTTTTTATCGTACTGAGTGATAGGGTTACCATCAGAATCTAGCATCAGTGGCGCAAATTCAGCAATTCTAGTAGGAGAAATAACCACACCAGCAGCGTGCTTACCGATACTTCTAATTACGCCTTCTAATCTAATGGAAACGTCAATTAACTCAATGGACTCTTTATCGTCGTTTAGTTTTGCCTGGTTATAGAAGTTTAAGAAATCAGGAGATGCTGAAGGTACTTCCTTACCATTTTTTACATATCCAAAGCAGTCCTTAAATCCTGTACCTGGAGCATCAGGAATTAAAGATGCGACTCTTCTAACCTGTCCTAAAGGTACACCAATAGCTCTACCTACACCTTGGATAGCTGCTTTTGGAGCTAGAGTACCGAATGCTGCAATCTGAGATACCGCATTTCGACCATAGTGATCTACCACGTGTTGTAAAGTTTTGTATCTGTTTCTCTGACAGAAGTCCACGTCGAAGTCAGGCATTGAAACACGTTCAGGGTTTAAGAATCTTTCGAACAGCAGATCAAAGCGCAATGGGTCAAAGTCTGTAATTGTAAGAGCATAAGCTACAAGTGAACCACCTCCAGAGCCACGACCTGGTCCTACAGGTACGCCATGGGCTTTAGACCATTGAATAAATTCCATCACGATAAGGAAGTAGCCAGGGAAATCCATCGTGATGATAACGTTAAGCTCTGTCTCTAAGCGTTTTTCGTATATAGGTCTCTTCTCTTCACGTACTTTAGGATCAGGAAATAAGAACTCTAGTCTTTTCTCCAAACCTTCGTGTGCCTTCATGCGCAAACAGTCTGCTGTTGATAATTCACCTGTGTCATATCTAGGAAGTCTTGGGTGGTCAAGCTCAATCTCAACATTGCATCGTTCTGCAATGGCACGAGTATTGGTAAGCGCTTCAGGAATATCCGCAAATAGCTCGGCCATTTCTTGAGGAGATCTTAAATACTGTTCAGGTGAATAACGTCTTGCGTTTTCACGGTTGCCTTTTTGAACTGCTTGCTGAATGGATACACGAATATCGTGAACGTAGTAATCTGTTAAACCGTCTTTAGGTACTTCATTAGGGCCTAATAAGAATCTGGTGTCATTAGTAGCAACTGGAGCAAATCCGTATTTAAGACAAGAATTTAAAGCAAAGTTTTCAAAATCAGTTTCGCCTTCACGATTGGTTCTGGTGATTTCAAAACAGAATCTGTCACCGTAGTATTTTTTGTAATGATCTAATCTATCCTGAAGCTTCTTTTTGTTATCTTCTTTTACAAATTGAGCTAAATCGCCTCTAAAGCCATTTAACATGATAAGACCTTCAGAGTATTTCCAAAGATCTTCAACCTTAGCTGCAACTACTGCAATATCAGGGCTTGCCGTGTGGATCCAAGCATCAGATAAAATATCGTAAAGGTTCTGCTTGCCTTGCCTGTCCATTGCAAGCAGGGTAACAGTGAAATATCTGTCAGGATCGCCTGGTTTGGTGTCTTCTTTAACCTGAAGATCTGCTCCCATAATCGGTTTAATACCGGCACCGTAACAAGCATTATAGAATCGAACAAAGCCAGCCATATTGTTAAAGTCGGTTACGGCTATTGCTGGAATTCCTAATTTTGCTGCTTTTTTTACGATATCACCTACGTTCTGTAATCCATCATTGATGGAGTAGCAGGAGCGAACGTGAAGGGGAATATATGAGAGGTTATTGTCTGTCATGGTGCCTTGATCTAATAAAAAAACTAGACTCATTTTACCATTAATAAAACAGATTTTCAGAAACAAAAAGCCCCGCAAATGCGGGGCTTATGATAATTATTTTTTGATTACTTCATTGCTTTATAAGCGTTGATTAAACCGTTTGTTGAGCTATCGTGAGAGGTGATCTTCTCATTGTTCTCTAACTCAGGAATAATCTTCATAGCAAGCTGCTTACCTAACTCAACACCGAACTGATCGAATGAGTAGATGTTTAAGATAGAGCCCTGAACGAAGATCTTGTGCTCATACATAGCAACTAACATACCTAAGGTACGAGGAGTAATTTCTTTTACTAAGATTGAGTTTGTAGGTCTGTTGCCTTCGAAGATCTTGAATGGAACAACATCCTTGTACTCGCTCTCTTTCTTGCCTTTAGCTTCAAACTCAGCGATAACCTGCTCTTTGGTCTTACCAAATGCTAAAGCTTCAGTCTGAGCGAAGAAGTTAGAAATTAACTTAACGTGGTGATCTCCAATTGGGTTGTGGCTGATTGCAGGAACAATGAAGTCACAAGGAATTACCTTGGTGCCCTGATGGATTAACTGGTAGAAAGCGTGCTGACCATTGGTACCCGGCTCACCCCAAATGATAGGACCTGTCTGGTAAGTTACTTTGTTACCATTTCTGTCAACATACTTACCATTTGATTCCATGTTACCCTGCTGGAAGTAAGCTGGGAATCTGCTCATGTACTGGTCGTATGGAAGAATTGCTTCAGTCTCATACTTGTAGAAATCATTATACCAAATACCAACTAAAGCTAAGATAACTGATAGATTCTTCTCTAAAGGAGTCTCTCTGAAGTAGGTATCATACTCAAAACCACCCTTTAAGAACTGCTCGAAGTTATCAAAACCACATGCTAGAGCAATTGATAAACCGATTGCTGACCATGATGAATAACGACCACCAACCCAGTCCCAGAACTCGAACATGTTAGCAGGATCAATACCAAATTCTACACAGCCCTTTTCGTTAGTTGATAGAGCTACGAAATGCTTAGCAATGAATTTCTCGTCTTTAGCTGTCTTTAAGAACCAGTCACGAGCTGTGTGAGCATTGGTCATGGTCTCAAGAGTAGTAAATGTCTTTGATGCGATTAAGAATAAAGTGGTCTCTGGATTGCACTTTTTAAATACTTCAGCAATATGTGAAGCATCGATGTTTGATACGAAGTGAACGTTTAATCTGGTGTGATATGGAGTTAAAGCTTCAGTAATCATAACTGGGCCTAAGTCAGAACCACCGATACCGATGTTAACTACATCAGTGATCTCTTTACCGGTGTAACCTTTCCATTCACCTGAAATAACTTTCTCGCAGAAAGCCTTCATCTTATCTAAAACTGCTTTTACGCCTGGCATTACATCTTTGCCATCAACGTATACAGGTTTACCTGAGAAATTACGTAATGCAGTGTGAAGAACTGCACGACCTTCAGTACGGTTAATGATCTCTCCTGAGAACATTGCTTCAATGTTTTCTTGAAGTTTTGTTTCTTTTGCTAACTCTAATAATAGGTTTAATGTTGTTTCATCAATGATGTTCTTTGAGAAATCAGCAACAATATCGCCCTTTGCCAAGGTTAGTGAGTATTTGTCAAAACGGTTAGGATCCTGCTTGAACAGATCTTTTAAAGTACGATTCTTGGTAGATTCAAAGTGAGCTGTTAATTTTTTCCAAGCTTCAGTTTGAGTTGGGTTGATACCGTAAAACATGAAGATGTCTCCTGATAGCAGATTTTTAGTAAATGATCTTTAGTATATAAAGGTGTAATTTGTTTTATGATACATCTTTTTACTAAGTAATCTAATTTGTCCGTTCTTTTATCTCAATTTAGCGTTTTAAACCAAATTAAAATCAAGAAGTTCAATTTAGTGCTAGAGTTTTGAAAACTTCAAAGCTACATAACACTCTACAAAGCAAAATTTCTGTATTAACAGTAATTTTTACATCCAAGGCCTATTATACAATAATTATTGAGTGCTAAATCACACAATTCTATGCACAAAAATCAACCAATTTTGGATGTTTTAGTTGTTTCTTTTGTTAAAAATTGTCCTTTTTTAATTACATGATACCGGTGTCAGAACGTCTTCTAGTTAGATCTGGTGAGAAACTAGGAGCTAAGCGTTTTGCTAGTTCATGTACTACTTTGATTTTTTTATCTTTTGATCTGCTCTTTAGATTACATAAGGCGACTCTAAAGTTAGACCAAGGTAGATCTTTTATTACAACTACATCATTCTTAAAAGGCGAAATCTCATAAACCAGTCTTGGTACTACTGAAACTCCAAAACCTAAAGCTGTAAGTGACACAATTGCTTCATGTCCAGATACTTCTGAATAGATATGAGGAGTAATCTCTTGAGAAGTGAAATATTTTTCTACTTCATACCTTAACTGTCCTTTTTCAGGCATAACAAACGGAGTTAATGAAAGATCAGGATCTGATAAATCAGTTGTTACAGAGAATCTTGGTTTTTTAGGAGCTATAAGAATGAGAGGGAATGTCACCAAATCTACATATTGAATTTCTGGTGGCACATCATTAGGTAGCGCACTGATTACAAAGTCATACTTAGTATCATCTAATTTATGTAGAGCGTCTGCAGGATCACCAGTTTCCAACTTAATCTCAAGATTTGGAGCTGTAAGATGCAGTTCGTTCAGTAAACGTGGAATGAACAGATATGATGCTGTAACTGAGCAGTAAATTTTTATTTCGCCAGAAACAGCTCCTACACCTGAATCTAATTCACTTTCTAATTCTGAATAAGCATTAAGAGTCTTTTTAGCAAAAGCTTCAAATTTTCTGCCAGCTTCTGTAATAAAGATACCTTTCTTATCACGAATACATAACTTTGCGTTAAGTTCTCTTTCTAACTTATTTAAAGTACGACTTAAGGTAGAAGGGCTTACATTACATAATGTAGCGGTTCTAGTTAAGTTTGAAGTTTCGCACAACCTTAAAAATGCAGCTGCGTCTTTTAAATCGATCACTCTATATAGTCCTTAAAATTTTATATTGCATTTTTTGCAATATAAAAGAAATTATATTCCTTTTTATAAAATTGTGCTATTATAAAAATCAGTTACCACACAGGTAAGATTTTTTTTGGTTAATTTCATTTTTACGAAGGTTATAAAATGGCCAACTTTAATTATTTCAATACATTGAATTTACGTCAGAAGTTAGCTCAGTTGGGCTGCTGTGAGTTAATGGACCGTAGCGAGTTCGCTGATGGTTGCAACTTCTTAAAGGGTAAGAAAGTTGTTATCGTAGGTTGCGGTGCACAGGGCTTAAACCAGGGCTTAAACCTGAGAGATTCTGGTCTAGACGTTAGCTACGCTTTACGTCAGGCAGCTATTGATGAGAAGAGAGCTTCTTACAAGAGAGCTACTGAGAACGGTTTTAAAGTTGGTACATATGAGCAGGTTATTCCTACAGCTGATTTAGTAATCAACTTAACTCCAGATAAGCAGCACGAGAACGTAGTTAACTCAGTTCAGCCTTTAATGAAGGCAGGTGCAGCTTTAGGTTACTCTCACGGTTTCAACATCGTTGAGTTAGGTATGCAGGTTCGTAAGGACTTAACCGTAATCATGGTTGCTCCTAAGGCTCCTGGTACTGAAGTTCGTGAAGAGTATCGTCGTGGTTTCGGTGTTCCTATGCTATTAGCTGTTCACCCTGAGAACGATCCTAACGGCGAAGGCTGGGCATTTGCTAAGGCTTGGGCTTCAGGCTTAGGTGGTGATAGAGCAGGTTGCTTGCGTTCATCATTCGTAGCTGAAGTTAAGTCAGACTTAATGGGCGAGCAGACCATTCTTTGCGGTGTTTTACAGGCTGCAACTGTAATGTGCTACGACCATGCTGTAGCTTTAGGTGCTGACAAGGCTTACGCTTGCAAGTTATTACAGTACGGTTGGGAGACCATCTGTGAGGCTCTAAAGCAGGGCGGTATCACCAACATGATGGATCGTCTATCAAATCCAGCAAAGATCAAGGCTTTCTACTTAGCTGAAGAAATTAAGTCAATCTTAAAAGACCTATACTTAAAGCACATGGATGACATCGAGAGCGGTGAATTCTCACGTGTTATGATGGAAGACTGGGCTAACGGCGATGTTAAGTTACACACTTGGAGAGAGAACTACGCTAAGAGCGCATTTGAGAATGCTCCAGCTTGTGATACTAAGATCTCTGAGCAAGAGTACTTCGATAAGGGTACTTTACTAGTTGCTTTCGCTAAGGCTGGTATTGAATTAGCATTCGACACCATGACTCATTCAGGTATCTACCCAGAGTCAGCTTACTATGAGTCATTACATGAGTTACCTCTAATCGCTAACACCATCGCTCGTCGTCGTTTATACGAGATGAACGTTGTTATTTCTGATACTGCTGAGTACGGTAACTACTTATTCGCTAATGCAGCAATTCCTTTATTAAAGGACTTCATGGCAAAGCAGAAGTTAGACGTATTTGGTGAGACCTTAAAGGGTGACAATGCAGTTGATAATGTTGAGTTAATCAAGATCAACGATCAGATCCGCAACCACCCAATCGAGGTTGTTGGTCGCAAGCTACGTGCTTACATGTCAGACATGAAGGAAGTTTCTGTTGGTAACAACTAAAAGAAGTTTTCTAAACTGATTTTAAGGCCCTCAAACGAAAGTTTGAGGGCTTTTTAATTGGATAAAAGTTAATAGGATGAAAGGATAGTTTGCAAAAGTTGTACCGCAAAGAGAATTAGAGAATGCTCTCTAATTGTTTTAATGCTTCATCAATATCTGATTTGTACTGCTCCTCAGAAGTTTTTGCTTGAGTTCCTAATGGGTAGTACTCGGTATCCTCAGCAGGAAGTTCTTTTAAAAAGCGGCTAGGATGAATAGCATCTGGTACGCCATTTCTTTGGGTAACTTCTCTAGCTAGCAGTAGTGTTAATTCCTGTCTTGCTCTTGTAATACCTACATAAGCTAAACGTCTTTCCTCATCGACGTTATCCTCACCTTGATTTTCTTCTGTTGGTAAAGAGTTCTTATGTGGTAGTGAGCCTTCCTCCATACCAACTAAGAATACATATGGAAATTCAAGACCTTTAGATGCATGAAGAGTCATCATCTGTACAGCATCGTTGTCTTGATCATCATTCTTTCTGTCCATCATTTCTCTTAAGCCTAATTTATCTACAGCCTCGAGGAAACTTAATGGGGTATCGCCTTTTTTACCGGCGATAAGATCAGATATCCATGATAAAAGAATTTTTACATTCTTAATTTTGATTTCAGTTGCAACTTTACTGTCGGTATTGGCTTTTATATAAGCGTTATAGCCAATTAACTCTGTCAGCTCATCAGCTAATTCTTTATCTTTGCCATTGAGAATGTACTGACGTAACTTGGTAAGTAAAATTACAAACTCACCTAAGGATTTTTTCTGTCTTGGAATTAGATCTTTGGTGACATTAGGATTTAAAGCACTCTCATAAAGAGACTTTCCAATTGCTTTAGCTTGTGAGAATAGAGCATTGATAGTTTCATGACCAATACCTCTTCTAGGAATGTTAATTACTCTTAGCAAAGCCATGTCGTCATATGGATTACAAATAACACGACACCAACTTAACATATCCTTGATTTCTACTTGCTCAAAAAAGCTACTGCCTCCAGAAATAAAGCAAGGAATTCTTGCTTCTCTAAAAGCTTTTTCTAAAGGTCGTGATTGAGAATTACTTCTATATAAAACAGCGTAATCTTTCCACTGAGAGTGCGTTCTAAATTGATGTGCCAAGATTAACTGCACTACTCTATCAGCCTCATCGTTTTGAGTGCGTAATTCCATGATTTGAACTTTCTTTCCAACATTAGATTTTGTGTACAAAGTTTTGTTGAAAATATGTTCGTTATTTGAAATTAACTTATTTGCACAGTTAAGAATGTGCTGTGTAGAACGATAGTTTTGCTCAAGCTTGATAACTTTTAAATCAGGGAAGTCATTGCTTAAAACTTTAATGTTCTCAGGACGTGCTCCACGCCACGCATAGATAGACTGATCGTCATCACCAACGACTGTGAATCTCTTGTTTTTAGATGTCAGGTATTTTAATAACTGATACTGAGTTTCGTTAGTATCCTGATACTCATCTACAAGGATGTATTTATAGTAAGAGCTCCATTTATCTCTAACTGCTTGATTGTCTCGAAGCAATAGCGTGGTTTTAAAGATTAAATCTTCAAAATCAGCAGCATTACAGGCAGATAGATATGCCTGATAAGCCTCATATACCTGAACTCTGATGGTTCTTACAGCAATATCCTCAGGTCTTAAAAGACTAGTCTTCCAGGTGCTGATATCTGTTGCTATTTCTTCAACAACAGTTTTCTCTGAATTATCAACTAAGATCTGTGGAAACTTTTCTCTGACAATATCTTTAATCAGTTTGAAGCTATCGTACTGATCAAAGAGGGTAAAGTTTCTGCCTAATCCTAGAGCTACGGATTCTTCTTTTAAGATGTTTAATCCTAAAGAATGGAATGTTGAAATAGTGATTAAAGAAGATCTTTCAGAGCCTAATTCCTGTTTTACTCTATCTCGCATTTCAGCAGCAGCTTTGTTAGTAAAAGTTACAGCGCAGATCTGCTGTGGGGCAATGAAATGTTTATTGATGAGGCTGACGATTTTAGTGGTGATCACACGGGTCTTGCCTGATCCTGCACCAGCTAGAACCAGACAAGGTCCGTCTACATAATCGACAGCTTCCTGTTGAGCTTGATTTAACTGCATCCTAGATTCCGATGCACTTTACAAAGCTTAGAGGAACACCATTTTTATCAATAGTATTGCAGATAAAATCACCGTTTGGTTGAACATCGATATCTATGTTTTGGAAAGAAAGTCCTTCCACATAGTCTCTGTCTGCTTTGTTACAAAGAACGATGATAGGAATACCAATGGATTTAACCTCGGAAGATAACTTGTCTAGCAGAGATAAAGTATCCTGTTGAGAGTATGCACATAAATCTAACATAGCTACAAAGTTGGTATTTCCTTGAATGGTCTGAGATTCAATACCATCGATAAGCTGTTTTTCAATATCACTATCTTTTAGTTCCAAGAACTTAACTAACTGCCATTGAGATGCGTCAAATGGTTGCTGTTGCTCTGCTACAAGATTTGAAATGTATTTCCACTGAGCTCTGTTACCGGCATAGACAATTGATGATAGTTTTGTCTTTATGATTTGACTTACAAAACGTCTTAAAACCTGAGGTCTGGCGCTAAAAGAATACAGAGCACTTGATAACTCTAGAGTATTTAAATCCTCAGGTGCGCAAATATATTTGTAAGCGGTAGGCGCACAAATATCTTCAAATTGATAAGAGAGGATCTTATCTAAATTAGCTAATCTTTCTTTTAGCATGTCTTTATCACTGTACAAAGCTTCGTTGATGTCTTTGTAAGGATGAGCTAGGTTTAGACATTTAAATGGTATACCTAGTTGATGTAGGTATGTACAGATCTTAGCGGTAGCTTCTCGACCAGCTTCATCATTATCAAGAGAAATATAGAAAGTGTGTTCTTCAGTTGAATCTTTGATGCATTCTATGAGCTGTCTTACATTACCAGCTCCACCTAAAGCTATAGCTCTATAGCCTAGTGTTTCTAAACTTAATGCATCAAACTCACCTTCAGTTATAAAGATGGTGCCTTTTTGCTCTAATGCTTCATGATTGTAGATGTCAAAGATACCTTTTTTCTTATATCTTTCATTAGAGCTGTTTGCACTAAGATCAGTATTTCTTACGCAGTAACCATGAATTCCGTAAGGAATGATGGCAGCTTTCCAGTATGATTTCTGACCAGTGATCTTGTTAATTTCAGCTTGGAAGTTCTCATCAAAGCCTAATTTAAATCTGCGTATTACAGAATCTGATAAGCCCCTGTCTCTAAAATAAGAGGTCTTTTCTACATTAGAGGCGCATTGATTTACATAATCAGTAAAGTCATTAGCTGATTCTGATGCGTATGCAAATGGAGATACCTGAGAATCACCAAATCTGTGAGAGATATTTTGCTGATCATTGAATGCAAATTGATTCTGAGCAGAAGAGAATTGGTTTTGATTGTTTAAGTTCTGCTGACCAAAGCTACTTTGCTGTTGACCAAATGAATTGTTGCCAAATGTTTGAGCATTAGCATTTGATGGGGTATTTCCTCGCAAATTAAAAGGCTTTAACTTAGCTTCATCAAATGGAGAAATGGTATTAAATTGTCTTTGAGGTTGTGTTTGCTGTTGCTGTAAGTTCTGATCAAACTGTTCGTTATTATGGTTTTCATTAAAACCAAAAGGAACACGTACCTCTTTTTGAGAAGAATGAGAAGCTAAGAAATTGTTGTTTTCAATTTCAAATGTAGGCTTTCTGATTTCAGGTTGCTTTTGATTGTTATAGTTCTTTAAAACATCAATGAAACCTAAAGGCACCTTACCTATGTAAAGTTCATGCGCCTTGATAAACTGGTGAGAAAAATCACTGATATTAAAATCAATACCAATCAGATCAAAGATATTATAGACAGCATTGCAGTTAAAGCACTTAACTGTATAGTTAGATGCATCGTAACTCATGCTTGGAATATGAGCTGTGTCAGTAGGATTTAAACAAAAAAAGTTGGAATTAACGTTAATTCCTTTACTTTTCAGATAATCAGGCAGTTTACTTAATAAAAACTGCTTTTGCTTCTCAAATTCTTGCTCTTGCATTCTTAAATCCGTATCAATCAATATCAGTTCTTAGAGGTGATCTTATTTATGATCCATGAAGAGATTAAAAGACCTGCTGATGCAGTTACACTCATTGAAGCGCCAAATGCAGGTAGATCACCACTTAGATAATCTTCTTTTGAAGAGTATATAGGCTTTTCGTTAGAAAAAGTGCAGCTAATATTGAACTTTTTGCTATTAGATTGAAATCCGTAATCCTTTCTTAAGCGAGCTCTCAGTTTTGAAATTAAAGCATCACCATTAGCGGTATTGATATCTCCAATCTTCAGTTTTGAAGGATCACGTCTGCCACCAGCGCCACCTGCTTCAATGAAAGTTGCGTTGTGTCTGAACAGGTAGTTGCAAACATATGCTTTAGCATCGATATCATCGATACAGTCGCATACATAATCAGTTTTCCCTTCTAATACCCCATCAATATTCTCTGGTGTCAGTTTGGTTTCGATTACTTCAATATCTAAAAGAGGATTGATTTCTAAAAGTCTGTCAGCTAATACTCTTGCTTTGCCTAAACCAACAGTCTTTGAGGTGGTATGAAGCTGTCTGTTTGAATTGGTGATCTCGATAGTATCATTATCGATGAGGGTAAGAGATCCAATGGCGGTTCTGCACAGAGCTTCTGTTGCCCATGAGCCGATACCACCGACACCGATAACGGTTACGTGTGAGTTTTGTAACTTCTCAAAACCGTCGTTTCCGTACAGCGCTCTGATACCTCTAAAAGCCAATCTTTTATCAAAATTCATATCGTTTTATCCTCGTCAAAATTTATATATATTTTAGCTATCTTTCTTGCAGGAATAAATAATTTTGCTATAATGACCGGCATATTCTGATGGTTCACGATGATCCCGTAGCTCAGGTGGATAGAGTATCGGTTTCCGAAGCCGGTGGTCATGAGTTCGACTCTCATCGGGATCACATCAAAAAAATTATTATTGCGAAAGTGGCGAAATTGGTAGACGCGCAAGCTTCAGGTGTTTGTACCGCAAGGCGTGAGGGTTCGAGTCCCTCCTTTCGCACCAACAAAACAGGCAGTCAAGTGACTGCTTTTTTTGTGTCCTATTAGTGGTTATTTTCAATAAAACGGAGAACATATGAATCAATCCGTACCGGCTAAATTGGGGCTATTAAATCGTTTTTTAAACGTAGTAGAACGATTAGGAAATAAGCTGCCACACATTACAATGCTGTTTATCTATGCGCTTATTTTCACAATGCTCCTGTCACTGGCATTATCTTATGTAGATTTTGATTACATTCACCCAAATACTCATGAAAAGATCAAAATCATTAACATGTTTGCACCTGATAATCTCTTAACTTTAGTAGTTAACTCAGTTAAGAATTTCATGGGATTCCCTCCATTAGGAATCACAATTGTTGCAACATTAGGTATTGGTATTGCAGAAGGTTCAGGTTTCGTTAAAGTTTTAATTAGAAAGTTCTTATCAATCACTCCTAAAAAATTCTTAACTCCAACTGTAATTTTCGTATCAATTGTTTGTCACATCGTATCAGACAGTGCTTATACCATCTTAATGCCTGTATCTGCTTTAATTTTCTATGCTTCAGGCAGACATCCTTTAGCAGGTATTGCCTGTTCATTTGCAGGTTTAGCAGGTGGCTTTACAGCTTCATATACACCATCAATTATTGACCCTATTATGCAGGGCTTTACAGAAGCAGCTTCTCACTCAATTGATCCTAACTACAGCGTAAATGTTCTATGTAACTACTTCTATGCTTTAGGTGGTACATTCTTTATTATTGGCGCAATCTGGTTTGTAACTGATAAGGTTGTTGAGCCTCGTCTGTGGGCTACTATGCCATTAGATGAAACTACTAAGACAGATAAGACTTTAGTTATCGAAGATGTAACTCCTTTAGAGAATAAAGCTTACTACGCAGCATTAGCAACTGTAGTTGCTTTATTAGCTCTTTTGTTTATTCTTTGCTATCCAGAAAACTCATTATTCAGAGCACCTGATGGTTCATTGACATCACCAAAAGCTCCTGTAATGCAAGGCTTGGTTCCATTACTCTTTATCTTCTTCTCAGTTCCTGGTCTTGTATATGGCTATATTGCAGGTACCTTTAAGAAGTCTAGAGATGTGATCGCATCAATGGAAAACATCATGAAGATGCTTTTATCATTCATCGTTTTCTGTTTCTTCGCAGGTCAGTTCTTATATGTATTCGGTGCTTCAAATATCGGTTCACTGTTAGCAATTTCAGGAGCTGAATTCTTAAAGAATTTAGGTATGCCATCAGGTATTACACTGTTTGGTATCATTATTCTTACAGCAATGCTAAACGTGTTAATCACTTCAGCTACTTCAAAATGGGCTATTTTATCAACCATTTTTGTGCCAATGCTGATGATGTTAGGTATTTCACCTGAACTTACACAGGCAGCATTTAGAGTTTCAGATTCAGCTGTAAACGTATGTACTCCTTTATTCCCATTCTATCCATTGCTGATTTTATACTGCCAGAGATACTGTAAGAAGTCAGGTGTTGGTACCTTAAGCTCAATGATGTTGCCTTACACTTTTGCTCTTTTAATTGTTCTAACAGCAGTGTTATACGCTTACTGGATGATTGGAATACCTTTAGGATTTAATAGTGGATTTGATTACCCATCAACCATGTATCCACAACCTTAATATGTAAAAGCTGCAGTCTGTATGACTGCAGTTTTATTATGGGGATTTAGAAAATGAATAATAAAGATGAATTATTAAGAAGATTTCTTCGCTATGTAGCTGTCACCTCTCAATCTGATGCTTCTGTTGTGTCTGTTCCAAGTACCAAAGGGCAGACAGAATTAGCTAAATTGTTAGCTAAAGATTTAGAAGAGTTAGGGTTAACAGATATCAGTGTTGACGAGCATTCTATTGTTTACGGTACTTTACAAGGTAATACAGAAGGACCAGTTGTAGGTTTTGTCTCACATCTAGATACTGTAGATGTTTCTTTAAATCCTGATATTCATCCTCAGGTTATCCACTATGAGGGTGGGGATGTTTTATTAAATAAAGAGCGCGAGATCTATATTCGAGTAAGTGAGCATCCAGAACTACAAAATTATGTAGGTCAGGATATTATTTTCTCAGATGGGACCTCTGTTTTAGGAGCAGATAATAAATCAGCTATGGCAAACATCATGACTGCATTAACTGTTTTGCATAATGATAAGACTATTAAGCACCCTACCTTAAAAGTAGCTTTTGTTCCTGACGAGGAGATTGGCCTTAAAGGTTCAAAACTGATGGATTTAAACAAATTCAAAGTTGATTACGCATACACTATCGACAGCTGTTCTTTAGGTGAAGTCGTTTATGAGACTTTTAACGCAGGCTCTGTTTTAATCAAGATTAAAGGCGTTTCAGCTCACCCAATGTCATCAAAGGGAGTTTTGGTAAATCCTCTTCTGGTAGCTCATGATTTCATTGCCATGTTTGACAGACATCAGACTCCAGAATGGACAGCTGATAAAGAAGGTTACTGGTGGTTTACAGGTATTGAAGCAGATCCTCTTTACTGCACTCTTAAAATGAATATCAGAGATCATGACAAAGCTCGTTATGTGTGGAGAAAAGAAGAGGTTGCATCTAACATTGAAAAACTGAAGAAACTTCACCCTAAAGCTGAAATCAGCTACAAGATTAGTGATACCTATGAGAATATTGCTAATAATGTAACTAAAGAGGATAAGCCTGTAGCTCTAATTTATAAGGCTTTTGATGAATTAGGAATTAAGGCAAAGACTTATGCAATGAGAGGTGGTACTGATGGTTCTGCTTTATCAGTTCGTGGTGTAGTAACACCTAACTACTTTACTGGAGCTCATAACTTCCACTCTTATGCAGAGTTCTTACCTTTAAATGCTTTTGAAAAGTCTCTTAATGTGACCTTAAAGTTAATTGAGCTATCCTGCAATAACTAACTAATGAAAGGCAAAAAATTCAGAGGCAAAGCCTCTGGATTTTATTACTTTAGCGGACCAATTAGTTTCATATAGCAGTTCTTACAATCAAAATCTAATCTGAATTTTGCTTTGCCGATGACAAGATAAAGATCTTGTGCTTTTACCTTGTGACGTTTAGGACAGAGATTAAAGCAATATCTTAGGCAATGCTTTGAAATAAGCACGCATTCTTCTTTATGAATGCGCTCTGACTCATAGGCAGGCTCTATATCTTTTGCTCCATGGTTTTTATAAAAATCTAAAGCCTTTTCATTATAGATATTAGCCATAAAGCCTAAATGCTGTTCTTTTTCAGGTAACATTGGTGCATTTTCAAAGTTGTGCTCTATTACTTTTCTCTTTTCTGTCTTTAACTTATTTAACTTCTCAATAAGTTGTCTTCTAAGATTGTTTAAAACACTTTGAGGTACAAAGTAATTAAAAGAGAGTTTTATCTCAAGCTGATTTAGAGTGTAGACACTATCTCCTAAGCGACCAAGCTTTGAGGTGATGTTAGCTTTTAGTTTATCAAGATCATTAGCTGTTTGCTTATTATCAAGAGCTATTTCAACAGTTGCCTCTGTATTAGTTTCATCCTTTCCTAAGAGCACGATGCCATTATCATTTTCACTGTAGGTAAGATTCAAACTTAATTTTCTAGAAGATGATTTACCTGCAAGAGCCTTTTCAAATTCAGCATCTTTGTTTCTGTAAAAAACAGTTCCAGCTTTAATAAAAGGGATTTCCTGGAAGATTTCTGCTGTATTTGGATCTTTTAGAGTACTGATTCTAAAACCGTTTAATACTCCCTGATTGTCATAGTAATTTAAGGAATCGCCATTGTGGATAACAGTGTTTTTAAACAATGAAAAGCTCAGATCTCTATTCTTTTGTTTAACTAACTTACCAATCTTTTGACCGACAAAGCCTGGGGCATCAAAATTAGCATAGTTATCTTTCTTTTCATGAAAGTTGTATTCAGTAAAACCTCGGTTAAAGCTTTTAGCTACGTCAGGCGCAAAATTTGTGGTTGTAGTACCGAATGATGTTCTTACTACATCATCCCTTTTGGCAATGATGCTATCAATTTTTTGTCTGTAGTAAGCAACAACGTTTCTTACATAGTTCTCGTCTTTTAATCTGCCTTCAATCTTAAAAGAACTGATACCAGCGTCAATTAGCTCTTCAAGATTTTGACTTTGATTAAAATCTTTTAAAGATAATAGATATTTATCTTTTGCAAGCACATTGCCTTTTGCGTCATATAAACTTTGTGCTACACGGCATAACTGCGCACATTCGCCACGGTTAGCACTGCGACCGGTAATTGCTGCACTTAAATAACAGCGACCACTGATACCTACACATAAAGCTCCGTGAATAAAAGCTTCTAATTTTACAGTAGTGCTTTCTCTTATCCTTTTGATCTCATTTATAGATAATTCTCTGGCTAAAACAACCTGTGAAAAGCCTGCTTTTTCTAAGAATTGAACCTTTTGAGGGGTAGAGTTATCCTGCTGTGTGCTAGCGTGAATTTCAAGAGGTGGCAGTGGTCCGTTAATCAGGCCTAAATCCTGAATAATGAGCGCATCGACACCAACATCATACAATTTGAATGTAAGCTCACGCGCTTTCTCTAACTCTTGATCATTAAGAATAGTGTTGATGGTTACATGGATCTTGGCACCGAAAAGATGTGCATAGTCACAAAGTTCTTTAATATCTTCTAATGTATTTGCTGCATTGACTCGAGCTCCAAATGAAGGTCCTCCGATGTAGACTGCGTCAGCGCCACTATCAATTGCAGCAAAACCACATTCTTTATTTTTAGCAGGTGCAAGTAATTCTATTCTTTTCATGAAATTATTAGAGGTTAACCATAACTTAAAAGGTGACAGTGCATTCTACAAAAAATTGAGTTAATTGCTACTCAAAACTTTGATTAAATCGTCTGTTGAACATACCTTTGCATAGATATTGTTGATAATTGTAAGCTCTGCGTTGTGTAATTCCATAGTACCTGCAGCACAGGCGTCTTCTAATACTACGACATTAAAACTCTCATCTGACAGTGAGCGTACAGTAGAAGCTACGCATTGATCGGTAAAGATGCCTACACAAACTACGTTCTTAATCCCAAGATTATTTAAGATCAATCTTAGGTTGGTACCAGTAAGTGCGCTATCAGTTGTTTTGGTAACAACGATTTCATCATTAACAGGAGCTATATCTTCGATGATTTGGCTGTCATCTTCGTCTAAAGTAATCAGGATGTTATTCCAACCAGACATCTTTTGGGATAAAGATCTGTCTCTGCCATCTTTAAGATGGCAGGCTATTCTTGCAAAGATTACGTCTTGTTTATTCTTACGGAAAAGAGCTTCGACTTTCTTTACATTAGGAAGAACTGTTTCATTGAGTCTTTTAGAAAAATCATTCCATCTTGGATCTTTATCAGCTAACTTTGTATATATCTTTTGTAGATCGATAACTAATAAAGCAGTAGTAGCTTTTTCAAGCTTAAGTTCTGTGTCATTAGAAGGACAAACTTGGTAATAAAATGAGCAAAATTTCTTATCCATAGTCCATACCTTCCTTTTCGATTGTTTGTTGAGTCTTAGCCTTGTTGAACTCTATTTTAACAGATAAAAAACGCCTCTAATCACATGATTAAAGGCGCTTTAAAATCTTGGTTTTACTGAGCTGCTACTAGTGATTATCTAGTAGCTAATAATATTAGTAAGCTGACAGTTTCTGAAGATCTGCTTCAGTGGTGTCATCACCAATAGTAATAAGTTCAGTACCTGTTAATTTAGCAAACAGTGCAATATCCTCTCTTGTAAGAGCGGTTGAAACAACACTGTGGTGAGCACCACCAGCATAGCACCAGCCCTCAGTGCCGATTCTGAAGTTTGGCTTATGACGATACATAATTCTTGCTACAGGTAAGTTAGGCATTGGTTTTGGCTGTTTTACAAGCTCAATATCAGCACAGATGATTCTGAAATGATCTCCCATATCAACCATAGTTACCTGAATGCCATCACCCTCAACACCATCAAAGATTAAACGAGCAGGATCTTCTTTACCGCCAATACCTAATGGTAAAACGTCGATCTCAGGCTTATTCTTAGCAAAGTTTACAGGAACTTCTAGCATGTGTGATGCTAACTCTAACTCTTGACCTGAAGTTAAATCGTAGGTGTAATCCTCGATGAAGCCTGTAGCGCCCTTACGGCCTTCTGACATCTTCATTAGAACAGCAGAGAATGCTGAAATCTTGTAGTCACCCTCAGGACCAAAGCCAATACCTTTGCCCATTAAGTTCTGAGCTGCAATACCAGGTAACTGCTTTAGACCATGTAAGTCCTGGAAAGTATCAGCAAATGCACCTAAGTTGTTTGCCTTTAAGAACTTCTCGATACCAACCTCGTACTTAGCCTGTTCACGAACAGCTGCGATATTCTTGGTCTTCATGGTGTACTTTGAGGTGTACTCTTCCATCTTCTTATCGATTTCCTGCTCGGTTACTTTGTTGATCTCATCAACCAAGTCGCCAATAGCAAAGTAGTTACACTCCCAACCGTACTTAATCTGTGACTCAACACGATCGCCATCGGTAACAGCAACTTCACGCATATTGTTACCAAATGAAGCAACCTTTAAGTGCTTTGAGAAGTTGATTGCTTTAGCTACATCGATGAATTTAGAAATACGCTCAACAACATCATCGTGCTCATAGTAGCCAGCAACTACCTGATGAGGAATTCTTAATCTTGCAACGATAAAACCAAACTCTCTATCGCCGTGAGCTGCCTGATTTAAATTCATGAAATCCATGTCAATAGAATCATAAGGTAACTTTTCATTGGCCTGAGTATGTAAGTGTAGAAGAGGCTTTCTTAATTCCTGAAGACCTTTGATCCACATCTTTGCAGGAGAGAAAGTGTGCATCCAGGTCATAACACCGATACACTCGTCATCACAGCTTACCTTTCTCATATCCTCAATACAGGTCTCTGAGTTAACGACTGTAGGTAACAGCTCAACAGTTACTTTTCCTTCAAACTTCTTGTTGAAGAATGCTGTCATCTTAGCTGCATCTTCAGCTACGTGCTTTAAGCACTCGTCACCATATAGATCCTGAGAACCAACGACAAAATATAGCTTGTTCATAATTTCTTCCTTATGAATTAAATGTAATTTAAAAAGCCCCGTATTAAACGGGGCGTATAGTTATTTGATTACGTGAATTGCCTGACGGTCAGCAAAGATTGCTACGAACATCAGGAATACAACACCCTGAATTAACTGCATTAACTGAGTGCTAAAGCCAATCATGGTTAAACCACTGCTTAGAACAACATAGAGTAATGAACCTACGATGAAGTTGTAGAAGCGAACCATAGCACCACCAGAGATAGGCATACCACCTAAAACTAGAGCAATCAGGATTTGGGTTTCTAACTGGTTACCGCCTGATGAGGTTACAGAGCCAACCTTAATGCAGCTGATGAAGGCTGCAAAGCCTGTAATTGCACCTGATAGAACGTATACAAAGAACTTAACTCTATCTGTACGGATACCTGAGAACATAGCTGCCTTCTCACCAGCACCGATAGCCTTTAAGTGGGTACCGAACTTGGTGAATGAGAAGAAGAACATACCGATAACTACTACGATAGCAGTGCAGGTGATCTTAAATGAAGTGCTGTCCATGTAGATAAGTTCAGCAGCACCAGCTACAGGAGCATTAGTGGTTAAGTACTTAATCAGACCACGGAATAAGAACATGGTACAGATTGTTACAATGAAGGACTTAATCTTTCTGCGTACGTAGAAGTAGCCGTTGATGGCACCAATGGCAGCACCGGTGAGAATACCACCGATGATTGCTATGGTAAGACCATACTCAGAGAGCACACATACCACAATAGCTGACAGACCTAGGATAGAGCCTTGAGAGAAATCAAGTCCGCCCATTGTCATGATGAAGAATACGCCCATTGAAGCGATCATGATGACGTAAACCTGTGACATGGCTAATGGTAAATGACTTAATAGTCTGCCATGAGTTAAAAAGTTGAACAGGAAAAATACAATGATTAGACCTACGATAGGTAACAGAGTACGAACCAGTCTCATTGTGTGAAGCTTTTTAAGCTCCTGCTCTTTGTTCTTTAAAGCAACTGTATCTGACATAACGTAACTCCTTAAACCATCATTGAAATTAAGCTGTTTTCATTAAGTTCTTTAGAACGTGGCAGTTCACCTTTGATAGCGCCGTCTTTCATAATAATGATGCGGTCGCACATACCGATTAACTCCATCAATTCCTCAGAAATCATGATGATTGATTTTCCTTCTTTTCTCATCTTATCCATAAGTTGATAGATGTCCTGCTTAACCTTGATATCAATACCACGGGTAGGACTGTCTAATACAACTATGTCAGAACCTTTACCAATCCATCTTGCTAGTACGACTTTCTGTTTGTTACCGCCAGACAGTTCTGATACAAACTGATCGGTATTAACCATCTTTACAGACATTTCTTTAGCAAATGCTTTAGCGAAAGCTTTAATCTTTGCCCAGTTCAAGAAAGGAGTCTTTGGTAGATTAAGTTTGTCTAAAGATGGCAGCGCAATGTTGTCCTGAATACTTTGATTCATAACTACAGATTCATTGTCACGATCTTTAGATGTATAAGCAATTGAGTGAGCAATCGCTGTTGGAATATCGTTAATATGAGTACCATCAGCTAAAACAACATCGCCTTCTCTGTCATAGCTTGCTCCGAAAATTGCTTTACCGATTTCATGCATACCAGACTCTGACAGACCACCAAAGCCTAAGATCTCGCCTTTATGTAAATCGAAACTTACATTGTGAATTCTGTTTGGAACAGTTACGTTCTTAACAGAGAGCACAACCTCATCTGATACCTTCTCATCGTAATCAGTACGGTAGTAAGCACCAGTTACCTCTCTACCTACCATGAGTTTTTTCAGATCATCTTCGGTTACATCTTTACTCTTTACAGTATCAATGTACTCTCCGTCTCTCAAAACAGTGATGGTGTCTGACTTGTCTAGAATTTCAGGTAAATCGTGAGAAATGAAAATAACTGTATTTCCTTCGTCACGAATTCTGTTCATATGCTTGTAAAGCTCTTCACGTCCTTCCTGAGATAGAGCGGTAGTAGTCTCATCGATAACTACGATCTTTGGATGGAAGTAGGTAGCTTTTACAATTTCGATTAACTTTCTGTCTTCGAATTTGTAATCATCAACTAAGGTTGAAGCTTTGATGTGTGTAAAGCCATACTGCTTTAGTAAAGCGTTAGCTTCATCATTCATAGCTTTGGTATTTCTGATACCGTATTTGATGAATCTCTCTTCATGTCCTAAAAAGATGTTCTCAGCTACTGTTAATCCTGATAGTGTTCCTAATTCCTGAACAATAATTGAAACACCGTGGTTGTTAGCATCAACCTGATTTTTAGGATGTATCTCTTCACCATCTAGGATGAAGTGACCTGATTCCATAGGGTAAATACCAGTTAACATATTAGTTAAGGTTGATTTACCAGAACCATTCTCACCAATTAAGGCATGAACCTCACCTTTATTGATATTGAAAGAAACATTGTTTAAAGCTCTGTTGATACCAAAGTGCTTGGTGATGTTCTTTACTTGTAATCTGATCTCGCTCATTTTTATTCTCCTTATTTAACAATTTCACCTTTGGTTACTTTGGTTGTTAAAGTGATGATAATGAGCAGTGCAAGACCGGTGATAACGTCCTGAATTGCAGTTGGAGCACCAAGTGAAATGAAACCGAAGAAAATGATGTTTACGATGAACTCACCTAAGATAATTGCCTGAAGTGGAATACCGTATTTCATGAATGCTAGACCGAAGAAGCATCCCATGGTAGGAACGAAGTTTCTACTCATAGAAGCCATACCAGTTACAGCTACCATTGATGAACCATAGCTGATGGTTAAAACAGCCATAGCACCGAAGAATGCGCCTGATAGGATAAATGCTAGAACTTTAAATTTGTCTACGTTGATACCCATATTCTTGGCAACGAACTCGTCAGAGCCAATTGCATATGTATAAGTACCGAATTTTGTGTAGTTTAAGATGCCGTAAGCAATAATAAAGGTGATGACAGCTAGTATGATATTTCCAGGCATTTGACCTAGAGCGCGTAATGATGATGGTAAGGTTTGTTCTACACCGCCAGCCATATAGTTAGCGATAGACTCATAAATCAATGCCAAACCTGCAGTTACGATCATTGAAGGAATTCTTAGTTTTACGTAGAAGAAGCCGTTGCACAGACCTACTAAAGCGCCTGTAGCAATACTTCCTACAACTAGACCAAAATAGCCTAGTTCAAATGTTGTAGCTAATTGGCAGCCTACAATTGCAGATAAGATAATGTTAGCGCCGATAGAGAAATCGAACAGTCCCATATCCATCACGAAGTAGAAACCAATTGCACCAACAGTTGCAATTAAACTTGCCTGGAAGTAACTCAATAGGTTATTTGCAGATCCGAAATTATCAGGGGTTAAGATCTTAAAAACTGCCCAAGAAAGAATTACAAGTGCTACAAGTACTATGTAACCTTTCGTTGCACCGGAGAGATTTTTAATTCCAGTCATAATCATTTCCTTATATGTGTGCATATTTCAATGAAAATCGAAAAGCACTGTTTGTCATTGATGTTGGCTTTTGCCTAATTCTTTGTGAGTTATATAAGGCGTTTTTCAATAAAATTAAAAACTAACCATTTGAAAAATAGAGTTTTATATAACTTTGAACTTAAAGCTCCCCAAAAGAGAACCTTACATCTATAAAAAAGAATAAATCTAATTATTGCTAAATTCACGTAAACGTTTGCGATTATTGTAACTTGCGCACGTTTTTTTTATAAAAAATGAATATTTTTTTGATATCGATCTCAAATTTTATTGATGCATCTGTGTTAGATATGTCTTGCAAACCGCATTTTTAACACGTATGTATAAAATAGTTTACAAAGTTATGTTATCAATATTTTCGTATCTTTGTACACAATATGAAATCTGCTTTATTGAGCACACTTTTTCAATAAGTGAAAATATTTTTTGAAAATTTGCTAAAAAATTCAAAAAAATTTCAAATGAAAATTTTGTAATAATCAATAACATCTTGAATAAAAGAATAAAAATGTAAAAATGAAAATACGTTACTTAATTTAATTATGAAAATTGTGATCAACGCATACGTTTACGTTAAAAAACTCTTTATCATATATATATGAGCTCAGAGAGACCTAACAGTATTCTCAAATCTCAGACAAGTTTTATCTTGCCTAATAACACATAAGGAATTGATTATGAAATTTACTTTAAAGAAGTTTGCTAAGGCATTTGCTTGCACAGCAGTTGCTGCTGGTATTGCATCTTTTGCAAATACCGCATCTGCTATCGAAAACAGCGACATTAAGATTGGTGTTTCAATTTGGTCATCAACCGACGTTTTAGGTTCTGATTGTAAGCGTGTTCTTGATGAAGCTGCTAAGGCTTTAGGTGTAAAAGTTCAGTACGTTGACCAGGCTCACGTATCTGAAAAGGTTACAGCTTCTGTTGAGCAGTTAGTAGCAGCTGGTTGTCAGGGTATTATCATTTGTAACTCATCTGATACCGAGATGACATCTGCAATTAAGACTGCAAATGATAACGAAGTATATTTAGCTCAGTTCTTCAGAGTTATTTCAAAGGATGCAAGTCCATCAATTTACAAGTTTGCTGAGAAGTCACCATACTTTATCGGTGCAGTTCATGAGAATGAGCCTGATAATGGTGAGCACTTAGTTAACATCTTATTAGACAAAGGTTGCAGAAATATCGGTTTAATCGGTTGGGAGCAGGGCGATGCTACTTGGTTAGGCAGATGGGCAGGTTACAAAGCTGGTGTTGAGAAGTGGAATAAGTCTCATCCAGATGATCAGGCTAAGTTATCAGAGCCTCAGTATGCAGGTACCTCTTCAGAAGGTGGTTCAAAGGCTGCTGAAGCTTTAATGGCTGCAAATCCTAAACTGGATGCTCTAATCCCAGCTGGTGGTGGCGGTGATCCTTTACAGGGTGCTATTGCTGCTGTTGAAAGAGCAGGTAAGACTGGCAAGATTTCTGTTGTATCAACTGACTTCTTACCTGATTTAGGTGAGAGATTAAAGAACGGCTCAATGGCTGGTCAGTCAGGCGGTCACTATTGCGATCCTCTAATTGCATTCATGACTGTTTACAATGCAATTAAGGGTAACTATAAAGACTTTGAAGGTAAGTTTGAAGATATCACCTTCCCTTATCTGTTCGTAGCTTCACCTGACGATTATCAGGGTTACGAGAAGTACTTCGTAAAGCAGTTACCATTCACAGATCAGGAATTAGTTGATATGTCTAACTTATCATTAGACGGCTTAAAGGAAGCAGCATCTAAGATCTCTATTGAGGACGCTGCAGCTCGTTTCGGTAAGTAATCTATATCAAACATAGATAACCAAAAACTGTAAATGAAGAGGGGATTGTTTAATAGACAATCCTCTTTTTTATTGTCTTTACAAAAACGAAGATAATTTTACAGAAATATTACAATTGAAATTTTGGCAGTTAACATTCCATTTTTATATTTACCTCATCAATTAGAATTATTGAGGTTTATATGAATAAGAAAATTGTTACAGTTTTAAGTTTAGCTTTAGCTTCTGCTATCGTAGGTAATGCAAATGCAGCAGAAGATATTTATAACAGAGCAGCAGTAGGCAATATTACAGTTACTGGTGGAGCTTCTCGTATTCACGGCAATATGAATGAAATGTACGAGAGCCAGATTAAATTAGCTAAAAAAGAGCACGCAAAGAACGTAATTCTTTTAATCGGCGATGGTATGGGCGATAGCGAAATTACTGCAGCTCGTAACTACGCATATGGTGCAGCAGGTTCATTCCCAGGCTTAGATGCTCTTCCATTCTCTGGTCAATACACACACTATTCTTTAAACAAAGAAACTCATTTACCTGATTACGTAACAGATTCAGCTGCATCTGGTACAGCATGGTCAACCGGTACTAAATCATACAATGGTGCCATTGGTGTTGATGTAGATGGTAAGCCTGTTACCTCAATTATTGAGTTAGCTAAAAAGAAAGGTTTAGCAACAGGTGATATCACCACCTCAGAAATTCAGGATGCAACTCCAGCTGCTCAGATAGCTCACGTAACTCAAAGAAAGTGCTACGGTCCTAAAGCAACTGCTGAAAAGTGCCCTACCAACTTATTAGAAAATGGAGGTTTAGGTTCTATTTCAGAGCAGTTAATTAAGACTCGTGCAGATGTTACTTTAGGTGGTGGTATGACCACATTTGAGGAGCAGGCAACTTACGGTAAATATAAGGGCAAGACCTTATTAGAGCAGGCAAAAGAAGAAGGCTATAAGGTTGTAACCAATGCTGATGAGTTACAGTCAGTTGCAAAAGCAGATCAGAAGACCCCTGTATTAGGTTTATTTGCTCCAGGTAATATGCCTGTAAGATTAAAGGGCCCACAGGCTACATTCCACGGCAATTTAGATAAGCCTGCTGTTAAGTGCGAAATCAATAAAGAGCGTACTGCTTCAATTCCTAAGTTAGCAGATATGACTAAGAAGACCATAGACCTGTTAAAGACTAACAAGAACGGTTTCTTCTTACAGGTTGAAGGTGCTTCAATCGATAAGCAGGCTCATAAGAACAATCCTTGCGGTCAGTTCGGTGAGACTATGGACTTAGATGAGGCAGTTCAGGTAGCTTTAGACTTTGCTAAGAAAGATGGCAATACTTTAGTTATCGTTACAGCTGACCACGCCCATGCAACTCAGATTGTATATCCAAATGCTAAGGCTCCTGGCTTTACACAGGCTGTTATCACCGCTGACGGTGCTCCTATGACAGTTTCATACGGTAACTCTGAAGATGTAAATGATGCAGGTCATACTGGTGCTCAGTTAAGAGTAGCAGCTTACGGTCCTGGTGCTTTAAATATCATGGGCCTAACAGATCAGACCGATTTATTCAGAACCATCACCAAGGTTTTACAGTTAAAGAAGTAATAAAGTCTTCCTAATTGCATACTAGAGCGCTACCTTGTGTAGCGCTTTTTTGATCCTACTTTTATCCTTTCTTTAAATTACAGATCTTTCCTGATCCTCAATAAATTTACCTGAAAATAAAGCTCTCGTTCAGTAAACATTTTCTTTATAGAATCTCTCTTTATAAAGAACGAGACAAAAAACATCAGCATAAAATTAGACAGGTGTAAAGGTAGTGACAGTACATGCAGATATAAAAATCCCGTTATCAATCATGTAATCGATAACGGGATCGGTTAGAAAACAGAGCTTTGATTAACCTAGTTTGATATCAAACAGCTGTGTAATCATAATTAAAAGAATTAAAGCTGGAATGATATATCTTACAAGGATCTTGAAAGGTACAAGCCATAAGAATTTAACTTTGCCATATGAAGTTAACTCTGACCATAACTGTCTTGTGGTCATCTTCCAACCTACGAACAGAGCTGCACCCATACCTGTTAAAGGAAGGATTAGCTTAGCTGTGAAGTAGTCTAAGAAGTCAAAGAAGTTCATGCCAAAGAAGATTGGATCTGACCATGGGCCCATTGATAAAGAAGCACCACAACCAATGATAAATGCAGCTAATGAAACAATAGCTGCTGCCTTATGTCTTGACAGATTTGCTCTTTCAGCGATGAATGCAGTTGAAACTTCATGTAAGAAGATACATGAGGTAATCGCTGCCATGAACAGAATTACATAGAAAGCTGTTGGAATTAACCATCCAAAGAATGGAACAGACTGTAATGCTGAATCAAATACATTAGGTAATGAGATGAATACTAAGCCTGCACCAGCTGATGGCTCCATACCCTGAACTGAGAACACAGCAGGGAAGATGATCATACCAGCCATAATAGCAACTAAAGTATCAATCAATCCTACTGATAAAGCGGTTCTGTTTAGGTTTACGTCTCGTCTAAAGTATGAAGCATAAGTTACTAAGCCCATACCTAATGAGAATGAGTAGAAGCACTGACCTAAAGCTGATAGGCAAACATCAGGAGTAATCGCACTAAAATCTGGACTGAATAAGAACTTATAACCATCAGCAGCACCAGGCATGGTAGCTGCGAAGATCACAAGCATAATCATGATTACGAATAATGCTGGAACTAAGAGTTTAGCTGATCTCTCAATACCCTTTTGAACACCAGAAACAATAACAAAATGCATGATGCCGATAACAATTGCTAGGCAAACAATTGGTTTCCAAGGATTTGAAACGAAAGAACCGAAGTGGTTTGCAAATTCGTTAGAACCGTCAGCATTTACAACCTGACCTAAGCTTACGAAGTTACCTGAGATAGCATCCCATACGTAATAAACAACCCAACCTACAACCACGTTGTAGTAGCAGAAGATAGTGAATGCAACAAGTACTGATGCAACACCGATAAACTTCCAATGGGTATTAGGTGCTAAGACGCTATAGGCATTACCCACATTTGCTCTGGCATGACGACCAATAGCAAATTCAGAAATTAAAAGAGGAATACCGAAAATGAAAATGATGGCGATATAAACCAATAAGAAAGCAGCACCGCCTTCTTCACCGGCCTGAGTTGGGAATCTCCAAATATTGCCTAAACCTACGGCAGAGCCAGCTGCTGCTAGCAGACCACCGATCTTTGAGGCAAAGCCCATTCTATTGTTACTATTCATAGAATTTCCTAATAAATTATATTGATCTTGTTTTATAAGATCGCTCACATTCTGTGCATAATATTATATCAAGAATTCAAAATATAGAGAAAAAACGCATAATAGTGCGTTTTGCTCTTAAATTGCACAAAATATTAAACATAAAAAAAGGAATGTTCTAAAACATTCCTTTCTTATGCAAATTCAATGCTACAAAATAGGTAGCACTCAATGATTAAAGACCTAATTCAGGTTTAATCATTTTGCACCATTCTTTTATTCTTTCATCTGTAAGTTCTGGCTGATTGTCTTCATCAATTGCCAAACCTACGAAATGATCGTGATCTAAAAGAGGCAGTGGACTTGTAAAGTCATAGCCCTGTGTAGGCCAGAATCCAATGAATTTAGCTCCACGGTACTGGAATGTTTCATATAACATTCCCATGCCATCAAGGAAAGTATCTGGGTAGCCTACCTGATCACCTGTACCGAAAAGGGCCACAGTTTTACCTGTAAAATCCATCTTCTGAAGCTTAGGCATGAATGCATCCCAGTCTTCTTGAAGCTCACCAATACTCCAAGTTGAAGTACCAATGATTAGCTTCTTGTAGTTCTCCATCTTGTCGCCGTCTTTGCAAATGTTATATAAATCAACTTTGTCAGCGCCAAGCTCATTTACAATTTTTTGTGCTACTGTACCAGTAACACCAGTATATGTGCCATAAAATAAAGCGACGTCTTTCATCTTCTAATAAACCCTAACATGAATAACTGTGCATATTATATTGAGAAAATTAAAAGTACATTGTCTAGTTGCTAACCTTTATCATGTTTATTTAATTTTCTTTGATACAAGATCCAAATATAGGAAAATATACACATATAGATAATTTAGAGATAAAAAGCAGGCAGTTTTATGGCGGACTTTATAGTTGATGAAAGCAAGTTTCTTTTAAATGATGAAGAAGAGCATTCTATATTTGAAAATGGTTTTACCTTATCCTGTGGCATAACCATTGGTGATAAGGAGGATGAATCTGATTGTTGGGAGCTATATTTAAGTGAAGATGGAAAGTACTACATCCTAGCTGTAGATCAAAAACTTCATGACAATTGGGTAAAATCGTCTTTATTAGAAGAAAATGCTTTCCAAAAACAGATCGTAGATGGCAATGAAATTTATCTACTGTTCAGCCCAAGTTCACATAGATTATGCAGATTAACTAATGTAAGGGTAAATCATTCTTTACGTTATGCTCTATCTTTATACAGTGCTTTTGCCAATACCAGATCACATGACTTAGACAGTAATTTACGTGATGGTATTTACTATGAGTTCCATTCAGTAATTCTGCCAACCTACTCACTGGTAGGTAAAGTATCTGACAGAGCTCTGTTTAACAATGCTCTAAGAAGTCCAACTGATGTTGAAGATCTTACAGCTCCAGATGGTTTAAATGACTCATTATCATTTGTTTATGTAAAGAACATTCTAAAGAAAAAGCAATTAGCAAATGCTCTGTCATCTCCTCTTTTAGAGTCAGGAGAAGTTGCTGATGACTTTTTAATGTTAGGTAAACAGAATGCACTTGTAATTGGACCCCTAATTTTAAGAGAACACTACCAAGTATTTGATACCACATCAGACAGCTACATTCTGTTAATGGATAGTCTGTGGGCTGAGGCTTTGATGTCATCATCTCTAATCAATCAGATAGCATTAAACTCAATTCCACTATTTGGTAAAAAGTACTACTTCGTATCTTTTAAAAAGAAATTTGCTTTAGAGAATATGAATGATCGCCATTATGCAATAAACAAGCATGATGCTTTTGAATTGGCTCTAGCAATTAAGAGAACCAGAAAAGTGCTGAACAATTGTGATTTGAACAATGCACTTTATGTTCAGTCTTTGGGTATTTTATTACCTGAGGTCTTTACCAAGAGTGAAGATACAAATGATGTTGTTTTATTAGGCTCTTGCTTACGAGAAGGTCCATTTGCAACCAGTCCATTCTTAGATGATATCAATGAAGGACTGTTAAATACTTTAGGGTAATTGTTCATATGAACACAAGAATTTGCTCTTGTGCTTTTAAATTTTAAGCATAAAAAAAGGTAATCCGCATGGATTACCTTTTTTATTGAGAAGTTAAAGATTAGATCTTTAACTGCTCTTTAAGATCTTTATCATGCTCTTCTAGTTTCTTCTGCTTTTCTTCTGCTGAAACATACTTAGTGAAGTATCTCATTACTAACACGAAGAATACAGGAACATAGAAGATAGCTAATACAGTAGCAGTTAACATACCACCGATAACGCAGAAACCGATTTCGTTACGACCAGCAGCACCAGCACCAGAGCTTAGAGCTAGAGGGGTAACACCTAAGATGAAGGCCATAGAGGTCATCAAGATAGGACGGAAACGGATCTTTGCAGCGTGGATAACAGCTTCTGTTAATCTTTCGCCTCTGTCATACAGGTCTTTTGCGAACTCAACAATCAGAATAGCATTCTTTGCAGCTAGACCTACTGTGGTTAACAGACCAACCTGGAAATAAACGTCGTTTGAAAGAACGGTCTTTACAGGAACGTATTGTGTAATCAGAGCAGCTAAAATAGCACCGATAATTCCTAATGGAACCACTAACATAACAGCAAAAGGAATTGACCAGCTTTCATATAGAGCTGCAAGTGATAAGAACACAACTAACAGAGATACTAAGTAAAGCATAGGACCCTGTGCACCAGCTAACTGCTCTTGGTAAGACACACCGTACCAAGAAATACCGTAGCCTGCAGGTAATACTTCATCAGCAATTCTCTGCATCTCGTTCATAGCCTGACCTGATGATACGCCTGGAGCTGCAGAACCCTGGATTTCAACTGCGCCTAAACCGTTGAAACGCTCTAGACGAGGTGAACCATAGCTCCACTCTGTGGTAACGAAAGCACTGAAAGGAACCATTTTGCCAGTGTTGCTCTTTACGTACCACTTCTTCAGATCATTCTCTGTCATACGATCTTTTGCCTGACCCTGAACATATACCTTCTTAACACGGTTTCTATCCATGAAGTTATCTACATAAGCAGAACCCCAAGCAACAGAGAAAGTGTTGTTGATATCGGTAGGTGAAAGACCTAATGACATTGCTTTTTCATAGTCAATGTTGATCTTTAACTGTGGAGTATCATCCATACCGTTAGCACGAACCTGTGTTAACAGAGGAGACTGAGATGCTGCATAGATGTACTGATTACGTACCTTCATTAAAGCATCGTGACCTGCTGAACCTTGGTCAACTAAGAATAAGTCGAAACCGTTGGCTGTACCTAATTCAGGAATTGCAGGAATGTTGAAAGCGAATGCTAAACCATCTCTAATACCACCTAATAGAGGCATATAAGCACGGTTTGCAATTGCATCAGCATGCTGATCTGCTCTGGTTCTTTCAGACCAATCCTTCATCTTGATAAAGCCCATACCAGCGTTCTGACCCTGACCTGCAAATGAGAATCCAGATACAGTCATCACACTGAATACGTTTTCTTGTTCTGCAGAAGTAAAGTACTGTCTTACCTGATTTAGAACGCTATCAGTTTTCTCAAGAGTAGAACCTGCTGGTAATGAAACCATAGTCATTAACACACCTTGGTCTTCACTAGGTAAGAAAGCTGTAGGAATTCTAGTAAAGCAGAATACTAAAGCAACACAGATTGCTACATAGTAAACAAGATAACGACCAATTCTCTTTACGATAACCTTAACTTTCTGCTGGTATTTCTCTGAAATATAAGCAAAGAAATTGTTCCATAAAGTTAATAGCTTTCTGATTGGAGAATAAATCTTATCAAAACGGCTGTTTAAAGCAGTAAACCATGTCTTCTTCTCTTCCTTTGCGTTTGGAGGTAACAGAATACTTGCGCAAAGAGCAGGAGTAAGAATAATCGCAATAGCAACAGATAGAACCATTGCAGATACGATGGTAATAGAGAACTGTCTGTAAATAATACCGGTAGAACCACCGAAAAATGCCATAGGAATGAATACGGCTGATAGAACTAACGCAATACCGATTAGAGCTCCAGTAATTTCATCCATTGACTTAATGGTAGCCTGCTTAGGTGTTAAATTTGGTTCTTCATGAAGAATACGTTCTACGTTTTCTACAACAACGATCGCATCATCAACTAACAGACCGATCGCTAACACCAAACCGAACATGGTTAAGGTATTTATAGAGAATCCGCACACCTGCATGATTGCGAATGTACCTAATAGAACTACAGGAACTGTAATTGAAGGGATCAATGTAGCTCTAAAGTTCTGTAAGAACAGGTACATAATAAAGATAACCAGAATAATAGCTTCGATCAGTGTATGTACTACTTCGTTGATAGAAACCTGAATGAATTCTGTTGTATCGTATGGGTATGTAGCTTCAATCCACTCAGGGAAGTAAGGCTTTAACTTGTCGATTTCAGCTTTAACTCTCTTTGCTGTATCCAATGCGTTAGCACCAGATGACAGTCTTACAGCCAAACCAGAACAAGGTCTTCCATTATAGGTAGCATGAGCACTGTAGTACTCTGAACCTAACTCAACAGTACCAATATCTTTTAAGTATACTTTTGTACCGTCTTGGTTAACTCTTAAAAGAATGTTTTGGAACTGTTCAGCGTTTTCCAAACGCTTCTGACCGGTAATGGTATAAGCATACATCTGACCTGGAATTGCAGGTGTACCACCTAATGAACCGTAGGTAACCTGAGCGTTCTGAGCCTGGATTGCAGCTAAAACTTCACCTGCTGATAGTGAGTAATTTGCTAGTTTTTTTGGATCAACCCAAATACGCATTGCGTACTTAGCACCGAAAACCTGTAGAGAACCTACACCTTTAACACGAGCTAAAGGCTCTTTTAAGTTTGACTCAATGTAATCAGACAAGTCATCAGAAGTATGCTGATCATCCTTGGTTACAAGACCTGCGACTAAAAGGAAAGCGTCAGTAGACTTAGATACGTCAACACCGTTTTGCTGAACAGTTGTAGGTAACTGAGACTGTGTCTGCTGCATCTTGTTCTGAACCTGAACCTGTGCAATATCTGCATTGGTACCTGGCTCAAAAGTGATAACGATTCTTGCGTTACCGTATGAGTCTGAAGTAGAGCTCATGTACATGTAGCCGTCAAGACCAGTCATGTTCTGTTCGATGATCTGGGTTACAGATCTTTCTACAGTTGCAGCGTCAGCACCTGGGTATGAAGCCTCAATTGATACTGATGGAGGTGCAATTGTAGGATATTGTGAAACTGGTAGTGTGGTTACAGAGAACACACCTGCCAGCATGATACAGATCGCAATCACCCAAGCAAAAATTGGACGATTAATAAAAAAGCGAGCCATTATTTACATTCCTCGTTATTACTTAGAAGCAGGTGCCTGTTGTTTTGCATTTGGATCTATTGGAACTACAGGTACGCCTTCACGGATCTTTTGTACGTTGCTGGTAATAACCTTATCACCAACTTTGATGCCGTCAGTGATAACAAAGTACTTGTCATACTCGTAGCTTAACTTTACGTTACGTCTAGCAACTGTACCCTTGTCATCGATGATATAAACGTAGGTAATACCGTTAGCCTCTCTTTGTACGCCACTTGCAATTACAACAGGAGCGTTTGGTAATACACCCTGATAAATGTCACCTCTTAAGAAGATACCCGGTAATAGAACACCATCTGGGTTTGGAACGATAGCTCTTAAGTTAACCATGCCAGTGGTTTCATCAACACTAACCTCGGCAAACTCAATGGTACCTTCCTGTGAGTACTTAGAACCATCTGAGAAGTAAAGCTCAACTTTAGCTTTGCCATCGTTTAATAACTTGCCTTCGGTTAGGTTCTTCTTTAATGCAAGATGATCTTCAGCGCTCTGACCTAAGTCAACATACATAGGATCCATCTGCTGAATGGTGGTCAGAGGAGTTGCCTGACCTGCTGCAACTAAAGCACCTTCAGTTACATTTGAACGGTTGATAGTGCCAGAAATTGGAGCATATACCTTAGTGTATGCTAAATCGATGTTAGCCTTGCTTAATGCAGCTTCAGCTGATCTTACAGCTGCCTTTGCACTTAAGAATGAAGCCTGAGCATCATCGTAATCCTGCTTACTTACAGCTTTCTGCTCTAATAGGCGAGTATATCTTTCTGCTCTTAGCTGAGTGGTGTGTAAGTTTGCTTTAGCACTTGCAAGACTTGCCTCAGCACTCTTTACATTAGCCTCATATACAGAAGGATCGATCTGATATAACTGCTGACCCTGCTGTACAGTTGAACCTTCGGTAAACAGTCTCTTCTGAAGAATACCTGTTACCTGTGGTCTAACTTCAGCTTTACGAGTTGGAGTTGCTCTACCGGTTAGATGAGAAATTACTGGAACGTTTTCAGTCTTCACAGTAAATACGTCTACTGGCATAGCACCATGCTGTTGTTGAGGCTGTTCGCCACAAGCTGATAGCATTAGAACAGATGCAACAGCAACTGTTGAAAGGATATATTTGTTAGATTTAAACAATGACATTTAGTGGTTCCTTCGATGCATCGAAATATTAAAATCTTTGTATCTACATTGAAAATTCTGTGTCGCTCTGAACGCTTTTCAATACAGTCTTTGTGTCTTATAGGTGACCATATTTATATGCGTTTACTATCTATGAAATCTCTGTTAGATAGCTTCTGTAGTTTGTCCTAAAATTTAACTCCGCCAGAATGTGAGCAACTGCTCATTATCATATAAAAGACCGTTCCGTGTAATGGGCAATTTTTCGATATTTGTATGTATGTTCATACATCGATGTATGTTTATTTGAGTGAATTTAGGACCTTTTATTTTTCAATTGGTAGCTACTTTTACCATAGTACCAAAATAATGTGATGTATAAGTAGCTTTTTTAAGGGATTTTAGCGTTTTTTTAATACCTGATAATTAAGAACGATATTTTTTTCTGTTGTTGTGTTTTACTATTCACTGTTTTGTAATAACATACTTGTATGTATGTTTGAAATCGAATACAGGACAAGTTATGCCTAGAAGAACTCATGATGACTCTTTGGAAACTAAAAAGAACATCCTAGCAAGTGCTCAAAGGTTATTTTCACGACGCGGTTTTGAAAGAACAAGCTTATCTGATATTGCAAAATATGCCGGAGTAACTAGAGGAGCTATATACTGGCATTTTGAAAATAAAGAAGAGTTATTGCTGTGTTTAATTGATTCATTAGAGCAAGATCAATTCTCTTTAAATCTATTAAATGAAGCTAGTGACGTCAACGAGCCTGATCCATTAGGAAAATTCAAATCCTGGTTAGGCGGAATTGTTGAAGATCAGAATATTAAGTTCATGAACTCTCCTTTCATGTCTATGATGATTGCTATCATGAATGGCTCTTCTGGAAACCAGTCTTTAAGAGATAAGTTTTTAGAAAAAAATGCTCAAAGACATGAATGTTTTGCAATGATTTTAAAGAATGCAATTGCTAAAAAGCAGCTTCCTACAAATCTAGATATATCTGCTGCAGTTGAGCATTTAGGTGTGTTTTTTGTAGGCTATATGCATCAGACAAGAATGAATCTTGCTGATGAAATTAAGAAGAATTTTGCTTTTTACGTGGACTTAGAAATGGAAACTATTAGTCACATAACTAAGGATGCTTTAAGCAAAAAGATGTAATGCAGTACACCTTAATTTAAGACTCTAAAGGTAATACTGCATTTGGTGACTTTATTCAAACTCCTCAAAGTCACCGTCTTTGACGGTTCCGTCAGGATTTAATCCAACTGAGGCAGCATCAATTCCTTTCTCAGCAACAATAGGGGCTGTCTTTGGCAAAGGTCTTGGTCTCTTGTTCTTGTCTACAGCCACGTATGTATAGTTTGCTTCTGTAACTAAATGTCTTTCAGCATGCTCATTGGTTTCACTTTCAATCAGCTTTTTTACCCAAATTTCTAGATGAATTTTTAATGAAGTGTGTCCTACATGAATGCATTTACCATAGCAACAAACCACATCACCTACGCTTACTGGTTTTAAAAAAGACATGCCTTCGACAGCAGCTGTTACCACACGCCCGTTAGCTATTTCTCTAGCTAAAATAGCACCAGATATATCCATCTGAGACATAATCCAACCACCAAAAATGTCTCCTGCAGGATTGGTATCACCTGGCATTGCAAGGGTTCTTAATAAGAGGTTACCCACAGGAGGGTGAACTCTTTTTTCAGTATTTTCTTTCATACTTAGTCCCATAAAATTCTTTGCTACCATTGTATAATGGTGCAAGTATACATCATCAGAAATCAATATAAGTGACTTTAAAAATGCAGCAGACTCAAATTGACTTTGAAAAACAGCAGGAACATTTAAAAAATGTTTCAAGAACATTTGCTTTAACTATTCCAATGTTGCCTGAATCACTTATAGATTACATATCAAATGCTTACTTGTTATGCAGAATAGCAGATACTGTTGAAGATGATCCTATTGCTTCTACAAAGCAGAAAATTGCTTGGTTAGTTTCTTTTGCTCAGTTCTGTTCAAATGAATTTTCTGATGATATGCAGTTGCTATCTTTGCACAAACAGGCCGTTGATTTAGTTCAAAAAGGAGCTAAAACCACTGAATTTGAACTTATTAAGGATATGCAGGGAGTAATTACTAGAACGCGCTCTTTTCCAAGAAAAGTTCAGATGATCTTATCTAAAGGAGTATCCATCCTAAGCTATGGTATGGCTCAATCTTTACAGGGGCTTGAAATTAAAGATGTCGATGATGTGGATAAGTACTGCTACTACGTTGCTGGTGTAGTTGGGGAATTACTTGCGGCTTTATTCTGTGAGTACAACCATACCATCGATAAACATGCTCTGATGATTTTATCCGTAAGCTTTGGAGAAGGTCTTCAACTTACAAATATCTTAAAGGATAGAGTAGAAGACAAAAAACGCAACGTAAGCTTCTTACCAAAAGTTGTAAATTCTGAATATAAGAGCATGGTAGAGAATTACATTGCACTCTGCCAGGGGCATTTAGATGATGCTTTAGCATTTATATGTAAAGTTCCAACAGCTGAATATGGAATTAGATTGTTCTGTTTGTTAAATATTGCAATGGCAACAGCAACATTAAAGCTAATTTCTAAATCTGATCTTTTTGATGAGAAAAAGCCAAAAATAACTAGAAA
>DKDL01000002.1:0-93579 GCA_002449335.1 Succinatimonas sp. UBA6849 | reverse complement strand
TAGAAATAAAGTAAAGCTACTGTACGTTTTAAGTAAGATCTGCGCAAAAAATAACTTCTTAACAGTTTGCTTTTTTAAACTCTTAAGCCGTGGAGTTAAAAGAGAAAGAAGAAGTGCTCTAGAATTAAGAAACAAGGTTTCTTGCTGGGAACAGAAAATCACAGATTTTACAATTGCTGATAAGGACTAACCAAAGTCTACGTATTTAAATCAGTTTTGATGTAGGTTGTGTTGATAATATTTTGTTTATTTGACAAAAGGTCATGTGCGATAAATAATTTTGCACAGTTACAAATCATATAGGATAGAAAATCATATGTTTAAATTTCTTGGTAAAGCATTTGCCTTGTTAATAGTGTCAATTTTCTTTATTTCAAGTGCGCAGGCTCGTGATTATAAAGAAGGTCAGGATTACGAAATCAGAGCAACAAATAAAACTGTTGAGCCTGAGATTAGAGAGTTCTTTTCATTCTTCTGCTCTCATTGCTTTGCAATGGAAAAACCTTTTTCACAGATGGCTGAATTCTTCAAGAATAAAGCAAAGTTTGTAGTTAACCCTGTAGGTTTAATTGGTGGTGATGTAGGTGTCGAATCTCAGAAGGCTTATGCAGTAGCTATCAACCTAGAAATTGAAAATGAATTAAAAGAAGAACTGTTCAATAGAATTCATGTAAAACAGGATATTCCTGAAGATCATGATTACTTTGTAGAATTATTTGAAAGTTTAGGTGTTCCTTCTGAAAAGTATGAGCAGATCTATAATTCTTTTGTAACTCAGGCAAAAGTTGCTGAGTATGACAGACATACCAAAGAAATGAAAATTGATGCTGTTCCAGAAATCGTTGTTAATGGCAAGTATCTAGTAAAGACTGACAATCTTGAGTCAATTGAAGATTATGAAGCTTTAGTTGCTTATCTATTAACCTTACCTTAAAACAAAAAAAGCTCTAGCCAAGGCTAGAGCTTCCTTTCAATTTTTCTGACGTTTACTACTTACGCTTACTCTCTTCGTAATCTGAGTACATCTTATCTAGTAGCTTATCTTTTTTATCCCAAAGTTCTCTTACGTACATTGTGAACTCATGCTTGTACTGTTTATCTTCTAGATAATTACCTTCAAGCTCAGGAGTTTTCTCCATGATTTCAACATTCACATAAACGTTTTTAACTCTGCCTTTTAACATATCCACAAAAGCTTTCTTTTGGTTGTCTGGATAGTAGAAAGTATTGTTAAAGATGTAATCAACTTTATTACCGATCTCACTTAAAGCTACACCTAATGATGCTACTTTTGGTGGTAGTAAGTGCTTGTATGGAGAACGAGCTTTCTTTGCTTTTTCTGGAGTGTAGCGACTTCCTTCAGCAAAGTTAATTAAAGTTGTAGGGAAATCAATTAGTCTCTTACAAGCAGCTCTTGTAGTTTCAATATCCTTAGTTCTTAACTTAGGATTTTTTAATAGTTTTTCCTTTGGATAACGTCTTAAGAAAGGCATGCCTAAGGCATAGCAAGCAAGGCCTGCAAAAGGAATATAGATTAAAGAGTGCTTCATAAAGAATTTGGTTGTTGGAACATTTCCTTTATATACACAACCAATAAACAGAATATCTAACCAGCTGATGTGGTTACTGATAATGATACATGACTTCTTGGTTGTAGGTATCTTATCGCCTGTTATGTGCCACTTAATATTATTGGTAAGTCTGATAATTAGTCTGTTATCAAATACCCAAATCTTATATAGGTAGTAGTTGCACTTTTCAATAGCAATAGCAACAAAGTGAAATGGCAGTAAGAATTTGAAAACACCTAAAACCATCATAGGAGTTGCAATAACAATTACATTCAGTGAGATCAGAATGCAATTTATAACCAACAGAATTGGACTTGGTAAAAAAGAAATCATTGAGTTTAATAGCCTCACTATCAGAAAAAATTGTGCTTATTGTAACAAGATTTTTTAGAAATAGTTATTTTTGCAAAAATTAGAACATAATATTAACTATGTTCCGTTTTTTGATATATAATCTTGAACATAAACTAGAGCAGTATTTACAAACTTATTTGATAAAGTATCAGTTATTCGAAAATTGTTAATCAAATAAGTTGTGCGGTAGAGTAACGCATTCATGAAAATGATAAAATCTGTTGCTAGTACTACTAATAACAGTAGGACCTTTTATTTTAATTAGTTGAGGATTTAAAAATGAATTCAGACACTACCAAGTATATTTGGTTTAACGGCAAGATGGTTCCATGGGCAGACGCTAAAGTTCACGTTACAGCTCACGCTCTTCATTATGGTTCAGCAGTGTTTGAAGGTATTAGAGCTTATGCTACTAAGAATGGCCCTCAGATTTTCCGTTTAAAGGATCACATTGATCGTTTATTCAATTCAGCAAAAATTTACCGCTTCCCTGTAGCTCAGACTAAAGAAGAAGTTATGGATGCTTGTAAGAAAGTTATCTCAGAGAACGGTCTTGAGTATGGTTACATTCGTCCATTAATCTTCATGGGTGAAGTGGGCTTAGGTGTTAAGTTCAAGAAAGGTGTAAATGCTGATGCTATGGTTTGTGCTTTACCATGGGGAGCTTACCTTGGTGAAGAAGGTATGAAGAAAGGTATTAAAGTTTGCGTTTCTTCATGGAGACGTTTAGCTCCAGATACAATTCCTACAGAGGCAAAGGCTGCAGGTAACTATCTATCATCAATTCTGATTGCTAACGAGTGCACCAACAATGGTTATACCGAGGCTATCGCTTTAGATACTAACGGTTACGTTTCAGAAGGTTCAGGTGAGAACGTATTCTTCGTAAAGAACGGTGTTCTATATACCTCTCCTAACACTTCAGGTCTATTACCAGGTATCACTCGTGATGCTGTAACTCGTGTTGCACAGGATTTAGGTTACGAAGTTCGTTACCAGCCAATCCCACGTGAAATGGTTTACTTAGCTGATGAGATGTTCTTCACTGGTACTGCAGCAGAAATCACTCCTATTGCTTCAGTTGATGGTATCGATGTTGGTTGCGGTTGCCGTGGTCCTATCACCGAGAAATTACAGAAGGCATTCTTCGCTGTTGTAAGAGGCGAAACCGAAGATAAGTACGGTTGGTTAACCCCTGTAAACAAGTAAAATAAAATTTACATATAGACCCACACCCTAAGGATGTGGGTCTTTTATTACAATTCAAAATAAACTACTAACAGCGCAAATCTATTTGAAGACATATTTATTTGTCTTAGTCTGGTTTTATATAAAGGAATACTGCATATGTCTAATAATTACCGTTCAAAGGTTACCTATGAAGGCAAAATCATGGCAGGTGCCCGTGCATTATGGAAGGCAACTGGCGTAAAAGATGAGGATTTTGGTAAGCCTATTATTGCGGTTGCTAACTCTTTCACCCAGTTCGTTCCAGGTCATGTTCACTTACATGATGTAGGTCAATTGGTAGTAAAAGAAATCGAAAAGGCTGGCGGTATTGCTAAAGAATTCAATACTATTGCAGTAGATGACGGTATTGCAATGGGTCATACTGGCATGCTTTATTCTTTACCAAGTAGAGATATTATCGCAGACTCAGTTGAGTACATGGTAAATGCTCATAAAGCTGATGCTTTAGTATGTATTTCTAACTGCGACAAAGTAACACCTGGTATGTTGATGGCTTCAATGCGTTTGAACATTCCTGTTATCTTTGTTTCAGGCGGTCCTATGGAAGCTGGTCGTGTAAAAGGCTGTGACCACAAAGTTGACTTAATTGATGCAATGATTGTATCAGCAGAACCAAACGTATCAGATGAAGAAGTTAATGCTGTTGAGTCGGCTGCTTGTCCTACCTGCGGTTCATGTTCAGGTATGTTTACAGCAAACTCAATGAACTCATTAACCGAAGCTTTAGGTCTGTCACTACCTGGCAACGGTTCATTAGTTGCAACTCATGCATTTAGAAAAGAATTATTCGTAAAGGCAGCTCACCGCATTGTTGAGATGGCTAAAGCTTATTACGAACATGGCGATAAGAGCGTTTTACCTCGTTCAATTGCAACCAAAGATACCTTTGAAAATGCAATGAGCCTTGATATTGCAATGGGTGGTTCAACTAATACAGTTTTACACTTATTAGCAGTAGCTCAGGAAGCTGGTGTTGATTTTACAATGGCTGATATTGACAGACTATCACGTAAGATCCCTCACATTTGCAAGATGTCTCCATCAACCCATGAGTGGCATATGGAAGACTTACATAATGCCGGTGGCATTATGAACATCATGGCTCAGTTAAAGAAGAATGGTTTAATCCACGAAAGCAGCAAGACTGTTTTAGGCCTGACCATTGGTGAGCAGATTGATAAGTATGATCTAGAAAAAACTCAAGATCCTGAAATCAAGAAGTTCTACAGTGCTTGTGCTGGTGGTAAGTACAACATTGTTGCTTTCTCACAGAATAACACTACAGATAAGTTAGATACAGATAGAACAAACGGCTGTATTCATGACTTTGAGCACGCTTACTCAAAGGATGGTGGTCTAGCTGTTTTATACGGTAACTTAGCAATCAACGGTTGTATCGTAAAGACCGCAGGTGTTGATAAGTCAATTCTTAAGTTTGTAGGTCCAGCTCGAATCTTCGAGAGCCAAGAAGCTGGTGTTGAAGGTATTTTAGGTGGCAAGGTTAAGGCCGGCGACGTTGTAATTATTCGTTACGAAGGTCCTCGTGGCGGTCCTGGTATGCAGGAAATGCTATACCCAACTTCTTACATTAAGTCAGTAGGCTTAGGTAAAGAGTGTGCCTTAGTTACCGATGGTCGTTTCTCAGGTGGTTCATCAGGTCTATCAATTGGTCACGTATCACCAGAAGCTGCTAATGGAGGTAACATCGGTCTTCTAGAAGAGAACGATTTAATCGAGATCGATATTCCAAATCGTACCATCAGAATGGCTGTTAGCGATGAAGAATTAGCTAAGAGAAGAAAGGCTATGGAAGCTAAGGGTAAGGATGCATGGCAGCCAGTTGGCAGAGATAGAGAAATCTCATTTGCCCTAAAGGCATTCGGTAAATTAGCTTCAAGCGCTGACAAGGGTGGCGTTCGTGATCGCAGCAAGTTAGAGGGTCTATAAGATGGCTGAAAAACAGTTAGATTCTCAAGCATATTTAAAGAAGATCCTGCTTGCTAGAATTTATGATCTAGTAAAGGTGACACCATTACAGAATCTTGAGAGCTTATCATCAAGATTAGGTGTGAATGTACTTTTAAAGCGTGAAGATTACCAAAAGATCCACTCATTTAAGCTTCGTGGTGCTTACCATAAGATTAAGAACTTAGATGAGAATCAGTTAAAGGCAGGTATTGTTACAGCGTCTGCTGGTAACCACGCACAGGGCGTTGCTTTATCAGCTAAAAAGTTAGGCATTAAAGCTGTTATCGTTATGCCTACAACTACTCCTGATCTTAAGATCGATGCTGTAAGAAATTATGGTGCCGAAGTAGTTCTGTATGGCGACAGCTTTAATGAGTCTTATGACTATGCTCAGCAGTTATCAAAGAAGAAGGGATTAACCATGATCCCTCCTTACGATGATCCTGATGTTATTGCAGGTCAGGGTACAATTGCTCATGAGTTAATCGGTCAGTGTGACAACATCGATACTATCTACGTACAGATCGGTGGCGGTGGATTAGCAGCAGGTATTGCTGTTTATATCAAGTCACTATTGCCACATGTAAAGGTAATTGGTGTTGAGGCTGAGGGCAGTGCATGTATGAAAGCTGCTCTAAAAGCAGGTAAACCAGTTGATATTGGTTATGTTTCTCATTTTGCCGATGGTGTTGCTGTAAGCAAGGCTGGCACTGAGACTTTTAGAGTACTAAGCAAGTACCTAGATGATATCGTTACCTGTTCTAACGATGAAATCTGTGCTGCTATGAAGGATATCTTTGATGATACTCGTGCTATTGCAGAACCAAGTGGTGCTTTATCATTAGCAGGTCTTAAGAAATACGTAAGAGAAAATAACATCAAGTCAGGCAATCATATTGCAATTCTGTCAGGTGCAAATGTTAAGTTCCATACATTACGTATGGTTGCTGAGCGTTGTGATGTAGGTGAGATGTCTGAGGGTATCTTATCTGTTGAAATTCCTGAGAAGAGCGGATCATTCCTAGACTTTACTAAGAGCATCGGCGACAGAGTTGTGACCGAGTTTAGCTATCGTTACAACAACTCAGATAGAGCAAGAGTATTTGCTTCAGTTGAGTTAACAGAAGGTAAGAAAGAGTTAAACGAGATCTGCAAGTCTTTAAAGAAGAATGGTTACTTGGTAACCGATCTTACCGATGATTCTTTAGCAAAGGATCATTTACGTTACATGGTTGGTGGTCACCCTTCAACTAAGTTAAACGAAAGACTGTATCTGTTTGAGTTCCCTGCAACTTCAAATGCTCTATTACGTTTCTTAGAGACATTAGGTAATTCATATAACATTACCTTGTTCCACTTCAGAATCACCGGTTTAGAGTTCTGCTCTGTACTGTGTGGCTTTGATGTAACCGGTAAGGAAGAGGGCATCAACGAGGTTATCAAGTCATTTGGTTACCCAGTTGAGGAAGTAACATCAAATACAGCTTATCAGCAGTTAATTAAGTAATGAAAAAGGCTTTAGCATTATCATTATTGTTGGTCTCAGCGGTTGCAATATCTGCTGAGTCCGATTATGACGAGTTTATTACCAATAGCTCTGTGACTTATGAGAAGACAGACGGTAATGCGCAGGCATCACTGTCTATTGTTAACCCAGTAGTAAACCTGTCAACAACTAAAGATTATGCTCAATACATAATGGATAGTTACCAAGGTTGGGATTTAAAGCCTGTTATAGATCTAAGAGGTTTTTCCTTTAAATTCGTGGATAATGCTCCTTGTTCAGGACTTGTTACTTATTTTGATGGTAGATCTTATCTTTTATTCAAAGCTTGTGGAAAAGTTTCAGAAGATGATTTAAAAACTCTGTTTAACAGAGCTAATCAGAAATTAAAGCTTGAGGAAACTTTGAAAAAACAGTCTAGAGCTCAGTTGTACTAGAGCAAGATAAGATTTGAAAATAAAAACGCTACTTCAGAGTCTTTCTTTGAAGTAGCGTTTTTTTGTTGAGCTTGATGTATAGATTACTTGCTAACTAAAGCAAGACTCTTTTCTTCTGAATACAGAGAATTTGCACGAGCAAAATACTCTGTAGCCTCAGGATAGTTCTGAAGACCAGTTAAGATAGTTCCCACTCTAATATATAGATCAGGACTTTGCTCAATAGATAAAGCCTGTTTGTAATCAGCTAAAGCATCTCTTAATAAACCAGACTTATACTCAAGGTTAGCCATTGCCTTTAGTAAAGGCAGGTTTACTTGAGTGGTGATCATATTCTTAGCAGCATATTTCTTTAAGGATACTAAGACATCAGGAATTGCAATTTCCCAAGTAGAAATACTGTCTAAGAATGAAGGATCAGGATCTTGCTTTAACAGTGATAAAGACAAGGTTTTAGCATGATTAACATCACCTAATTTAATCATTTTATAAATGAACGCACTGATGATCTTAGGCTCTTTTTTGTCGTTCTTTGTTAAGTCTTTAAAGCAAGTATCTACCTCATCAATTGTTGATGCTTTAGATAATTTTTCCTGAATGTTCTTTAAATAGTATTTTCTTGCTTCTTCTTCGGTTAAGACCTTGTTCTTAACAAGCTCTTTTGAAATTGAAACAATCTTGTCAGTTAAACCTAATTCGTTATAGCTTTTTACGAACATACGCAGCACTGAAGCGTTAGAGAGGTTACCTTTGGTTTCTTCTAAAAACTCTAATGAAGCTTTTGGATTACCAATATCTAAGTTCAACTTAGCTCTTATAACTTCGGCAGCTAATTTTACGTTTTTACCTCTTTTTTCAGCTTCATCTAAAGCTTGTCTTGTGTAGTCATACAATCCAATGTGAAAAGCGCATTGAGCTGCAGTTAAAAGAGATTTTTCAGACATCTTTTTAATAGAGTTGATGTGTTTGAATAAGGCTAATGCTTTTTCATACTCACCTTGCTCAAAGTAGATCTCAGCTTCATCTTGCTGAGATAATTTCTTTTTGCTAGCTCTTAATTTAAAAGCTCTTAATGTTCCCTTTGGTACTAGGTAAATTTTCTTTAAAAGAGAATAAACAACAAAAATTATAAAAACGCTCAGAAGGTAGATAACAACTGCAGTAGTAATTGAGGTTTCGATAATTTTTGAATTAGTAGCAATATGAACAAACCCCTGACTGTCTGCAAGCAAAGGGCCTAGAATAACAGCTATGCTAGTAAATAAGATGACTAAGATTAATTTAATCATTTTGTCCTTCCTTTAGCTGTTTTTTCTGAGTTTCATATAGATTGAACTTTTCTTGTGCTAAAGAATTAAATAACTTAATGCTTGATAACTGTTCTGGTTTATCAAGTTTTATCTTTAGTTCAGCAAGTTCATCTAATGATTTTAAGTTGTTTTGAACAACTTCATTGTTTACATCAAAGTAAGATCTAATATGGTCTTGGATTTGTTTAATGTTATGGTTGAAGCTATCCTCATCATGATTGAATACTGCAACCTTTGATAAAAGAAGTTCCGTCTTAATGTTTTTAAGTAAGATCTTGGTCTGATCTGGTGATAAGAACTGGTTTACAACCGAATCTTCTCGTCTTCTAACTTCAATGAATCTTGAAGAGAATTCTTTTACTGAAGTCCATAAATTCTGTTTCCAGTCTTTTACCTGATCAGAAGGCTCATTTACCTTCTTAAATGCATCTTTTGAATTTCCACTTAAGAATTCGTTTAATGGCATGTTGTCTGTATTGTTATAAATACTGTCTAATTTTAAGAAGATGCCTGTAGTATCGATGGTAGGTAAATTCTGTAGAGCAATAGTGTCCTGAATGATTGCTTCTCTAATAGCTTTTACTTTTGGATCATCTAGCTTTACAAGTAGCAGATCAGCTTGTTTTAAATTGAGCAATGCTGACTGAACGTTATCAGAGAATGACAGAATATTCTGTGCATTTGAGACCAAGAAATAGCTCTGAGCGATAAACCAATCATAAGGATTTCTATCCTCATAATTGTTTAATCTAATGTTGATCTTCTCTGTATTTAGAACAGCAGCATCGATCTTTTCTTGTAATGCTTCTTCATTATTCTTTAAGACGTTGTTCTGAGATCTCAAATCAGCATTCTGAGAGAAGAGTATATCTGCTCTTTTATCTTTTTCTAAAATATCTGTATACACAGCGTTAATCTTGTTCTGTGTATTTAGAATATTCTGCTCAGTAGTCTTTAAGTTGTTGGTAATGACCTCAAGATCATCATACTTGTGTTTATCAAACTGATAAGCACCATAAACACCACCTGCAATGGTTAACACAAGGATAGCTGCAAGTGCATTAACTTTGAATTTAAGTGATTTTATCTGAGAATCATCGTTTCTAGAAGAAACAACGGCTTTTTCAGGAGAGTTATCTTTTGTATTGTTTTGCATACTATTATCTTTGTTAAGTACTGTGTCTTTATCTGTTGTAGTTTTTTCTTTTTTATCAGATAAAGTTGTTTTATCTTGAGATGCTTTTTTACGATTTGCTTCATCTTCAAGAAGTAATTCTGCTTGCTTATGAATAGCTTTAGTTTCTTCTTCTAGCTTTAAACGCTGTTGTTCATCGCTATTAGATTCTAGACTTTTTTCTATCTGAGCTTCTTTAGGAGCTTCTTTTGAATTTTTGTCTATTTTTTGCTTCATAATCATATCTCGCATATATATAATCTTGCCTATCATAACACGGATAAAACTATCTCAATGATTTTGCTAGCATATATGATTAAACTTACTGTCACAGATCACTATTTGAACAATTTATTTGAATATCCTTATCAAGGATGTGCTATGTGCAGTAAAAAGGCTGCTGTTTGGATAAATATGCGCTTTTTATGTGAGCGCTATATAGATAAATATAATTGAAATGAAAGGTGATATAATTTTCTAGTTTTCAATCCACAACAATCTTCATGTCTTATTTATGGATAAAGCTAGTTTTGAACTTAGATTAAATAAATTTGAAGCTCTAAATGATGAACGTTTAAAAAGAGCCTTACAGATTATGAAGAACGATGTGGCCAACGTTCTGAATGTTCTTCCTTTACTGATACATTACAACTCACCAAAACTCCCAGGATATAGATCAAGTACAGTTCCTTTTGGTATTGATAAATTCACTCCAAATGAATATCAGCGCCATTACCTTATTGATCATGGAATTGATCCAGATACTCCTGAAGAGAAGCATTATCCAATTTATGCTTTATATGCAATGGGTAGTACCTCATCTATAGCGCAAGGTCAGAATTCAGATTTAGATATTTGGGTATGTGTAAATAAAAACACACCTGAAGAAGAAATAAAACTTTTAGCTGAAAAGTGCCACTTTTTATCCTCATTTGCAAAAACTTTAGGTGCTGATGTTAATCTGTTCGTAACCCCTGAAGATAAGTTTTCAAGTGGCGAACATGGCAACATGGATACTGAAGACTGTGGCTCTGCTCAGAGTCTGTTCCTGTTAGATGAGTTTTATAGATCATCAATTAGATTGTGTGGCAGAAACTTAGCATGGTTCATGGTAAGCGAAAGTGAAGAAAAACAAAATTATTCAGAGTATTTAGAAGAATTTTACAAAAGTCCAGCTGTTGATAGAGAGTCTTGGTTTGATTTTGGCTCTGTTGCCAAGTGCTCTCCTGTTGAATACTTTGGTTCGGGGTTATGGCTTGTATATAAGGGTATTGATCATCCGTTAAAAGCTGTATTAAAAATTCTTTTAATGGAAGCTTATGCTGACGAATATCCAAATACAAGACTGCTGTCCATGGAATTAAAAAGCGCCGTATATGACAGCACTCAATATACTCTTCAGCAAGATGCTTACTATTTGATGTATAGAAAAGTAGCAAAATACCTAAAGAGAAAAGGTGATGCTACAAGATTAAAACTAGCAAGAATTTGTTTCTATCTAAAAATCCAGCAATCTATAGCTCATATTTCAAAAGGAAAACTGCGTGAGCAAAGAGAACGTTTCTTAAGACGTCTAAGCTTGATGTGGGGGTGGACTAGAGCCTATTGCAATCATTTGAGCAATATCGACCAGTGGGATATAGAAACTGTAAAAAGAGCTCAAAGAGATTTGTTTTCTTCACTTTTAGAAAGTTATAGAACTTTACTAAGATTCTCTGTTGAAAATAAGATTGAGTATGCAATTACATCGGATGACGCTGGTGTGTTATCTAGAAAAATTTATGCTGCTTTTGACAGATATCCTGGCAAAATCCTGATTGCAAGTAAGGAATTTATTCATCTTCTAGAAGAAAACACTATTACTTTTGTAAAACCATCTAAGAACAGTATCTGTAGAAAGGGATGGCATATTTTCCCTACAGCAATAGACAGTTTGTCTTTACTATCTACAAAGGCAGTATATATTGCGCCAAGAGCTGTAGAAGTTATAGCATGGGCGACCTTTAACAATCTTTTAACCAGCTCAAGTAAAGTTTTCGTGTCAAACAAAGATGGCTATTTGACTGCTGATAAAATCAAGAAATTATCCTATGACATGGCGATGTTCTTTAAAAACAGTAGCCATTTAGAAGTTTCAGAAGCAGATCTGCAAAAACCAAGAAAAGTTCTAAAAAGCATGCTGTTGATAAATCTTGAGAATGATATTACTCAAGAGTTGCTAATTTCTCCTTCTGACATCGAGATCGGTTCATCTCTGTCTTGTGGAAGACAAAAGATGTGTCTTGTAGGTTCTGTTGATCTTGTATGCTTAAATTCATGGGGTGAAATTAACTGTATTTCCTACCCTGATGGTGAATTAGGCTTAGTTGAAGCTTTGTCTTCGATTATCAGAATTCATGGATCTATTTTCTCAAATCAGTCTTATGACTATAACTCTGTATTAAAAGTTCTGTCATATTCAAAAGCTCATAGTGATTTGATCAGATTTGACCTAGAAGCAACCATAAGAGGAATTTTCTCCTGTTTGGGTGATTATGAAACGAGCTATGTGTTTAATGTAGGTCACAACACCTATGAATCTATGGTCAATGAAGAAGGTTCTTTATCTTTAATAAGACACTCTACATTTAGAACTTCAGATGACGATGTAACCGTATTGTCCCGCTTTGGAATGAGACCTGAGTTTGCCTTGCAGGTACCAACTCAAGTAGAAAAGTGTGCTTCTGCTGGTATCGTCCAGTATTTCTTTAAGAAAAAAGGTAGCTTGTGGGATATTTACATTGTTAATGAAAGAAATGAAGTAAAGATCTTTCATGATTTTTCAGGTTCAAGATCAAAGCTTGTAAATGCTATTAACAGGTTCTATACCCAGAATACTGAAAATGATGTAACCAACAACAATTTAAACTTTAATCTGCCTCAGTATTTTGTGTTATCTGAAGATGAAAGCTCCATTCATCCATTTACGATTATGAATGCTTGATCTTCATAACAGTGCAAATTTTTAGGCAAGTTAAATTTGCAATTAACGCATATTATTATTTTGATATACTCATCTAAACTTTAAACATTTTTGTAGGACAGAAAATTGAAAAAGCTTATTTCTGCATTTGTTGTATTTGTCGCTTTATGTGAGCTTTCAGGCTGTGGCATTAAAGGCAAACTTTATATTGAGCCTGATTATATTCAACAAGAAGACGACGATAGTTCTGATGAACAGGCTTCTAAGAATTCTTCTTCAAATAACAATTCTAAAGAGAATGAAGAGTCTCAAGAAGAGTCAAAGAAATAGGCAACTATTCACTGTTGTAAATAGATCACTGTCATCAATAGAGCACAGATATCGATAGAATCAAAGATCAATTAAAACAACTGCGTATGTAAATGGATTAGGCGCAGTTTGTAATGGAAGGAAAAAATGGATTATTTTAATTTTAAAGGCCCTGATTTATACGCTGAAGACATCAAAGCTACCGATTTAGCTAAAGAGTACGGTACTCCTCTTTATGTTTACTCAAAAGCAACTTTACACAGACATATGAATGCTTTTGAGAATTCTTTAAAAGAGAAAAAACATTTAGTTTGTTTTGCAGTAAAAGCTTGTTCAAATCTTGCAGTTATTCATGAAATGGCAAAGTTAGGCGCAGGTTTTGATATCGTATCTGAAGGCGAATTACGTAGAGTAATTGCAGCAGGCGGTGATCCTAAGAAAGTTGTTTTCTCAGGTGTAGGCAAATCAGAGCAGGAAATTGAATTTGCTCTGTCACAGGGAATTAACTGCTTAAACATTGAATCAGCTCAAGAGATTGATACTGTAATTAAGGTTGCTAAGAAGTTAAATGTAGTAGCACCAGTTGCTCTTAGAGTAAATCCTGGTGTTGACGCTAAAACTCATCCTTCAATTTCAACTGGTCTTAAGAACAATAAGTTCGGTGTAAATGAAGAAATTGCTTTTGATCTTTATAAGAAGATGTCAAAAGAGTCTTGCTTAAAGATTTCAGGTATCGACTGCCATATTGGTTCTCAGATGACCTCTGGTATGCCAATTATTGAAGCTACCGATAAAATCATTTCTTTATACAAAAAATTACTAGCTGAAGGTATCAAAGTAGATCATATTGATATGGGCGGTGGTTTAGGAGTTACCTATGACAACGAAACTCCTCCTACCCCTAGTGAGTACTGCGCTCCTATCTTAGAGAGATTAAAGGACTTAGACGTTTCAATCTATATTGAACCAGGTCGTGCTATGGTAGCTAATGCTTGTATTCTTTTAGCTAAAGTTCAGTACCAGAAAGATAATGGTGATAAACACTTTATCATCACCGATACAGGTATGAACGATATGATTAGACCTGCTTTATATGGTTCATGGATGACCATCATTAACACTACAGTTCATCCTGACGGTGAGGCTGTAAAGTCTGATGTTGTAGGTCCTATCTGTGAGAGTGATGATTTCTTAGGCAAGGACAGAAAGCTAAATGTAAGAAATGGTGACATCTTAGCTGTTCGCGGTGCTGGTGCATATGGTTCTTCAATGGCTTCAACCTACAATACAAGACGCTTACCATGTGAAGTGATGGTTGATGGTGACAAGTCATATGTAATTAAGAAGCGTCAGTCATATGAAGATATCTGGAAGGACGAAATTATCCTAGGATAATAAAAATGATTTTAAAGTTTACAAAAATGCATGGTTTGGGTAACGATTTTATGGTCGTTGATGGTGTTACCCAAAAGGTATTTTTTTCACCAGAACTCATTAAAAAATTAGCAGACAGACATTTTGGTATTGGTTTTGACCAGTTATTGCTGGTTGAACCTCCATTTGATCCTGAGGTCGATTTCCACTACAGAATATTTAATGCCGACGGCTCTGAAGTTCAGATGTGTGGCAATGGTGCTCGTTGTTTCGTTAGATTCGTAGTTGATCACAACCTTACTAATAAGAGAGACATTAAGGTAAGCACTGTATCAGGCGTATTAAGATTAAAGCTCAACGACGATGATACTGTGACTGTAAATATGGGAGCTCCTGAGTTTGAACCTCACAAGATCCCTTTTAATGCTCCAGCTCGTGCTAATGAGTACAAAATAACTTTATCAGATGGTACTGAGTTTTCTCATGGAGCTGTATCTATGGGAAATCCACATGCTGTGTTCTTCTTTGATGATGTAAAAACAGCTCCTGTAGAAAAGTATGGTAAAGAGCTTGAGTGTCACAAGAACTTCCCTGAAAAAGTGAACGTAGGTTTTGCTCAGGTTGTGAATAGCCATGCTTTAAACTTAAGAGTTTTTGAGCGTGGCTGTGGAGAAACTTTAGCCTGCGGTACAGGTGCATGCGCTGCAGCTGTAGTTGCTATTACCCAAGGTAGAGTAACCTCTCCTGTAAACGTAACCTTACCTGGCGGAACCTTGAGAATTTCATGGGAAGGAGGCAAATCTCCTGTAATGATGTCAGGTCCTGCTCAAAGAGTATTTGAAGGAACTGTTGTTATTTAGTAATTGGCTGAATAACTTATTTTTTGAAATTCTTTTGGGTGGATATCATGCTTGCTGATGAAGTTAATCGTTTTATAGATCATCTTCGTTATGAGAAGCGTGCCAGTGTTCATACCATAAGTTCATACAGCAACGTTCTAAAAAGAGCAGTTGCTGTATTAGAGCGCGAATTTGATAATGTAAAGTCATGGCAAGATGTAGGTCTTGAACAGATGAGAGCTATACAGCGTGACTTTAACTTTAATGATGAGAATGTAAAACAGTCTAACAATTCAGTAGCTCACGATCTTTACGCTTTAAGTTCCTTTTTTAAATACCTCATAAAGCAGGGAGCTCTTCAGGATAATCCTTGTTCTTTAATCAAAGCTCCAAAAGTAAAACGCCATCTTCCAAAGATCTTAACTTTAAACGAAGTTGATGCCCTTTTAGATTATGAGCCTAAAGATCTGTTTGAACTAAGAGACAGTGCTATTGCTGAACTGTTGTTCTCCTCAGGATTGCGTGTCTCTGAGTTAGTGGGGCTTGATTTAAAAGATCTCAACCATGAAACCAAAGAAGTCAGAGTTTTAGGTAAAGGCAGTAAGTACCGAATTGTCCCTGTAGGTCAAAGAGCTATAGATAAAATTGCTAATTATTTAAAGGCAAGAGATGAGTTTAAACCATCAGAAGATGCTCTATTTTTAAATAAATACGGTAGAAGACTGACCACAAGGGCAGTAGAACAGAATCTTGAGAAACTGTCGATAAAAGCGGGGGTGCAAACTCATTTAAATCCTCACAAATTACGACATTCGTTTGCAACAGAGCTACTGCAAGGTGGCGCTGATTTACGTTCTGTTCAAGAGATGTTAGGTCATGCCAGCTTAGCTGCTACACAGATTTATACTCATCTAGATTTTGAACATTTAAAGAGTGTTTACAACAAGGCTCATCCTCTAGCTAATAGGAAGAAAAATTGAAATTCTACAAACAATTAGATCTTAGCAAGATAAAGGTACTGTCTTTTGATTTAGACAATACAATCTATGATTGTCAGACTGTATTAACTAGAGCAGAAAACTGGTTTACTACCTATTTGTGTGAGCGTTACGGCTTGGGCGGAAAGTACCTAAGTTATGATTATTGGGCAGCCGTAAAGTCAAAAGTTTTACATGAAGACATGTCTCTTGAAGATGATGTAACTTTATTAAGAGCTCAAAGCTTGGTTGTAGCGTTCAAAGAAATCGGTATTCCATTAAAGGGAGGCCTTGAAGAAGCAACAGCCTTAGTTAAGTTATTTGTGCAAAAGCGTTCAGATGGAGTTGTCTTAGATGAGGTAAGAGCTTTAATGAAAGATCTTAAGAGCAAATATCCACTAATCTCTGTATCTAATGGCAATCTTGATGCTAAGCAGCTAGATGTAGCTTCTTATTTTGAAATAGATTTAAGGCCAGAGCGTTTTAGATTTCACCGAAAACCTCATGCTGATTTATTCAATGAGTGCGCTAAATTTGCAAACGTTGCTCCATGTGAAATTCTGCACATAGGAGATGATCCTTATACAGATGTTTTAGGAGCAGTAAGCGCAGGTTGCAGATGCGTATGGCTGCGCAAAGGCTACACAGGAATTTCACCTGATGAAAAGTTTTTAAGTGTGCTACCTGATATTGAAATAGACAACATCTTAGAGCTAAGGCAACTGTTGTTATAGTCGATATAAACTAACCATGTAAATGGAACTTTAACAAAAGACCTAATAGCAGAAATAAAATTAGATAAGATAGTCTTAGAGCAGAGAAATTCATCGTCTGATTAGTAAAATTGATTTCTGCTATAATCCACGCAGTAAAAATTCTTAAAACTCAAAATTCCAGCGGAGATTTTTATGGACGAGCTTGATGAGCTAGGAAATCCTTCTGTAAGCAACTCAATTCTAGAAAATTTGAATGATTCTCAAAAAGAAGCTGTAAGTGCTCCTTTATCAAATATGCTAGTAATTGCAGGTGCAGGTACTGGTAAAACTAGAGTTTTAGTCTCAAGAATTGCTTATTTAATTAAGCACTACATGATTGAGCCTCGCAATATTCTTGCAGTTACCTTTACTAATAAAGCTGCAGGAGAAATGAGAGAGAGAATTGGTCTTTTTGTAGGTGAGTTTTTACAGCGCCAGCTTTGGGCAAGTACCTTCCACTCTATATGTTTACGTCTGTTAAGAGCTTATGCAAAACAGGCTGGACTTGAGCCTAATTTTACAGTGTTAGATACAGACAGCCAGACTACTTTAACTAAGCGAATTATGAAAGAGCTTAACATCGATGTTAAAGAATTTAAGCCAAGTGAAGCTGTATCAAAAATCTGTAAATTAAAAGAAGACGGACTTCGTGCTGATGACTACATTAAAAGAGGCAGAACCTTTGGTGAGTCTCAGTATGAGAATATGTGCAAGATCTATTCAGCTTATGAAAAGATCTGTAATGATGAGAATTCAGTAGATTTTAGTGAATTGCTTTTAAGAACTGTTGAGCTTCTAGAGAGTAATGACGAGATTAGAGCGCTACAGCATCGCAGGTTCAAAGAAATCCTAGTAGATGAGTTTCAGGATACCAACTCTATTCAGTATAAGTTTTTAAGACTGATGGCTGGAAAAAACTCACATGTGATGGTCGTAGGTGATGATGATCAGTCAATTTATGGCTGGCGTGGCGCTGACTACACCAATATGCATAAGTTTTTAAAGGATTTTGATGATGTTCATGAAATCTTATTAGCTCTAAATTACCGTTCAAGTCAAAAAATTCTGGATATGGCAAATACCCTTATTGCAGAAAATTCTGACAGATTGATGGAAAAAGTTTTAAAAGGAAACATCGGTCAAGGAGACGATGTTTCAATTTTAAATTGCTCAAATAATAATTGCGAAGCATCAGCTGTAGTACAGCTTATTGCAAAACTGCATGAAGCAGGTGAGAAGTATAAAGATATGGCTATCTTGTACAGAAATAACTACCTGTCTTTAGGCTTTGAGCAAAGTCTTTCCATGAAACATATTCCTTTTGTGATTTATGGAGGTCAGCGCTTCTTTGAACGTGCTGAGATCCTTGATACTCTGGCTTATTTAAGACTGCTTATCAACGAAAATGATGATACAGCTGCCCTTAGAATTATCAATGTACCTTCAAGAAAGTTAGGTCCTAAAGTAGTAGCTGATTTAAGAGCAATAGGCAGAGAAAGAAATTGCTCGATGTTACAGGCTATTCGTCTGTTAGAAGCTTATTCAAAGCAAGAAGGAGCTGACAAAGCATTAGTCTCTTTATATAAGAAGGTATCTCCTTTTTATAATTTAATTTTGCAGATGAAAGAGAAGAAAGAAAATGCTCCTTTGCATGAGCTTGTAGATTACGTTATCAATGCCTCAGGCTTACAAGAAATGTACGCCTTAAAAGATGCCAAAGAAGGTAAGACTGGCGAAGAAAATTCTAGAGTTTCAAACTTAGGTGTGCTTGTATCTAACGTAAAAGAATTTGAAGCTTCAATGAATGCTCAGGTTGCAAAAGAAGCAACAGCTGAAGAAGCTAAGGACATCAATGCAGATAACTCAGAAGGTAGTGCAAGTGATGGAGAGATAACTTCAACTGCGTTAGAAGATCCTTTATTAACTTATCTATCTAACATTACTCTTGTAAGTACATCAGAATTAGATGAAGATGGTTCAAGCTCAACAGAATGTGATGCTGTAAATATGATGACCATTCATTCTTCAAAAGGACTGGAGTTTAAACATGTCTTTTTAGTTGGCTTTGAGAATACTATTCTGCCATCTCAACGTTCTGTTGACATTGGCTCTGATAAATCAATTTCAGAAGAAAGACGTTTAGCTTATGTGGGTATTACTAGAGCAAAAGAGGATCTATATATAAGCTATGCTCAGAACAGAAGTATGTTCGGAAACATCGTTACTACTGGTGCAAGCCAATTTTTAAGACAGATCGTAAGATCTTACAATGAAATTAAAAAAGAAGACCGACCTTTTAAGATCATTCCTATAGCATCTCAAAGGTATTAGTCATACATCACTCAAATGCTAAGAAGGTAGCGAATATTACGCTACCGCTTAGCTCTACTCGTGAATTTCGATAGGCAGATTGTCAGGATCTCTAAAGAATGTCATGGCCTTATGCGTAAATTCATCCATTCTAATCGGTTCGCATTCAATTCCTTTCTTTTTAAGTTCAGCTACAGTCTCAATGACACTATCAACTTTAAATGCTAGGTGACGTAATCCTGAAGCCTCTGGATTTGAGACTCTATTAGGGGCATTTTTTACAATAAACAGCTCAATTTCACTATCACCACATCTAAGATCGATCTTGTGATCTTGTTTATTAGGACGATAATTTTCTCTTATGATTTTAAAACCTAACGTGTTTACATAGAAGGTTTTAGACTTGTTGTAATCAGTTCCAATAATGGCAATATGATGGATTTTGTTGAACATTTTTATAACAAACCTGCACAAATATCTTTGCGAAAAAAACAAAATGCTACTAATTTTGTGTTAATATTATCTCACGACGTGTCTGTCGTGCGATCACATGGATCTTGAAGTGTTTTTCACACAGGAATTTCCTATTTTATTTTTTTAGAGAATCTAATCTTATACTGTATTCCCCATACAGTAAGTTTGTTAATTTAGTCTATGAATCTTACCGAACTTAAAAATACGCCTGTTGCACAATTAGTTCAAATGTGTGAACAGAACGGCATCGAGAACGTAGCCCGTTTAAGCAAAAAAGAAATCATCTTCCAATTATTAAAGTTTTCTTCAAAAAATGGTGAGGACATCTACGGTGAAGGTGTCATCGAAATTTTACCTGATGGCTTTGGCTTTTTAAGAAGTGCAGACAGTTCTTATTTAGCAGGTCCTGACGATATTTATGTATCTCCAAGTCAAGTAAGACGTTTTAACTTAAGAACTGGCGATTCAATTTCAGGCAAAATTCGTCCACCAAAAGAAGGTGAAAGATACTTCGCATTACTGAAAGTTGACGCTGTTAACTTTGACGATCCAGAAAATTCACGCCACAAGATCCTATTTGAAAACCTTACCCCTTTATTCCCACAGGAAAGAATGCGCCTAGAGTTAGGCAACGGCTCACAGGAAGATTTAACTGCAAGAGTTATTGATCTTGTAGCTCCTGTAGGTAAAGGTCAGCGTGGTCTTATTGTTGCTCCTCCTAAAGCTGGTAAAACCATGCTTTTACAGAACGTAGCACATTCAATTTCAAGCAAGTATCCAGAATGTACACTGATCGTTCTTCTTATCGACGAGCGTCCTGAAGAAGTTACCGAAATGCAACGTATGGTTAAAGGTGAAGTTGTAGCTTCTACCTTCGATGAGCCAGCAGCTCGTCACGTTCAGGTTGCTGAAATGGTAATCGAGAAGGCAAAGCGTTTAGTTGAGCACAAGCATGACGTTGTGATCTTAATGGATTCTATTACCCGTTTAGCTCGTGCATACAACACAGTTGTTCCTTCATCAGGCAAGGTATTAACTGGTGGTGTTGATGCTAATGCTTTACAGAGACCAAAGAGATTATTCGGTGCTGCAAGAAACGTTGAAGAAGGCGGTTCTTTAACTATTATTGCTACCGCTCTGATTGATACTGGTTCAAAGATGGATGAAGTTATTTACGAAGAGTTCAAGGGAACTGGTAACATGGAACTTCATTTATCAAGAAAGATCTCAGAGAAGAGAGTATACCCAGCAATTGATGTTACAAGATCAGGTACTAGACGTGAAGAGCTTATTACTAGTGCTGATGAACTTCAGAAGATGTGGATCTTACGTAAGTTCTTACATCCAATGGGTGAAATTGAGGCTACAGAGTTCTTAATTGATAAGCTAAAGCTGACAAAGACCAATGAAGAGTTCTTTACAGCTATGGCAAGATCAAAGTAACTTGATGTAGAACAAAATGTCTGACCGAAAGGTCAGACAAAAAATAAAATATCTGACCGAAAGGTCAGACAAAATAAAGCTCTGAGATTAAAACCTGCAGAGCTTTTTTATTGGGGATTAAATCGGAATTCTTAACTTAAATTAAGTTCTTGATGGCTTCGTGGATCCTAGTTGCAATATAAGGATTGTTCATTGTATACAGATGAATACCATCAACACCTTGAGTGATCAAATCAACTATCTGGTCTATTGCATAGGCAATACCGGCATCTCTTAAAGCCTCAGGGTTATCCTCATATCTACTCATGATCTTGGTAAATTTAGTAGGCAACTCTACACCACACAAAGTCACAATTCTTTCGATCTGTTTCTTATTTGCAACAGGCATAATTCCAGCCTGAATAGGTACTTTAATACCTACAAGATCGCATCTTTCTTTAAAGCGGTAGAAACTGTCATTGTTGAAAAACAGCTGAGTTATGAGCTGACTTGCACCAGCATCAACTTTCTCTTTTAAGTGCTTAACATCTTCGACAATGTTATGAGCTTCAATGTGACCTTCAGGGTAACAAGCTGCAATAATATTTACCTTATCGCCATACTTTCCTTTTATGTAGGAGATTAAGTCAACTGCATGCTCAAAGTCGCCTTTCTCAATACCTTCGCGTTCATCGCCTCGTAAAGCTAAGATGTTATTTACCCCCATTGGTAAGAGGTTATCAATGATATGGTCAACATCAGCTTTCTTAAGTCCAATACCAGCTAAATGTGCAACAGCGGTATAACCATAGTTGTGAACCAGTCTGTCAGCAATATTAGCTGTAGCGTTAATGTTAGATGAGCCACCCGCACCGTAGGTTACAGAAATAAAGTCAGGGTGGATTTCCTTTAAATTTTCGAAAGCATTGTAGATTGACTGTAAGGAAGATTCCCTCTTAGGAGGGAATACTTCTAGTGAGAATACAGTCTTCTGTTTAAAGAGACTTGCTGTATTCATTTCTTAATTCCTTTGCAGCCTCTACAAGATTCTTAAGACTTGGTTTTACTTCCTTATCCTGTCTTGTCTTCAGACCACAGTCTGGGTTTACCCATAACTTTTCAGGAGCAACCTTCTTAAGGATCTTCTCTAGAACAACTTTGATTTCTTCTTTTGAAGGAATTCTTGGTGAGTGAATATCGTAAACACCAGGACCTACTTCTGTCTTGAAGTTGTTCTTCTTTAAAGAATCAAGAATTAACAGATCTGATCTTGAAGCTTCAAATGAGATTACATCTGCATCCATGTCATCAATTGCAGGGATGATGTCTGTAAACTCGCTATAACACATGTGAGTGTGAATTTGAGTTGTAGCTTTTACACCAGAGTGAACTAATCTGAATGATGGAATAGCAAAGTCCAAGTACTCGCTGTACCAGTCACTCTTTCTTAAAGGTAATTTCTCTCTTAGAGCAGCTTCGTCGATCTGAATGATCTTAATGCCGTTCTTCTCAAGATCTAAAACCTCATCTCTTAAAGCAAGAGCTAACTGTAAAACGCTCTGCTTAATTGGGATATCTTCTCTTGGGAATGACCAGTTCAAGATAGTAACAGGACCGGTTAACATACCCTTTAAAGGCTTGTCTGTCTTGCTCTGAGCATATACTGACCAGTCAACAGTAATTGGATGAGCTCTTGAAATATCACCCCAGATTACAGGTGGTTTTACACATCTAGTACCATATGACTGAACCCAAGCTTTTTCAGTGAACAGGTAGCCTTCTAAGTGCTGACCGAAGTATTCAACCATGTCGTTACGCTCAAATTCACCATGAACTAGAACATCAAGACCAAGTTCTTCTTGAAGAGCTATGCAGTCAGCAATCTTTTTCTTGTTGAACTCAATATACTGCTCTTTAGAAATCTCACCGGTTCTGAAAGCTTTTCTGTTTGCTCTAACTTCAGCAGTCTGAGGGAAAGAACCAATAGTAGTTGTAGGGAATAGAGGTAATTTGAACTCATCCTTCTGGATCTTTTCTCTTTGTGCAAACTCAGGCTGTCTTACATAATCTTCAGGGGTAACAGCTTTTACACGCGCATCAACTGCTGCGTTAAATGCATGTCTGTCCTCATTGAACAGAGCTACATTCTGCTGATACTTTTCGTTATTCTTGAAGTTAGCTGAAGCGAAAATCTCGTCGATTTCTTTTAACTCAGTTAATTTCTCTTTAGCAAAAGCAAAGTGTTTCTTGTACTTCTCTTCTAACTTGGTTTCATTCTCAACGGTATAAGGAACGTGTAATAGAGAACACGAAGTTGAAACTACAGTCTGAATATCTTTTTCTTTTAAGGTATTTAGAATTGATAAGGTTTTTTCGTAGTTGTTCTTCCAAATGTTCTTTCCGTTTACGACGCCAGCAAATAATCTCTTAACAGGTGAGAAACCGTGTTCTTTTACAAGATCTAAGGTCTTTCTGCCTTCAACAAAATCTAAGCCGATTCCGTCGAAGTTCAATGACTGTAGAACAGTGTAGATATCACGAACGTCACCGAAGTATGTCTGTAACAAGATCTTGGTGTTCTCTTTCTTATTTAAAATTGCGCTGTAAAGATCCTGGAATAATCTAATGTCATTAGCGGTGAGATCATGTACTAAGTAAGGCTCATCAAACTGTACCCACTGAGTGCCAAGACTGATGAACTTCTTTAAAATCTCTGTATAAACGCGGATAAAGTCTGCCTTTACATCCAAAATACCTTTTTTACCAGTAAATCTGATTAACTTTAATAAGGTAAATGGTCCAACTAATACAGGCTTAGTCTCAATACCTAGCTGTTTAGCTTCAGTGTACTCATCAAATGGTTTGGTACCTACAAGCTCAATTTTGGTGTCATCTTCAAACTCAGGTACGATGTAGTGGTAATTAGTGTTGAACCACTTCTTCATAGCTAAGGCTTTTACATTACCTTTATCGCCCTGGTAGCCACGAGCAATAGCAAAGTATTTTTCTAATGCGCTTAAATCAAGTTCACGATATCTCTTAGGAACGATATTAAGTAAAACAGCCTGATCTAAGGTGTTGTCGTAGAATGAGAAATCATTTGAAGAAATGAAATCAATACCTGCATTTTTCTGAGTTGTTAGATGTTCTTTTCTTAACTCTTTAGCAAGTGACTGAATTTCGTTTTCTGATTTTTCGCCTTTAAAGTAAGCCTCAAGTGCAAATTTTAATTCTCTTAAAGAGCCAATACGTGGGTAACCGATTACTGAAGTAGACATTTCATCTCCTAAAATTTAGAAAAAATAAAATATCTCTCTACGAGATATGTGCTGGGCTTTAAAGGTAGATGAGGTCGTTTATGGAACTGTTCAAAAGTAGTTTCTCTGCAAACGCCATTTTTATTTTGTATCTAGTGTTTATGAATGTAAGTTTTTTAGCGATACAATTTATAGATAAAATTCATATACATTTAAGCTTGTTTAATAGTCTATGAATCACTAGGTAATAAGTAAAATACTTATTTTGTATATTTAGGTATTTTTAAAAACTATATCTTGAATGAAATTCAGAATAATACCTGAAAATAAGAGGAGTTAATATTTTGCAATTATCTGCAGATTGTTGAGAGTACAATCTGATAACTTCTAGATAAAAAAGCCTAGAGATTTTTACAAACTCTAGGCTTTGATTGAATCTTAATTTTGAATTATTTCTTTTCTAAAATGGCTTTTTTAACGGCTTTTGCTAGGAAGTCTGCCATATTATCGCCATTGTGAGCTAACATCTTAGGGAACATTGAAATTGGAGTTGCGCCTGGGAAGGTGTTAATCTCGTTTATAAGAATACCGTCTTCTTTTGATAAGAAGAAGTCAATTCTAGATAAATCTCTTAACTTTAATCCTACGAAAGCTCGTCTTGCTAAATCGCGAATTTTTGCAATATCATCATTTGTAAGATTTTCAGGTGTTACAGTAGTAATGGTTCCTGAATTTTTTGAATATTTCTCTTCAAAAGTGTAGAAAAGATTATCTGGGATGATAATTTCGCCTGGATTTGTAATCTTTAATTCACCATCAATCTCATAAGCTGCTACTTCAAGCTCTCTGTGAATGATGTTCTTTTCAATGATAACTTCTGTACTGTACTGGAATGCTTCAACAATGCTATCCCATACGTCATCTCGTTTAGTTACATGGTAGCAACCAACTGAAGATCCCTGACTTGCTGCTTTTACGTAGATATCTTTGTATTTATCAAAGAAGTCTAGTGCAACTGTTTTGTATTGCTCAGTCTTTAAAGGGATGATTGCATATGGGGTATTTGGAATGCCCAAAGCATCAAAGTACAGTTTTGTGGTGATCTTGTTAAAGCAGTATCTGCTAGCTTCAGCATCACAACCAATAAAAGGAATATTGTGGATATTTAAGAAAGACTGGATATCACCAGTTTCACCTGGAATACCGTGAATGCAAGGAACAACACAATCAACTTTTATTTTTTCATCGCCAAATACAAAGTCACCTTGTGCGTCAAAGTATCCGCAAGTGTTGTCATCAACCATAAATTGGTGATTGTGAATAACTACTTTGGTTACGTTAAAGTCTTTGGTTAATTTTAATTGTTCTTCAATAAATTTAGCTGACAGTAATGAAATCTCATGTTCAGAACCATCACCACCGCACATTAGCAGAATATTGGTGCTCATATTTTGTCCATTCTTTGTTCAATTTGAAAATTTTTTACAATAATAAGACAGAAAAAATGTTATGTCCAAACAAAAATAAAGAAAAGATAAAGCTAAGAAAGGTCTTTGAGAATGTGTGAATAAAGCAGATATAGAACCGGCACTTAAAAGTGCCGGATTAGATTTTAGTTTATTGAATTTTCGATGAAAGCTTTAAGCTCTGATTTAGGTAAAGCTCCAATCTGGCGGTTAACAATTTCGCCGTCTTTGAACAGTAGCAAGTTAGGAATACTCATTACTCCATACTTTGCTGCATATGCTGAGTTCTTATCAATGTCTACTTTTACAAATTTAACATTGTCCATTTCATCAGCAAGTTCTTCAATAAAAGGACCGATCATTTTGCAAGGTCCGCACCAGTTTGCCCAAAAGTCTACTAGTACAGGCTTATCAGAGTTGATCACTTCGTTTTCAAACTGATCATCGTTGATATGCAGAACTTTATCGCTCATAAATCCTCCAAAAATTAACTAGTTTTATACTAGCATGTATTAGATGATTATTCTGTTGTCTTTTGTGAAATTAAATCTCAATCAAGCTTATTTATCTAGCCGTGTATACCTAATTCCAATATACGGTTAGCAAGCATACGCTAGTCTTCAATCTTCTTGATTAAGTAGTTTAAAAGCACGCCATAAACCGGCAAGAAAATCACAAGATTTGCAGTGATTTTTACCAAATAGTCAACAAAGCCAATGCCAATCCAGTGTTCAGCCATGAACGCATCATTAGTATGATAGAAAGCAATTGCAAAGAATGCATAGGTATCTAACAAATTACCAAAAATGGATGATGCTGTTGGTGCTGGCCACCACTGCTTCATCTCTCTTAATCTTTGGAAAACCAAAATATCGGCAAGCTGACCTATAAGATAAGCTGACAGTGAGGCTAAAGTAATTCTGAATACAAAGTACGAGAATGTACTTAAAGAGGCAAAACCTTGGAATAGTCCATGCTCAAAGAGAGCTCCTATAAAATAAGAGAGAACTAGTCCTGGCATAGTTGCCATAAAGACGATTTTACGAGCTTTGTGCTGTCCAAATATTCTGACTGTTAGATCTGTAGACAGGAAAATAAAAGGATAGGTAAAAGTACCTAATGTAGTGTTGATCCCAAAGATAGTAAGAGGGATCTGCACTGCGTAGTTACTTAAAACAAGTATAAATACGTGTATAAACCAAAGCTTTTTTAAAGGGAAAGAAAAATTATTCATAATATTTTCGTTTCAGGATAGTAGAAATAACAAGAGCCAAAGCAAGCGCTAAGGCTCACCTTTGTCAAAAGACAGGCTATTTTATGACTTTCTTTAGCTATTACCAAGATATTTTTAGACAAGTTTTTTACATGAGAAAAGGAACTGATACAATGAGGTATCTACATTAGGAAGTTAATATCATGGCAGATTCTTTACCTTTAGTACTTGTTGATGGTTCATCATTTCTTTACAGAGCTTTTTTCGGTTCTAAGCAGAATTTTACAAATTCAAAAGGAATTCCAACTGCAGCATCTTTAATTATCACGAGAATGCTACAGGGACTTTTAAAAAAGTTTGAAGGCTCAAAATTCATTGTAGTTTTTGATGCTAAAGAAAAATCCTTCAGACATCAGATGTACCCTGAGTACAAAGCAAATCGAGCAAAGATGCCTGATGCTTTGATACAGCAGGTGCCTTATGTTCATACAATTGTTAAGGCATTAGGATTCCCTTTGTTAGCAGTAGGTGGAGTTGAAGCTGATGATGTTTTAGGCTCTTATGCAAAAGAAGCTTCAAGGCGTGGAATTAAAACCGTGATCTGCACCGGTGATAAGGATTTGTCTCAGGTTGTAGATGATAATGTAACTCTCTATGACTCCATGAAAGATGTCTTTTATGATGCTAAAGCCGTTAAAGAAAAATTTGGTGTAGGACCAGAGCTAATTATTGATTACCTGGCTTTAAAAGGAGATACCTCAGATAACATCCCAGGTATGAAAGGTACAGGTGAGAAAACTGCAATTTGTCTTTTAAACGAAATCGGTGGAGTTGAAGAGATCTTAAAGCACACAGACAAGATCGCCTCATTAGAGTTTAAAGGAGCTAAGACCTTTGCTCCTAAATATATTGCAGCAATTGATAAGATTAGACTGTCATACAAGTTAGCAACTATTAAAACTGATGTAGAACTTCCTCTTGCTATTGATGATGTGCCTCTTCCTGAAGAAAACACAGCTGATCTTGTAAAGGTGTTTTCTGAGCTTGAGTTTACTAAATTATTAGAACAGGCAAAGAAAAAGTTACTAGAGCAGGGATTGACTGAGAAAGGTGAAAAGGCAACTGAAGGTTCACTAGAAGCTTTATTCTCACAGCATGATGCATCAGAAGTAGATTTCAAATCCTATGGAAGTGCCTTCCATCTGATTACAGATATACCTTCATTAGAAGCTCTTTGTAACAAGATAAAAAAAACAAAATTAGTCGCAATTGATACTGAAACCACCTCACTTCGTCCTGAGGAATGTTCAATAATAGGTATGTCTTTGAGTGTTGCTCAAAAGGAAGGTTACTATATTCCTTTTAATCACACCTACTTAGGAGTTCCAAATCAGCTTACAGTCAGTGAAGTAAAAGAAAAGCTGTTACCGGTTTTAAATCAAGATGATGTAAAGATTGTAGGTCACAACATTAAGTTTGATCTTCTAGTTCTACACTATCAGGGAATAGATGTTAAAAAAGTCTATGCTGATACCATGGTTTTAGCTCATCTTATAGATTCATCTGATCCTGTAAATATGGATGATTTGGCTAAAAAGTACTTAGGCTATAAGACTATTACTTACAAGGAAGTTACAGGCGATAAAAAGAAAATTCCTTTAAATGAGGTTCCTGTAGAAAGAGTTTGTGAGTATGCAGCAGAAGATGCTGAGGTTACTCTTAGACTGTATAACTGTCTAATCGAAAAGCTTAATGAATCTGAAAAAGATAAAGAGATCTTCTTTGAAAAAGAGATGCCTTTCTTGAAAGTTCTTTATCAAATGGAGCTGTTTGGCGTTTATGTGGATAAAGAAGAGTTAGAAAGACAGAATCAGAATTTAAAGATTGAGCTGTTAGATATTCAAAAGCAGATTTATGTTTCATGCGGTCAGGAATTTAATATCTCATCTCCTAAGCAGTTAGGAAAAGTACTTTTTGAGGATATGCAGATCCCTTATCCTAAGAAAGCAAAAGATGGCAAGTACTCTACAGCTGAAGAAATCTTAGAGCAGATTTCATATGACTATGATGTTGCAAATCTTGTATTAAGATATCGTGAGTTATCAAAGTTAATCTCAACTTATACAGAGAAACTGCAAACTCTGATTAACCCTAAAACTCACAGAATTTATACCTCATTTAATCAGGCAGGTACTGTAACCGGACGCTTATCGTCATCTGATCCTAATTTACAGAATATTCCTGCTAGAACTCATGAAGGTAAGTTAATCAGAAAGGCTTTTGTCGCTCCAGAGGGTTACAGCCTGATTTCAGCTGATTATTCTCAGATTGAATTAAGACTGATTGCTCACATCAGTCAGGATCCTAATTTATTAAAAGCTTTCAGAGCAGGTTATGATGTCCACAAGGCAACAGCAGCTGAAGTTTTAGGCAAACCAATTGATGAGGTAACACCTCAGGAAAGAGCTCATGCCAAGGCTACAAACTTCGGTCTGATGTACGGCATGGGAGCCTTCGGTTTGAGAAAACAGACCCACATGAGTATGTCTGAAGCTAAAGTTTACATTGAGCGCTATTTTGCTCGTTATCCAAAAGTTAAAGACTACATGGAGCAGACTAAAGACTTTGCTCATAAACATGGCTATGTAACCACCATTGAAGGTAGAAAAATCGCTGTAGCTAATATCAACAGTTCAAATGTGCTGTTACTAAAAGGAGCAGAGCGCGCTGCTATCAACGCACCTATGCAGGGTAGTGCTGCAGATGTGATTAAAAACGCCATGATAAAACTTATGGACTGGATTGTGACCCTTCCGGAAGATACTGTCAGAATGACAGTTCAGGTTCATGATGAATTGCTGTTTGAAGTTAAAGATGCTTTCGTAGAAGAGGCTTTAAAAGTAATTAAAGAGATTATGGAAAATGCAGCCAAAATTGATGTTCCTCTAGAAGTAGGAATAGGCTGCAGTTCAAACTGGGCAGATGCTCACTAGAAGTTCTTTTCCATCTGTCTTTGAACTAGCTTAATCTCGCCACGGTCGATTTTTACATAGCTGTATTGGGACTTCCACATGCCAAGTCCCAATCTGTATGTACCCTCACCAAAGGCATCGTTCTGACCGCCGAAGATGTGGAAATGACCGTGAATTAAAATCTTTGAACCGGTAGTTGCAAGAAAATGTGCTCCAGCCTCTTTCACCTTTGGGTCGTTAAGGGAATTATCTCTTTCTTTTTCTCTTAAGATCTCCTGCTTTTGGCTCTTTTTTCTGATCTTTAAGGCAATCTTTTTTCTCCAAGATAATGGAAGCGCCATAAAGATAAATCTTAAGATCTTGTTCTTAGACATAGAACGGAACTTTTGGTATGACCTGTCATGAAGACATAGCTGATCTCCATGAATAAGTAATGCCTGTCCGTCAGGTGTTGGTATGATATAAAAATCACCAATTAGCTTCATTCCAAAGTATTCAGCCATATCTTTATCCATCAGAAAATCTCTATTTCCGCACTGGAATAAAGTTTGAATGCCTCTTGCTTTGGCCTTTAAAATAATCTGTCTTATTCTTTGCTGAAATCTTGAGCTTTTATCAACACCTACAAAGAAGTCAAACATATCACCTGCGATAATCAGTTTATCGTTGAGGTATAAGTTATTGTCATAAAAATTGGCAAAAGCATTTGTCAAAATAGGTTTTGATTCACTTAAGTGGAGATCAGCAATGATATAGGTGGCCATGAGCAAAAAATACCTAAGAAAATAAAAGGTGGCAAAAGCCACCTTCCTAAATTAGTCTATGCAAGCATCTGTGATTTCAATAGTCTCAACAGGGACGTCTTGATAGAAAGATACAGTAGTGGTCTTTGATTTTTCAATCTTATCTACTACATCCATACCTTTTACAACTTTACCGAATACACAGTAGCCCCAACCTGATAGATCTTTTGATCTGAAGTTTAGGAATGAGTTATCTACAGTGTTGATAAAGAACTGAGCAGTAGCTGAATGAGGATCATTGGTTCTTGCCATTGCAATGGTGCCTCTGTCATTCTTTAAACCATTGTCAGCTTCGTTTTTGATAGGAGCATTGGTTTCTTTCTGTGACATGTCAGCAGTTAAACCACCACCTTGGATCATAAAGCCTTTAATAACTCTGTGGAAAATTGTGCCCTTGTAGAAGCCTGATTTTACATAGTTCTCAAAGTTCTTTGCTGTTTCAGGAGCTTTCTCGTAGTCAAGCTCGATTACAATGTCACCTAAGGTTGTTTTTAATGTGATCATATTGTTCTCTCTACAAATTTATACGAAATCTTTAGTGATATTCTAACAGTAAATGAGGATTTCTTAAAATTTGAACCTATAAAATGTGATTTTTAAAAGTTATAACGCAGAAGATCCTATGTGAGTAGGCTGTAAGGGCTATTTATTCAATTGCACAAGAATAATTAGTTCAAAGAATAATGTGTATGAAGTTGTGCAATTTGGTATGATCTTTAGTAAATTGAGATTTAAATTGTCAAATACCCTTTTTAGAGACAAATATGCTAAAAATTTACAATACTCTGACAAAAAGCAAGCAAGAGTTCAAGCCAATTGAACCTGGCAAGATTGGAATGTATGTATGTGGTGTGACTGTTTATGACTTATGCCATATCGGACATGCTAGAACATTCGTGAACTTTGATGTAATTGTTCGTTATTTACGCTATTCAGGATACGACGTTAAGTATGTAAGAAACATCACTGATATCGACGACAAAATCATCAAGAGAGCTAATGAGCGCGGTATTGCAGCTAAAGATTTAGCAGAACAGTTTATTGTTGAAATGCACAAAGATTTTGATGCATTGAACATCAAGCGTCCTGATATTGAGCCTAGAGCTACAGATAACATTAAAGAGATCATTTCGATTGTCCAAAAACTTATTGATAATAAAAACGCTTATGTTTCTGACAATGGAGACGTTGTTTTTGATATCAATTCATTTAAAGAATATGGTCGCTTATCTGGTCAGAAATTAGACGAGCTTCAGGCTGGTGCCAGAATTGAGGTAGCTAAGAGCAAGCACAATCCAATGGACTTTGTTCTTTGGAAAATGTCAAAACCAGGTGAGCCTGCATGGGAGTCTCCATGGGGAGAAGGTCGTCCTGGCTGGCACATCGAATGCTCTGCTATGAATAACAGATATTTAGGTAAAGAATTTGATATCCACGGTGGTGGTTCAGATTTGATCTTCCCTCACCATGAGAATGAGATTGCACAGAGTTGCTGTGCTAACCACACTCCATACGTTCATTACTGGATGCACTCAGGCATGGTAATGATTAACGAAGAGAAGATGTCAAAGTCTTTAAATAACTTCTTTACCATCAGAGACGTTCTAAAGTCATATGATGCTGAGACTATCAGATTCTTCTTATTATCTGGTCAGTACAGAAGCCCTTTAAATTACTCTCAAGAGAACTTAGACAAGGCAAGAGCTGGTCTTAACAGATTGTATACAACTCTAAGAGACACCACTCCTGTTGAGCCTACTGTAGCTGAAGATGAGTTTACAGCTAAGTTCAAAGAGTACATGGATGATGACTTTAATACTCCTGGCGCAATCTCTGTTTTATTTGATCTAACTAAGCAGATTAACAAAGAGTCTGGTGCTAAAGCCTCAGAACTAGCTGGTAGACTAAAGCAGTTAGCTTCAGTTCTGGGTATTCTAGAACAGGATCCAAATACCTTCCTAACTAGTGGCGCTAACAATGATGACAATGCTGAAATTGAAGCATTAGTTAAAGAGCGTAATGATGCAAGAAAGGCAAAAGACTGGGCTCGCGCAGACGCTGCTAGAGACAAGTTAAAAGCTCTGCATATTGAACTTGAGGATACTCCTCAAGGTACCGTATGGCATAGAGTTTAATAGGCTTAATTAAACAATTTTATGCACAAAGGCTGTGAGTTAAATCATGGCCTTTTTTATTTTGTCTTTGCTAAATCATATAAATAATCTAATCTTAAGGTAAGAAAAGAATTCATGGCATTGAAAGCCTAAGTTGGGCGTATGTATTTAGAAAGAGCAAAAGTTACTAACTTCCGCGGTATTAGAAGACTTTCCGTGGACTTTGAATCAGACAGCACTTTTCTAATTGGTGAAAATCAGTGGGGTAAAACTTCACTGTTAAGAGTTCTATGGATGCTCCTAGGTCAGGGTGAAGAGCTATGCCAGTTTGATAAAAGTGATCTCTATGTTCCAGTCAAAATTGAAAAGGAAACAGATTTCCCAAAAGAAGATTTAGTTCAGAAAGTTTCTAATAGAAAAGCCTTAAATTTCGATGATTCCTATCGAAAAAAAATCAGAAAAGGTGAAATTGAATATAGCTGTGAGAATTGTGCCAATCCAGCCTGCGATGGAAGAGAACCTTTTATTGAAGAAGGAGCTCAGGAGTGTTCTGATTATAGTGAAGGTTCAAATGAAAGTTCTGATGCTTCCGTCAGTGAGGACAAGAAAACAGGAAACTTCTTTGAAGAGTTAGATTCATATATTGAAAACAATGATCCTTTATCTGATTTTGATAAAGAAGATGTTTTCAACACCGGTGATGGAAAAATAAGAGTTGATCTGTATTTTAGAGAGAGCATCCCTAATGCAGAGGCAGATTCTTGCGAAGAATTAAAACAATTTTGGAACTATTCTGATGATGGATTCTACAGAATCCATTGGCAAGTTATAGGAAGGTACGACGAAGAAAAAAAAGACTTCGTAACTTATCATTCTTTGATCTTAAAAAAACAAGTTCACATTCCTTTTGAAGATGTAAAGAAAGCTATCTTTAAACTTATAGCTTTAAATCCTGTGTTCAGATTAAGAGACAGCAGAATGGAGAAAAACTCAAACTTTGAGTCGATCTCACAGGACAGAATTAAAACTATCTTAGATGTAATGTCAGAAGATGCAGCTCTTCCAGGTGACTCTGTAAAAATGTTTGCAGATACTTTTGGTTCATTTTTAGATAAGTATTTTTCAGAATATGCAAACAATGAAATAGACAGAACTAAGATAGTAACAAGGGCAAGAAATATCTCTGATATTGTCAAAAGCCCAATCTCATTAGAGTCTATTTCCAATATCAAGCAGACTTTAACCACGCCTGGTTTTAACAAATCTAAGGCATTGCTCTCTTATATTGCGGCTACTATCTTGCTGAACAAAGGCAACAGAAAAATTGATCCTATAGGTAGACCAATTCTGATATTAGAGGATATTGAATCACGTTTTCATCCATCTTTGTTGTTGTCATTTTGGTCTTTATTAGCGATTACAGATGTTCAGAAAATAGTAACTACTAATAGTGGTGATCTTTTGTCAGCAGTAAGTTTGGAATCTTTAAGAAGATTGCAAAAGAAGCACTATGACACACGTTGTTATAAGATAGACAGCTCTATGCTAAGTTATGAGGATCTTAGAAAAATAGCTTTCCACATCAGGATCAATAGACCAATGGTGTTATTTGCTAGATCTTGGATCTTAGTTGAGGGTGAAACTGAAGTTTGGATCCTAACTCAAATAGCGTCTATTTTGGGTATTTCTCTAGCTTGTGAAGGTATCAGAATTATCGAATATGCTCAGTGTGGATTAAAACCTTTAATTAAAATTGCAGCTCAGTTAGGCATTAACTACCACGTTTTAACTGATGGAGATGATGCCGGTAAAAAGTATGCTGAGGTCACCATGTCCTTTTTAAATAAAAAGAGCAGGGAGTCTCATTTAACGGTGTTACCTCAACGAGATATTGAACATTATCTATATACACAGGGATATGCAAAAGACTTTAAGATTGCAGCCGGTTTATCAGGAAACAATCAGCTAAGAAAGGGCTTTGATATGGACAAAGTCATAGAACTTGCAATCAAAAGAAAGAGCAAACCTGGTCTTGCTTTAGTTTTAGTAGATGCAATTCAGAAAAAGGGGATAGAAGGAGTACCTTTAGTATTTGCAAATCTATTACAAGAAGTCCGCTCTATGGATAATGATAACTTTATGTAGGTTTGATATGAAGGTTTGATCATGATTTGATCATGCGTTTAGAGCGGACAAGAGAGAACAGTTATTCTATGTTTTGAACCTGTTCTCTCATCTGTTCAATCAGAACCTTTAATTCTACAGCAACTTTGGTAATGTCCAGTGAAGAAGCCTTAGAAGCTAAAGTGTTAGCTTCACGGTTAAATTCCTGCATCATAAAATCAAGTCTCTTACCGCAAATGCCACCTGTTTGAAGAATGTTTCTGACTTCTTTGATGTGAGACTTTAATCGGTCATATTCTTCTCTTACATCAGCCTTTTGAGCTGCGAGAGTTACTTCCTGTTCGATACGAGCTGGATCAACTTCAACTGCAAATTCTGCAATTTTAGCTTTGATCTTTTCTCTTTCTTTTAAGACTAACTCGTTTAAAGACTTTTCAACGGTTACAAGCTGCTTTTCGATACTGTCTAGTCGTGATTCGATGGCAAGTTTTAATTTATCGCCTTCATGAGCTCTTGTGGTAACAAGTTTTTCAATAGCAGTTGTTAAACATGTCAAAACAAGTTCATCAATATTAGCTTGAAGCTTTTCATCCTGAACTTGAATTCCTGGGTAATTGAGTACCTCAAGAGCGTTAGCTGAAACTCCACTCATGTACTTTTCTATAGTTTTTAGCGAATCTGACAGTTGAGATAATGCTTTTTCATCAACTTTTAGTGAGCTTTTTAGATTTTGCGACAAGGTAATATAGCAGTCTATTTTTCCTCTCTTTAGGTGCTTTTGAAAAGTTTCTCTTAATTTTGCTTCAAGGTGTCTTAAAGAGTCTGGCATTTTGAAATTGACTTCCAAAAATCTGCCATTTACTGAGGTGATATCAATATTTAGATCTGCAATATCACTGCTTTTGATGATATTTGCAGAACCTGTCATGCTAAAAATAGGCTCCATATAATCTTCTCCTTTTGCAAGGTTCAGTATAGCAAGGAATGAAGTTTATTTTTGTATTCACAGTGTAGAAACTATAAGGTAAAATTTACAAAAAATTTTTAGAGGTTCTTATGCAGGAATATCAGCGCAAGTTTATTGAATTAGCTTTAAGTAAAGGCGTATTAAAGTTTGGTAGCTTTGTTTTAAAGTCAGGTCGTACCAGTCCTTACTTCTTTAACGCAGGTGGTTTTAACACAGGTGCGGATTTAGCAACTTTAGGTGAGTGTTATGCTCATGCTTTAGTAGACGCAAAGATCAGCTTTGATGTTTTATTTGGACCTGCTTACAAAGGTATTCCTTTAGCATGTGCTACTGCAATGGCTTTAGCAAAAGATCATAACAAGAATGTTCCTTGGTGCTTTAACCGTAAAGAGAAGAAAGATCACGGTGAAGGCGGTAACTTAGTTGGAGCTCCTTTAAAGGGTGATATTCTGTTAATTGATGATGTGATTACAGCTGGTACTGCAATCCGTGAGTCTGAAGAAATCATTAAAGCAAATGGAGCTCACTTTAAGGCTGCTTTAATTGCTTTAAACAGAATGGAAAAAGGCAAAGGTCAGAAGAGTGCAATTGCTGAAGCTGAAGAGCAGATCGGCATTAAGATCATCTCTATTGTTACTTTCGATGACTTATTAAAGTACATCGAAAATGATGACAAGTTAAAAGAGCACATTCCTGCAATGCTTGAGTATCGCAAGCAGTATGGTGCTTAATTATTTCTTGTAATTAGTGTTATTTAAGCTGTACTGGCATCCACAGTACAGCTGATTGTAGAACTTAATCTCTTTTACAAGTTCATAACGGCGACCAACAAGCCCTTCCTTTCGCCAGTCCTGATCCCAGTATTTAACCCCATCTACTGCATCTTGAGCTGCAAATCCTGCTGCATCAACTTGCTTTTTACTCTTCCATCTGGAGGTACAAAGTGTTGTAGTAAAAGTGTTGATATTGTTCTCTTTAGCAAACAGTGCTGTTACAGTAAGTCTGTGGGTAAAGCATTTTAAACAGCGGTTGCCCCTTTCAGGCTCATTTTCAAGGCCTTTTACTTTTTCTTGCCAATTTGCGTAATCATAGTCACCGATTACATAGTCAAGATTTAAAAGTTCACACAAGTGAACCCATTCATCTCTTCTTTTTTCATATTCTTCCTGTGGGTAGATATTTGGGTTATAGAAGAACATTAGTGGTTTTATCTTATTAAAGATAAGACATTCAACTAAGCTTGTAGAGCAAGGCGCGCAACAACAGTGAACCACAAGTCCATTTGCGCCTTCTGGCAGTACAAGATCTTTTTTAGGAGAATCTTTAGCAAAGTTATCTGGAAGAGAAAAATCAAAAATCATAGAAAATCGCACCTTTGACTTAAGATGTCGTATTATATACAAAAATTTTTGCAAGAATAATTCATTATGATTAAGTCAAATTCAGATCTTTATAAATCAGTCTATTACATCGTTTTAGCTGTTGCTATCACAGTCATTTTGTATTTTGTTAATGATTTATCTTTACAGAGTATGTTGGCTTTTACTACTTACTCTATCTTAGGTCTGTTTTGCCTGTGGTCTAGTTTTCATCTTTGCAAGAGCAAAAGCTTAATCTTTGCATTCATAGTATTTGAAATTACCTATTTGAGTGTTTATGTTCTATCTATTTCATTGAGTCTAAACACCTCATTATTTGATTTTATAAAAGGCGTTGCTTTCTCTTTTGTAGTCTTTTCTCTATTAGCCTGTATTAAGTATGTCTTTAATTGCATTAGTAGCAAAACAAAAACAGGTTCAAGCAATACAAGTTCAATAACAGGTAATTTTTCAAAGCACCTATTATCAGTCCTTTATTTTGTTTTAGTCTTTATTGGACTGTTTTTCCCTCTACTCATGATCTGTTACTACGTGGCAACAGGTTCATTGATCTCCTCAGATATTATTCTTGCTTTAGCTCAAACCAATGGTTCTGAGGGTAGAGAATTCTTTGTAAGCAACTTTAATATTATGTGGGTAATTTCCTTTGTAATCCTCGTAGTTATCGTTGCTGTAAATTACATCCTATTAAATAGAATTGGCGCAGGAGCTAAGGGTATTGATTCTAATAAACGTAGCTCAACTCTTCAGTTTGCTCTATTCTCTTTATTTGTAATGGTGGTGTCTGTTTTCCTTGCTCTTCCTAGAATGGACTATCTGCCTTATGCTGTAGTTAAATTAACCTCAAGACAGTTAGATAACTTTGATGCTTATAAAAAGCAAAAAGGAGCAAGACTTGAGAAACTTAAAACTTTAACCTCATTAAAGTTAGATAACAATTTAAATGCTGATGGCAATTTATTTGTCCTTGTCATAGGTGAATCAGAGACTCGTGACAGAATGGGAGTCTATGGATTTAACCGAGACAATACTCCTAATTTAAGTAAAGAGAGTGAGTCTTTAAATACAGTTCTGTTTAAAAATGCTTATGCATCATGGCCTCAGACTGTTCAAGTTCTCTCATATGCTTTAACACAGGCAAATCAGTACTCTTCAATTAAAACAGTTGATGCTTTTTCTATCATGGAAATAGCAAAGGCAGCTGGATACACAACTTACTGGCTATCAAATCAAAGAAAGTTCGGTGTCTATGAAACTCCTATTACTGTAGTAGCATCTACTGCTGATAAGGAAATCTGGACTAACGGCTCTGCTAAGATGGAAGGTGTTTTCTTTGATGAAGAGTTATTAAACCGATTCCCTAAAATCGATCCTAAAAAGAATAACTTTATTGTTATTCATTTAATGGGATCTCATCAGAAATATGAAAAGCGCTTACCATCTGAATACATGGTGTTCAAAGGTGATGATGAGAATAATGATTACTACGATGATACTGTTCTATATACAGATCATATAGTGTCAGAAATCTACAAGAAAGCAAAATCATATAGCTGTTTTATGGGAATGGTGTACTTATCAGATCATGGTGAAGATCCACATATCGTAGGTGGACATGATCCAGTAAATGTTAATGCCCAGATGTTAAGAATTCCTGCTGTAGTTTATTTGTCAGATAACTACATTAACAGACGCAAGAGCATTTATGCTAACTTAAAAGCTAATAGTGAGAACTATTGGTCAAATGATCTTTTGTATGAATTGGTGGTATCTCTTTTAGGAATTGAAGGTGCACCTAACTTTGATCCTAAATTAGACATTGCCTCAGACAAGTATGACTTAGATAAAAACTCAGTATTGACCATGTACGGTAAAAAACACGTTACCGAGTACGAAAAATAGCAAAAAAAAGTTGTACTTCTACGAAATTTGTGTATAATAATTGCACTTTCGTTCTGCGCTTAAAAACGTACGTAACGAGACCAGCCCTACTTCGTAATGATGCGGCTGATGAGACTCTCCCTAATTTTGGGAGAAATTGGTAATAGTAGCACTTCCTCTTATTTTGAATAAAGGTAAGAAGGCAGGTGTGTACTTGTTCTTTTATTTATTATGGAGTCTGCAATGCAGAATCAAAGAATTAGGATCCGTCTTAAGGCATACGATCACAGATTGATTGATCACTCAACCGCTGAAATCGTTGAAACCGCTAAGCGCACAGGCGCTCAGGTACGTGGTCCAATCCCGCTCCCTACTCGCAAGGAGCGTTACACCATCCTTATTTCCCCACATGTAAACAAAGATGCTCGTGATCAGTACGAAATCCGTACTCACAAACGTTTAGTTGATATCGTGGAGCCAACTGAGAAGACTGTAGATGCTTTAATGCGTTTAGATCTTGCAGCTGGTGTGGATGTTCAGATCAGCCTTCGCTAATAGGGGAATAATACAATGTCAATCGGTTTAATTGGCCGCAAGCTTGGTATGACCCGTGTTTTCAACGAGAACGGCAAATCTGTTCCAGTAACAGTCATCCAGGTAGAAGCAAACCGCGTAACCCAGTTAAAGAATCTAGAGAATGACGGTTATACCGCAATTCAGGTTACTACTGGTGAGCGCAAAGCAAGTCGCATGACCAAGGCAGAAATTGGTCACTTCGCAAAGTCCGGTGTTCAAGCAGGCCGTGGCTTATGGGAGTTCCGTTTAAATGATGAAGAGCTAGCTTCATACAAAGTTGGCGACGAAATCAAAGTAGACGCATTCCAGGACGTTAAGAAAGTAGATGTAACCGGCCAGTCAAAAGGTAAGGGTACAGCAGGTACCATCAAGCGTTACCACTTCTTACATCAGGATTATACCCACGGTAACTCACGTTCACATCGTGTCCCAGGTTCTACAGGTCAGAATCAGACCCCAGGTAGAGTTTTCAAGGGCAAGAAGATGGTTGGTCATATGGGTTCTGAGAAGGTTACAGTATTGGGCCTTGACTTAGTTCGCATTGACGCAGAACGTAACTTACTTCTCGTAAAGGGCGCTGTTCCAGGTGCTAATAACGGGGATGTAATTGTAAGGCCAAGTCTTAAAGCTTAACCCGAGGTAATAGGATCATGGAATTAAAGTTAGTTGGCGCAGACAAGCAGCTAGAAGTGTCAGAGAGCACCTTTGGCCGTGAGTTTAATGAGCCATTAGTGCACCAGGTAGTAGTTTCATACCTGAGCACTGCACGCGCCGGTACTAAAGCTCAGAAGACTCGTTCTGAGGTATCAGGTGGCGGTAAGAAGCCTTTCCGTCAGAAGGGCACAGGTCGTGCACGTGCTGGTTCAACCCGTTCACCATTATGGCGCGCAGGTGGTACCATCTTCGCTGCAAAGCCACAGGATTGGACCCAGAAAGTTAACCGTAAGATGTATCGCGTAGCTATGAGCAGCATCTTATCAGAGTTAGTTCGTCAGGACCGCTTAGTTGTAGTTGACGACTTCAAAGTTGAAGACCACAAGACCAAGTCTTTAGTTGCAAAATTAAAGGATTTAGGCTTAAAGCAGGTTCTAATCGTTACTGATGCTTTCGAAGAGAATTTATTCTTAGCATCTCGTAATCTATACAGAGTAGAAGTTTGTCAGCCAGGTACTGCTGAGTTCAACCCAGTAAACCTAGTAGGCTTTGACAAAGTTTTAATTACTTCTGCAGCTGTTAAGAAAGTAGAGGAGTTGCTGAAATAATGTCAGAAGCACGTTTAATGAATATCTTACGCGCACCTGTAATCTCTGAGAAGAGCTCAGCTGCACAGCAGGATAAGAATACTTTAGTATTCAAGGTATTAAAGGACGCAACTAAGGACGAAATCAAGGCTGCAGTTGAGACTTTATTCAACGTTAAAGTTGAAGCTGTTCGCACCCTTAATTTCCAGGGCAAAGTACGTCGTACAGCTCGTGGTTTTGGCAAGCGTTCTGATTGGAAAAAGGCTTATGTTACTCTTCCTGAGGGTACTCAGTTAGACATTGAGGATGCCTCACAGCAGACTAACAAGGAGAGCAAGTAATGGCAATCATTAAGGCAAAGCCAACCTCCGCAGCCCGTCGTCATGTCGTACAGATTAAGACACCTGGCTTATGGAAAGGTGGTCCAGAGCGTTCTCTAACAGCAGAGAAGCGTAAGACTGGTGGTCGTGACAACTATGGTCACATTTCAACCCGTCACATTGGTGGTGGTCACAAGCAGCGTTATCGTTTAGTTGACTTTAAGCGTCAGAAGGATGGTATCGAGGCACGCGTAGAGCGTCTTGAGTACGATCCAAACCGTTCAGCTCACATTGCATTAGTTTGCTATGCTGATGGTGTTCGTAGCTATATCTTAGCTCCTAAAGGCTTAAAGGAAGGTGACGTTGTTGTATCTGGTTCAGATGCTCCTATCAAAGTAGGTAATGCATTACCAATGCGCAATATCCCTCTTGGTACAACAATTCACGCAGTAGAATTAAATCCAGGTGCTGGTGCAGTATTTGCTCGTTCAGCAGGTTGCTACTGTGAATTAGTTGCTCGTGAAGGTGCTTATGTAACCTTACGTATGCGTTCAGGCGAAATGCGTAAAGTTTTAGCAGACGGTCGTGCAACAATCGGTGAGATTGGTAACGGCGAGCACATGCTAGCTCAGTTAGGTAAAGCTGGTGCTAAGCGTTGGCGCGGTGTACGTCCTACAGTTCGTGGTATGTCTATGAACCCTATCGATCACCCACATGGTGGTGGTGAGGGCCGTAACAAGGGCATTCAGCCACGTTCTCCATGGGGTACTCCATGTAAGGGTTACAAGACACGTAAGAACAAGCGTACTGATAAGTACATTGTTCATCACCGTTAATCGATTAGCGAGGATATAACATGCCACGTTCTTTAAAGAAAGGTCCATTTATTGATGCGTCCTTACTAAAGAAGGTACTGCAGGTCCAGCAGACTGGCGACAAGAAGCCAATCAAGACCTGGTCACGCCGTTCAGTTATCATTCCACAGATGATTGGAATGACCATCGCTGTTCATAACGGTCGTCAGCACGTACCTGTATTCGTTTCAGACGAAATGGTTGGTCACAAGTTAGGTGAGTTTGCACCTACTCGTACCTTTAAGGGTCACACCGTAGCAACTGATGCTAAGGCCTAATTGGAGTTTAATGTAATGGAAGTTAAAGCAATACACCGTTATGCTCGTTCTTCTGCACAGAGAACTCGCTTGGTCGCTGATCAAGTTCGCGGTTTACCTGTTCAGAAAGCTTTGGATTTATTACAGTTCAGCCCTCGTAAGGCTGCTGCTATTATCCGTAAAGTACTGCTCTCAGCAATTGCTAATGCAGAGCACAACCAGTCTTTAGACATCGACGATTTAGTTGTTGCAAAGATCATGGTTGATGAGGGTCCTTCACTAAAGCGTATCATGCCACGTGCTAAAGGCCGTGCAGATCGCATTGTAAAGCGTACTTCTCATATCACTGTTGTTGTAGCAGATAGCGTTAGGGAGTAATCATGGGTCAGAAAATTAATCCAAACGGAATCAGACTTGGTATCACTAGACCATACTCATCTGTTTGGTATGCATCTACTGCAAATTTCCCTGCTAACATCAAGAGCGACTCTGCAGTTCGTAAGTATTTAACCAACGAGTTAAAGAACGCATCTGTATCAAAGATCGTTATTGATCGTCCTGCAAAGAGCATTCGTGTAACCATCTGCACCGCTCGTCCTGGTATCGTAATCGGTAAGAAGGGTGAGGATGTTGAGAAGTTACGTCAGAAGATCTCTGCAATCGCAGGTGTTCCAGCTCAGGTTAATATCAGCGAGATTCGCAAGCCTGATTTAGACGCTAAGTTAGTAGCAGATTCTATTGCTTCTCAGTTAGAGCGCCGTGTAATGTTCCGTCGCGCTATGAAGAAAGCAATTCAGAACGCTATGCGTGCTGGTGCTAAGGGTATCAAGGTTGAAGTATCAGGCCGTTTAGGTGGTGCTGAAATCGCTCGTTCAGAGTGGTTACGTGAAGGTCGTGTACCTCTACACACACTACGTGCTGATATCGACTACGCTTTATCAGAAGCAGTAACAACCTATGGTGTAATCGGTGTTAAGGTTTGGATCTTCAAGGGTGAAGTTTTAGGTGGTTTACCTTTAACTCAGGAAGAGACCGAAGACCGTAACAATGCAGCTGCTCCAGCAGGTCGTCGTGGCCGTCGTGATGACAACCAGGCTCGCAATGGCCGTGGCCGTCGCGGTGCTAAGAAGACCGAAGAAGCTCCAGCTTCAAAGGCTGCTGAGTAACGGAGGAAGTATAAGTGTTACAACCTAAACGTACAAAATATCGTAAGACTCAGAAAGGTCGTAATGAAGGCTTAGCATACGCTGGCTCAATCGTATCTTTCGGTGAGTTTGGTCTTAAGGCTACATCTCGCGGCCAGATTACTGCTCGTGAGATCGAAGCTGCACGTCGTGCGTTCACTCGTGAGATGAAGCGTGAAGGTAAAGTTTGGATCCGTGTGTTCCCAGACAAGCCAATCACTCAGAAAGCTCTTGGTGTTCGTATGGGTAAAGGTAAAGGTACTGTTGAGTACTGGGTTGCTCCAATTCAGCCTGGTCGTGTACTTTTCGAAATCGGTGGCATTAGTGAAGAAGTTGCTCGTGAGGCTTTCCGTCTTGCTTCAGCAAAATTATCAGTAACTACCACCTTCGTTCGTAAGCAGGTGATCTAATGCAAGCAAACGATTTACGCAATAAGTCAGTTGAAGACTTAAAGACTGAACTCTCAAATCTTCAGCGCGAGCAGTTCAACCTACGTTTTCAGTTAAAGACTGGTCAGTTACAGCAGACTGATAACGTTCGTAAGGTACGTCGCGATATCGCACGTATTAACACAATCCTTTCTGAGAAATTAAACTCAGAGAGCGCAAAGTAGAGGTAGAGTTAAATGTCAGAACAAAATGCAAAAGTAGCTCGCTCTCTTCGCGGTCGCGTTGTAAGCGATAAGATGCAGAAAGCTTGTGTAGTAGCAGTAGAGCGCCGTATTGCTCATCCAGTATACGGTAAGATTATTACTCGTACTACCAAGTTCCACGTATCAGACGTTGAGAACGCTGCTCACGTAGGTGATATTGTTGAGATTTGTGAATGCAAGCCAGTTGCTAAGACTATTTCTTGGAAACTAGTTAGCGTGATCGAGAAGGCTCAGAACGCCTAATCTCTAACAAATGAGAGAGACCGCGAGAATATATGCTTGCGGTCTCATTTTTTTTATGGTATATTTTAGCGCCTTTCTAAATTAGTTTTAGAGAGTTGTTTTTTTATATTTAACCGGAGCATTTGAAATGATCCAGATGCAAAGCATGCTTGACGTTGCCGATAATTCTGGCGCACGTGCAGTTCAGTGTATTAAGGTTTTAGGTGGTTCACACCGCCGTTACGCTGGCATTGGCGACATTATTAAGGTGTCTGTTAAAGACGCAATTCCACGCGGCAAGGTTAAGAAGGGCGACGTACTAGACGCTGTTGTTGTTCGCACCAAGAAAGGTGTTCGCAGACCAGACGGTTCAGTAATTCGCTTTGACACTAACGCAGCAGTTTTATTAACTGCTCAGCATGAGCCTATCGGTACTCGTATCTTCGGACCAGTTACTCGTGAACTACGTTCAGAGCAATTTATGAAGATTGTATCTTTAGCTCCAGAAGTACTCTAATTTACAGGGAGTATTAATAAAATGGCAGCGAAAATTCGCACCAACGATGAAGTAATCGTTATCACAGGTAAGGACAAGGGCAAGACTGGTAAAGTTACCCGTGTTTTAACTAGTGAGCACAAGGTGTTAGTTGAAGGCATTAATGTCAAGAAAAAACACCAGAAACCTAACCCAAATCTTGGCGTTCAGGGCGGTATTGTAGACATCGAAGCACCTATTGATGTTTCTAATGTTGCAATCTACAACCCAGATACTAAGAAGGCTGATCGTGTTGGCTTCAGAATCGAAGACGGTAAAAAGGTTCGTTTCTTCAAGTCAAATGACAAGATCATTTCTTCATCAGCCAAGTAAGCGTTAATTAAAGGAGAATAACGATGGCGAAACTGCATGATCTATACAAGCAGGAAGTAATCAAAGCCTTAACAGAAAAATTTGGTTACAAGACAATCATGCAAGTCCCTCGGATTGAGAAGATCACCCTGAATATGGGTGTTGGTGAAGCAGTTGCAGATAAGAAAGTTTTAGAGAATGCTGCACGCGATATGACCGCAATTGCTGGTCAGAAGCCTCTAATCACCAAAGTTCGCAAATCCGTAGCGGGCTTCCATATTCGTGAGGGCTATCCAATCGGCTGTAAAGTTACACTACGCGGTGAGCGTATGTGGGAGTTCCTCGAGCGTTTAATTGTGATCGCAATTCCACGTATCCGTGATTTCCGTGGTTTATCTGCTAAGTCATTCGATGGCAGAGGAAATTACTCAATGGGTGTACGTGAGCAGATCATTTTCCCTGAGATCGACTTTGATAAAGTTGATGCAGTTCGTGGTTTAGATATCACTATCACCACAACAGCTAAGACAGATGAAGAAGGTAAAGCTTTATTAGAGGCTTTCAACTTCCCATTCCGTACTCAGGCCCACAAGTAATTCGAGGACGAACTAATGGCTAAGACTTCAATGATTTACAGAGATCTTAAAAGAAAGCGTTTAGCAGAACAGTATCGTGCAAAGCGCGCAGATCTCAAAAAGATTATTTCTAGCGTATCTGCTTCAGATGAAGAGCGTTTCGCAGCAGTGCAGGCTTTAGCAGCACTACCACGTGATTCAAGCCCTTCACGTCAGCGTAATCGCTGCAGTGAGACAGGTCGTCCACATGGTTACTTACGTAAATTCGGTTTATGCCGTATTAAGCTACGTGAGCACATGATGCGTGGCGAAATCCCTGGTCTACACAAGGCTAGCTGGTAAGAGGAGAGATACAAATGATGCAAGATCCTATTGCGGATTTATTAACCCGCATTCGCAACGGCCAGGCATCTGGCAAAGTTTCAGTTACAATGCCTTCATCTAAGTTAAAGGTTGCTTTAGCTAATCTGCTATTAAAAGAAGGTTATGTTTCTTCTGTTGCAGAGAATGGTGAAGTTAAGAAAGTTTTAGAAATTGGCCTGAAATATTATGAAGGCGCTCCTGTAATCGAAATGATCAAGCGTGTATCACGTCCTGGTCTGCGTATTTACAAGAGAAGCAGCGAATTACCACGTATCATGAATGGTTTAGGTATCGCTGTTATTTCAACTTCTAAAGGCTTAATGACCGATCGTGCTGCCCGTAAGGACGGCTTGGGCGGCGAAGTTATTTGCTACGTCGCATAATTAGGGAGGCAACATGTCACGTATTGCTAAGGAACATATCGCAGTTCCTCAGGGCGTCGAAGTTACTCTCGACGGTCAGAAGGTTACCATCAAGTCTAAGAAAGGCGAGATGACCTTAAATTTACATCCAACAGTTGGTGTTAAGTACGAGAATAACCAGATCTTAGTTATTCAGAAGGAAGATACCACTGAGTCAAACATGCAGTCAGGTACTTCACGTGCTTTATTACACAACATGGTTGTTGGTTTAGATAAAGGTTTCGAGAAGGCTTTAAAGCTTGTTGGTGTTGGTTACCGTGCAGCTGTTAAGGGTAAGACCTTAAACCTAATTTTAGGTTACTCTCACCCAATAGACTACGAGTTACCTGAAGGTGTTACTGCTGAGACTCCATCTCAGACTGACATCATCCTAAAGAGCTATGATAAGGCTTTATTAGGTCAGGTTGCTGCAAAGGTTCGCGCATTCCGTGCTCCAGAGCCATATAAGGGCAAAGGTGTTCGTTATGCAGACGAAATCATTCACATTAAAGAAGCTAAGAAGAAATAATAGGGTGGCATAACATGTTCGATAAGAAAGAAGCACGCATTCGCCGCGCTACTAAATCTCGTGCAAAGATGCATGAGTTAGGTGTAACTCGTTTAGTTGTTACCCGTACTCCACGTCACATCTATGCTCAGATTATCAGCAATGATAACCGTGTTTTAGCTTCAGCTAGCACTTTAGATAAGGACCTAGTAAAGGGTCTTAAGTACACTGGTAACGTAGAAGCTGCCAAAGTTGTTGGTAAGGCTGTTGCCGAGCGTGCAATCGCAGCTAAGGTTGACACCGTAGCTTTTGACAGATCAGGCTATCAGTATCATGGCCGCGTTGCAGCATTAGCTGACGCAGCACGTGAAGCTGGCCTCAAGTTCTAGGAGTGTGAAAATGCAACACAAAGATGAAACTCAGGCTGGCGAGCTACAAGAGAAGTTAGTAGCTGTAAATCGTGTAGCTAAAGTAGTAAAAGGTGGTCGTATTTTCTCTTTCACCGCTTTAACAGTAGTTGGTGATGGTAACGGCCGTGTAGGTTATGGTTACGGTAAAGCAGGCGAAGTACCAGCTGCAATTCAGAAGGCAATTGAGCAGGCTCGTCGTAACGTAAACAACAACATCAGCCTAAACAATGGTACTCTGTACCACTCAGTTAAGGGTGAGCATTCAGGTTCTATGGTTTACATGCAGCCTGCATCAGAAGGTACCGGTATTATTGCTGGTGGTGCTATGCGTGCTGTTCTAGAAGTTGCTGGTGTTCGTAATGTTTTAGCTAAGGCTTATGGTTCAACCAACCCAATCAACGTTGTAAGAGCAACTGTTGCTGCTTTAGCTTCTATGCGTACTCCTGAGGCAATTGCTGCAAAGCGTGGCCTTTCAGTGAAGGAAATCATGGAGTAAAAAATGGCAGATAAGAAAACCGTTAAAGTTACTCTAATTAAGAGCACTATTGGTCGTCAGCCAAAGCACATTGCTACCGTTAAGGGTTTAGGCTTACGCCGCATTCGTCACACCGTTGAGTTAGAGGATACTCCTTCAGTTCGCGGTATGATCAATAAGGTTAGCTACTTGCTAAAAGTCGAGGAGTAAAACATGCGTTTAGATACTTTAAAGCCTGCAGAAGGCTCACGTAAAGCAGCTGTTCGCGTTGGTCGTGGTATTGGCTCTGGCTTAGGCAAGACCTGTGGTCGTGGTGTTAAAGGTGCTGGTGCTCGTAAGAGTGCTCACAAGCGTCCAGGTTTCGAAGGCGGTCAGATGCCAATGAAGATCCGTTTACCAAAGTTTGGTTTCTGGTCTCCAAAGGCTGACGTTACTGCTCAGGTTACCTTAAACGATTTAAATCGTATTGAGGGTGATGTAGTTGATATGGCAGCTTTATTAGCAGCTCGCTTAATCAACAAGAAAGTTAAGTACGTTAAGGTAGTATTATCACGCGTTCCTAACTTCACTAAGAAGATCACCTTAAAGGGAGTAGGCGTAACTAAGGGTGCTAAAGCTGCTATTGAAGCAGTTGGTGGTACCGTAGAAGTTGCTCAGTACATCACTGATGCAGCTGCTCGTTTAGAGAAGTCAAACGCTAAATCTGCTGCTAAGCAGAAGTCACGTCTTGAGGCTCTAGCTGCAGCTGGCAAGCAGAAGCCTGCTAAGAAAACTGCAGAGCAGAAAGCAGCAAAGAAGGCTGCTTCAGCTAAGTAATTAAAAAGGGGGCCTAAATGGCCCCTTAATGAGGTTTTGCATGGCTAGAAAATCGCTATTTGAGAGAAGTCGTGAAATGGCTGCTCAGCAATCTAAGGGCACTGGCGAAATTCGTCAGCGTCTTTTGTTTGTTGTGATTGCTCTGATCATGTTCAGACTTGGTTCATTTATTCCTGTTCCAGGTGTGAATGCTGACGTTCTTGAGCGTGTTTTCGATTCGCAAAGCGGAACCATTATTGGCATGTTCAATATGTTCTCTGGTGGCGCTCTTGAGCGTGCATCAGTTTTAGCATTAGGTATCATGCCATATATCTCTGCATCTATTATCATCCAGTTACTTGCTGTGCTAAACAAAAATTTAGCAGAGCTTAAGAAAGAAGGTGAGTCTGGTCGTCGTAAGATTACTCAGTACACACGTGTTGCTACTGTATTTTTAGCAGCTCTTCAAGCTTTCGGTATGGCAACAGGTATTCCAAACATGATGCCAGGTTTAGTAGATAATCCTGGTTTTGGATTCTACTTTGTTACTACAGTAAGCTTAGTAACCGGTACAATGCTTTTGATGTGGTTAGGTGAGCAGATCACTGAACGTGGCATCGGAAATGGTATTTCATTGATCATTTTCGCTGGTATCGTTGCAGGTCTACCATCAGCTTTAGCAAGAACTTTCGAGCAGTCTCGTCAGGGTGACTTGTCAACAATCGCATTGCTGATTATTGGTGTAGTAGTGGTCCTAGTGACCTTCTTCGTGGTTTTCGTTGAGCGCGGTCAGCGTAAGATTGTTATCGAATACGCTAAACGCCAAATGGGTAATCGAATCTACTCTCAGCCACGCTCTAATTTACCATTAAAGATCAACTTATCAGGTGTTATTCCAGCAATCTTTGCTTCGTCAATTATTCTGTTCCCTGGTACCGTTGTATCTTGGTTCGGCCAAGGCGATAATGCTGTATCTAACGTTTTAGGTAGCATTTCTGTCTTTTTACAGCCAGGTCAGCCTCTATATGAATTATTGTATGCTGCAGCAATCATTTTCTTCACATTCTTCTATACTGCACTTGTGTTTAATCCTCGTGAGATAGCAGATAACTTGAAGAAGGGTGGTGCTTTCATTCCAGGTATTCGTCCTGGTGAGCAAACTGCAAGATTCATTGATAAGGTAATGACTCGCTTAACCTTAAGTGGTTCTTTATACATGGTATTAGTATGCCTTGTTCCACAGATGCTAATGAACTGGTTTAATGTTCAGTTCTACTTCGGTGGTACTTCATTACTAATTATCGTAGTTGTTTGCATGGACTTCGTATCTCAGTTACAGAGTCATATGATGAATCAACAGTACGGTGATATCATGCGTAAGGCAAACTTAAGAAATTACGGTCGTTAATATCTAGTTAATTGGAGAATAAAAATGAAAGTTGGTGCTTCAGTTAAAAAAATGTGCCGCAACTGCAAAGTAGTTCGTCGTCACGGTGTAGTTCGCATTATCTGTGAGAATCCAAAGCATAAGCAGCGTCAGGGCTAATGCTTGTTTAAATATGCAAGTTCGCTTGCATGTTTAAATTAAAATCTGTATAATCATACAGCTTAAGCACTAAGAGTAACATCTTGGTGCTTTTCTGACATGCCAAAGTGCACTATGAGCGGTTGTCGCGTATCCTAACGGGCTTTGCGACAGCCATTGTTTTTAACCGACCTATATTTAGGAGATCAATAGTGGCCCGTATAGCTGGCATCAATGTGCCTGATCAAAAGATCGCTGTGATTGCATTACAGTCAATCTATGGCATCGGCCCAACCCGCGCAAGCGAGATTCTTGCTAACGCAGGTGTTGAAGAGTCTGCAAGACTTAAAGATTTAGATGAGTCTGTTGTAGATAAAATCCGTGCCGAAGTGGCTAAGTTCACCGTTGAAGGTGATCTTCGTCGTGAAGTTTCTATGAACATCAAGCGCCTAATCGACCTTGGTACTTACCGTGGACTGCGTCACCGCAGAGGTTTACCAGTACGTGGACAGCGTACTAAGACCAATGCACGTACTCGCAAGGGTCCTCGCAAGAGCATTAAGAAGTAGGAGAGCTTAGATGGCTGAAGAAATCAAAAAAGAACAGCAGGCAGCTACTGCTACTGCTACACGTGCTCGTTCAGGCAAGCGCTCAAAGAAGCAGGTTGCTGATGGCGTAGCACACATCCATGCATCTTTCAATAACACCATCGTGTCAATCTCAGACCGTCAGGGTAATGTTCTATCATGGGCAACCGCTGGTGGTTCAGGTTTCCGTGGTTCTCGTAAGTCAACTCCATACGCTGCTCAGGTAGCTGCAGAGCGTGCTGGTGAGGCTGCTAAAGAATTCGGTGTTAAGAATCTTGAAGTTTTGGTTAAGGGTCCAGGTCCTGGTCGTGAGTCTTCAATCCGTGCTTTAAATAATCAGGGTTATAAGATCACCAATATTACCGATGTTACCCCAATCCCTCATAACGGTTGTCGCCCACCTAAAAAGCGTCGCGTATAACCTAACGAGTTCAATTTCTGGAGAAAGATAAATGGCAAAATATACAGGTCCAGCCCTGAAATTAAGCCGCCGTGAGGGTGTTGACTTATTCTTAAAGTCAGGTGTTCGTGCAATTGACACCAAGTGCAAGTTAGACACAGCACCAGGTCAGCATGGCGCAAATAAAGCACGCCTTTCAGACTACGGCATGCAGTTACGTGAGAAGCAGAAGGTTCGTCGTATTTACGGCGTATTAGAGCGTCAGTTCCGTAACTACTACAAGAAAGCATCAAGAATGAACGGTAACACCGGTGAGAACCTGTTACAGCTTCTTGAGGCACGTCTGGATAACGTAGTTTATCGTATGGGTTTTGGTTCAACCCGTATGGAAGCACGTCAGTTGGTAAGCCACAAGGCAATTACTGTTAACGATCACATCGTAAACATTCCTTCTTACCAGGTACAGCCTTCAGACGTTATTGCAGTTCGCGAAAAGGCAAAGAAGCAGTTACGTATTAAGGCCGCAATCGACTTATCAGGACAGCGTGCTACTAAGCCAACATGGATCGATGTTGATCACGATCATATGAAGGGTACTTATAAGAGCAATCCTGAACGTGCTGAGCTACCTTCCGATATTAAGGAACAGCTCATCGTCGAATTGTATTCTAAGTAATAACGGCAACATTGCCAGCACCGCTTTTATAATGTGGGGTATCTCTAGTGTCTGTTGTTGAACTACTAAAGCCAAAGCCAGTTGACTATACTGAAGTCAGCCCAAATCATGCACGTTTAGTGCTTGAGCCACTTGAGCGTGGTTTCGGTTACACATTAGGCGTAGCTTTAAGTGGAATTTTACTAAAGACCCTGTCTGGAACAGCAGTAGATGCTTTTCAGATGGCGGGCGTTAAGGACATTAACAGCTCTAAAGCTGATCTTGAGGAAACTTTATTTGATGTAGTAATGAACTTAAAGTCTCTTGCTATCTCAGCTCAAGAACCTTTAAAAGAGCCTGTTTGGTTAACAATTGAGAGACGTGGCGAAGGCGAAGTTCATGCTTCTGATATCGTATGTCCTGAAAATATTTCTTTTGTTGACCCTGAAGCCCGTATTTGCACTCTAAAAGGTGCCAAGGCTTCGTTGTCGATGAAACTTCGCATCACCTCTGGTCAGGGTTATGTGATGGCAACCTCTGATAAGCATGTCCCTGCTGATTCAGATGAGACCATCTTAATTGATGCAAACTATTGCCCAGTACGTCGTTATGTCTACGAAGTAGAGTCAGCACGTGTTGAGCAGCGTACAGATTTAGATAGATTAGTAATCGATATTGAAACTAACGGAACAATTGCTCCAGAAGTTGCTTTAATGAATGGTTCTAATCTGATCTGTGACAGCATTTGCAACATAGTAGATAAGGAAGAGATCAGCGAGCGTGTAATGACACCTGCTGCTCCTCCAATGCCTGATCCAGTTTTAATGCAGTTAGTAGACGATTTGGAATTAACCGTTCGTTCTGCAAATTGCTTAAAGGCGGAGAATATCATTTACATCGGCGATTTGGTACAGAAGACCGAAGTAGAGTTGCTTAAGACACCAAATCTAGGTAAGAAGTCATTAAATGAAATTAAAGACGTCCTTGCTCAGAGAAACTTGTCTTTAGGTATGCGTGTGGCAAACTGGCCACCTCCAGGACTTCGTGCACCAAACAAATAACTGTTTAGAAGGAATTTAAAATGCGTCATCGTTTAAGTGGCCGTCATTTAGGTCGTACAGCTGCACACCGTGCTGCATTGTACCGTAATTTAGCTAAAGCTTTATTAACCTTCGAAGTAATTAAGACTACTGTTCCAAAGGCTAAGGAATTACGTCGCTTCGTTGAGCCTTTAATCACTTTAGCTAAAGTTGATACCGTTGCAAACCGTCGTTTAGCTCAGGCTCGTCTTCGTGACGAAGCAGTTGTTGCTAAGTTATTCAACGTTATTGGTAAGCTATCAGCTAACCGTAACGGCGGTTACACCCGTATCTTAAAGGCTGGTTTACGTTCAACTGATAAAGCTCCTGTAGCTTACATCATGTTAACTGACCGTCCTGAAGTTGCAGAAGAGTCAAAAGATTCTAAAGCAGCTGAATAATCCTATGGGCGCATAGCTGCGCCCATTCAGATTTCTAGCTAACTAACTGTACTAAAAAACGAGGGTGAAACCTTGGATCAGATCATTGATTCTATTAAGCCAAATATTAAAGAAGTTACCGAGCTTTCTCGTAATGTAAGCCGTGTAATTCTTGAGCCATTTGAGCCACATTATGCTCAAATCGTAGGCACAGCACTCCGTCGTATTATGCTGTCCTCTATTCCTGGATATGCCATCACCGCAGTTGAAATTGATGGTGTAGTGCATGAATACAGTGCAGTAGAAGGCATTCAAGAAGATATTCTTCTTATACTTTTAAATTTAAAAGAAGTTGCTGTTGCTGCTGAAGGTTCTTTAAGAGATGAGCCTGTTCTTCAGTTAAAGAAGAAAGGTGTAGGTCCTGTTACTGCTGCTGACATTCAGTGTCCAGCTGGTATTGAGATTAAGAATCCAGAGCAAATTATTTGCCATTTAACAGACGAGAATAAAGAGTTAAACATGCACTTACATGTAACTCGTGGCCGTGGTTATGTTCCAGCTGTAAATCGTCCTTATGTTGAAGGTTCTGAAGAGCGTTTCATCGGTCATTTACAGATCGATCCTTCATACTGCCCAGTGTTAAATGTTGCAGTTCACACAGCTCCTATTGCAGATGAGAAAGAGCAGTTAATTCTTGATATCGAGACCAATGGTACTATCGATCCAAAGAATGCTGTAAGCATCGCTGCAACTATCTTCGCAGATCAGTTAAACTCATTTGTAGATATCAGAAATTCTGTAGCTCCTACAGAAGATTCTTCATTCAGACCTCTAATCGATCCTAAGTTGATTTGTCCTGTTGAAGATCTCGAGTTAACAGTTCGTTCTGCAAACTGTCTGAAGACCGAAGGCATCAAGTATATTGGTGATCTAGTTCAGAAGACTGAAGTAGAGTTACTTAAGACACCTAACCTCGGTAAGAAGTCATTGACTGAAATCAAGGATGTTCTTGCTGAAAGAGGTTTATCTTTAGGTATGCGTCTTGAGAACTGGCCTCCTGCAGATTTAGATAATACTATCTAATATTTAGATAAATAAGATAAAATAGAAGAGTCTCCTAGGAGGCTCTTTTTCTTTTTGTGCTATATAGAGGCTCGTATGTATAAAAATATCGACAATTCTTTAGCTTATAGAGCATTTTCAGGTGGTCCTTTAGTTTGTATCTTTACTAAGAGCTCTAAAGATGTACCTGATGGTATGACTGCAGCTTGGTCATGCCCTTATGATCCTGATGTTTTATTACTCGTTCTTGATAAGGAACATACAACTTCAGAAAACATCCGTCATACTAAGAAATTTGTTGTAGCACTGCCTAGCGAAGATCAGAAGAAAACCGCCTTAGAATTAGGTTCTGTTCACGGTCGAGATGTTGGTAATAAGTTACAGGTAAAAGATATTAAAACTGAAAAGTCTCAGAAGTTAGGCTTAGATGTGATGTCAGGTGCTTTAGCTTATTTTGAGTGTGAATTGCAGGATGAAGAGTTATTTGCTGAAAAAGGCATTTGTTTATCAAAAGTTGTTAATGTCTATGTAAAGGCTGATTGCTGGGACGACAAGGAAGAGTGCTTCAATCCTGGTTTTAAGAGAACATTACACCATGTAACTGGTTCAACTTTCTGTTCTGGTGGAGAACTTGTTTAATATGGTTGATGTTGACAATTTAACAGATGAACAAATTGATGCTCTTACTGAGCAAGTTGTAGATTTGTATACAACTATTAGTGAAGAGGCTCTAAGTCTTAATGATCCTGATGTTTATGCAAATGTTCGTAAAATCACTAATGATGATGACTATTCTATGGAGTGCAGATTCAGAAATATATCTGAAGATGACGAGTTGGATCCTTCTGATTCAGATATTGATGACTGCATTGTTGCTGAGATTTGGTTTACCGGTGCTCAGGAGCAATTAAAAAACGATGTCCATGTAGTGGATATCGTTTTGAGTGTTCAAGGGGAAGAATCTAACGCATCTGCTAAATGGTTCCCTGATGATTAGTTGAAGCTAGGAACTCTATTATGGATTGATCGTAATTGGAGTTCCTACATCTACCATAGATAAAAATACATCTAAATCTGGGTTTAATAAAGCAATACAGCCATTAGTCCAATCAGTTCTCTGTACTGTTTCGTTATAGCTGCTTCTTGAAGGTGGCTGCCCGTGAACCATAATCATGCCACCAGGCCTTCTGCCATAGCTTCTTGCAAACTCAATATCTTTTGAATTTGGATAGGAAATGTGGAAAGCCTTATAGTAATTTGATCTCTGCTTGATATAGTCTAGAGTATAAGTGCCCTCTGGAGTCTTCTTATCGCCTTCAAACTGTTTTTTGCCATAAGGTTTATCAGATAAAGCTATCCAAAATTTTCTGATCTCCTGACCATCCTTCATAAGGATCATCTGGTGTGCAGCTTTGTTAACTACAACTCTGTCTACTAACATCTTTTTTTGAGCTTGAGACTCAGTAAAAGCACTAGTATTCATTAAGTTAGAGGTAGCGCCTAGTTTGGTGTAATCAAATTCCTCATCATAAACAACTTCAGAACTTACTGCTTTAGCTAATAAATCATCTGGAATGTTATGGAAAGTTTCTGCTTTAGCTTGTATAGAAAATGTTGAAAAAGAAATAACAGATAAAGCAAAAATGTATTTTAAAATTTTCACTGTGGTCATACCTGGCATTATGTAATCGTTCAGAAACAACATAACCTTGTAGAGAAATATCGTTTTACAAGGAGATTTTATTATTGTTATAGAGTCACACAAAACTCATAGATAACATGGCTTTGTTGTGCATTTTTGATAAAATATACTGTAGCAAGAATATTATATACACAACTGCAATGGTTGTGCGAGAAAAAATAAATGTCAGATCAAATTAATAAAAAATTTAGCCTCGAAGGAATTGAACCATTGCCTCTTCAGGAATTTGCTGAAGAAGCATACCTAAATTATTCCATGAACGTTATTCGAGACAGAGCATTGCCTTCTGTGACTGACGGTATGAAACCAGTACAGCGCAGAATTATTTATGCAATGTCAAAATTAGGTATCGATCCTAAAGCCAAGCATTCAAAGTCAGCAAGAACCGTAGGTGAAGTAATCGGTAAGTACCATCCACATGGTGATAGTGCTTGCTATCAGGCTATGGTTATCATGGCACAGCCGTTTACATACAGATATCCTCTAGTAGATGGTCAGGGTAACTGGGGTGACGTTGAAGATCCTAAGTCATTCGCGGCAATGCGTTACACAGAATCAAGACTTGCTCCTTACTCAGATATTCTGTTAGCAGATATCAACTCAGGATGCGTTGACTGGTTACCAAATTTTGATGGAACAGTTAATGAACCAAAGTTTTTACCTGCAAGACTGCCAAATATTCTTTTAAATGGTACTACAGGTATTGCTGTAGGTATGGCAACAGATATTCCTTCACATAACTTGAATGAAGTTGCCAATGCAGTGATTGCGCTTATGGATAAGCCTGATTTAACTGTAGCAGACTTAATGAAATATGTTCCTGGTCCTGACTATCCATGTGGTTGTGAAATCACTAACTCAGAGCAGGAATTAAAGGATATCTACGAAACAGGACGCGGTTTTGTTCGCCAAAGAGCTGTTTACTCAATTGAAAAGGATGAGATTGTAATTAACGCTCTGCCTTTTCAGGTATCTGGTGGCTCTATTGAACGTCAGATCGCTGATTTGATGTCAAAAAAGAAACTGCCAATGGTGGCTTCTATAACTAATGCTTCAGATCACAGCTGTCCTTGCAAAATTATCATTACCCCAAGATCAAAGCGTGTCGATTTAGATGAGCTCATGGAGCACTTATATGCTGTAACTGATCTTGAGAAGCGATATAAGGTAAACCTCAACATCTTAGGTATTGATGGTAAGCCTGCTATCAAAAACTTAAAGACTATTCTTTCTGAGTGGCTAACATTTAGAATCAATACCGTAAGACGCCGTTTAAACAGCCGTTTAGAGATTGTTAATAAAAGATTACATCTCTTAGAAGGCTTCTTACTGATTGTTTTAAATATCGATGAAGTAATCGATATTATTCGTCATGAAGACAATCCAAAAGAGAAACTTATCGAGAGATTTAACTTATCAGAAGCTCAGGTTGAATACATTCTAGAGACCAAGTTAAGACAGTTAGCAAGATTAGAAGAAATCAAACTAACTGCTGAAAAAGATAAGCTTAACGAGGAAAAGAAAAAGCTTGAAGCTCTGTTAGGATCTGAAACTAAGCTTAAAACTTTCATCAAGAAAGAAATTCAGTCTGATGTAAAGCAGTATGGCGACGAGAGAAAGTGCCGTATTGTTCAGAAGGAAGTTGCTAAGGCCATCAGTGAAGATGAGCTTGTACCAAGTACTCCTGCTACAGTTATCTTATCAAAGATGGGCTGGGTTAGAGCTGCTAGCGGTTCGGATATTGATGCAGAGAATATGTCTTATCGTTCTGGAGATGCCTTCAAGTCTAAAGCTTCAGGAAAGACTAACGATAAAGCATGTTTTATTACTAATAAGGGTAGAGTCTACACGGTAGATGTAAAAGACTTACCTTCAGCTCGTGGTCAGGGTGAACCTCTATCTGCTAAGGCAAATCTGCAGCCAGGAGAGAGTGCATGTCATGTAGTAATAGGTCATAACAATGAGCACTTTATTGTAGCTTCAGATAAAGCCTATGGCTTTATGGTTAAGGCTGAGGATTTACAGACAAGAAATAAAGCCGGTAAAGCTCTTATTTCAATAGATGACGATGCAACTATCCTAAAGCCTCTGTTAATTGGCAATAAGGATAATGATCTCTTAGCTGTAGCAAGTAAGACAGGACGTCTGTTAATTTACAAGGTAAGTGAACTGCCAGAACTGTCTCAAGGTAAGGGTAATAAGCTTATTGGTATTAACGGTGCTAAATTGGCTATTGGTGCTGACGGTATTGCAACCATGGAGATTGTTCCAGAGAAAGCTTCAATGATAATCCACTGTGGCAAGAGAACTATTAACTTATCTTCAAAAGAAATTGAAGAGAGAATTAGCTCTAGAAGTAAGGCTGGTGATTTATTACCAAGAGGCTTCCAAAAGATTGATTCTCTTGAAATTGTAGTTCCTAAATCTGAAGAAGAGGACGTTCAAACTCCTCCAATCGAGGATACTGAATTTACCCTAGAGTAAAAAATAAAACCGGCTTGATGCCGGTTTTATTTTGATAAATTAGCTTTGAAATTTGCTTAACAAATATACCAAAGTGCTCCAAAGATATTACCAAACAGCGTATTAAGAGCAAAGAGCGCAATCATAACAATCATTAAAGATAAATCAATCATACCTATTGGAGGGATCAGCTTTTGAACTGGAGCTACAACAGGGTAAGTGATCTGAGCAAAAGTCATGCTTAAATAACGAGTGTTAGGTAACCATGAAGTTAAAGCCTGAGCTAAGAGTAAAAAGATCAGAAGATATCCAAAGCTTTTAACTGTCATGATAATTGATGCTAGAGCAATCAGTACAACATCAATAGATGATGACAAACATACCAATACAGTAAAGAAAACTACAGCAATTACAAAAGCTACAATAAAACCACAATAGTAAAAGCCTTTTATATGGATGTTTCTGATAGGTAATCGACCTAACAAAGGCTCTGTGAGTTTTACTACAGCTTGTGTAAAAGGATGGTAGTAGTCAATGCTAGATGACTGCATTAGAGCTCTTAATTCAAAGAGCATCACCACTGCAGTTACAAACATAATTAGATAATGAATTGCCATGTTTAATCCTTCATTGAAAATCTGTTAGAACATCTTCTCAAATTCGTAGGTTCTGTCAAGACTTGCTTGGATTGTGTTCTGCATAATTTGTTCAAAATTACCTTCAGTCATCTTGCAAAGACCTGCAAAGGTAGTACCTCCTTTAGAGGTTACAGCCTCTCTTAGAGCAGCAATTGAGGTATCCTGATTTTTAATTACCATAGAGGCTGAACCAAACACTGTCTGTTCAACCATCTTTCTGGCATCATTAGGAGCAATGCCATTTCTTACAGCTTCACTAATCAGTGATTCCATAAATCTGTATACAAAGGCTGGTCCGCAACCACAGATAGCACCAATCACATTCAATGCCTGCTCGTCGCCTTCAATGCACTCACCCATGTGAGATAACATCTTTTTGCATAACTCTTTTTCGCTATCAGTTACGGCTGAATCGTAGCTTACAGCAATGACTCCTAAACCTAATTTTGCAGGAGTGTTTGGCATGATGCGAATAAGATTATGAGTTTGTAATTTTGCATAAATTGAAGATAACTTATAACCAGCAGCCATAGATATAAATAACTTACCATCTAAAGAAATGTTTGAATTTTTAATTTCTTCAAGGACAGAAGTTAAGATCTGAGGTTTTACACCTAAGAAGATCACCTGAGATTGCTCTACAGTCTTAACATTATCTGTAGTGATGTTAGAACCGTGCTGTTTGAATTTTTCTAATTTCTCTAAATGAGGTCCACTTACAGTAATATTCTTTGCGTCATAATCTTTGATAATGCTGTCATAGATGCAGCTAGACATGTTGCCGCCACCGATGAAAGCTACTTTTACATCGTTCATAGTTTTGTTTTTGTACTCTCTAGCACCGAAAATTGCAGTTCCAATTCGAACTTCTGTTGAACCTTGAGCAATAGCAAGATCCAAGTCATGGGTCATACCCATAGACAGTATGTCAAAATCAGCAATGCTTGTCTTGTACTTGTCAAAGAGGTTCTTTAATTGTGCAAATTCCTCTGTGATTTCATCACGGTTATCTGTATCTTTTCCAATTCCCATGAAACCACGTAACTTTAGCTTTTTACAGCCTTGAATTTCTTTTATGAGCTCATCTATATCTGATAAAGCACAGCCTGACTTTTGTGACTCATCAGAGATGTTAACCTGAATTAAAACTTCAAGTGGTTTTAGGTTATCTGGTCTTTGCTCATCTAATCTTTTAGCAACGATAACTCTATCAACGCTTTCAACAATATCAAAGTGAGTTGCAATAAGCTTGGTCTTATTTTTCTGAATAGGACCAATAAAGTGCCAAACAATGTCGTTATAGCCTAATTCTTTTAGTTGCTCAATTTTCTCAGATGCTTCAACTGCATATGATTCACCAAAGTGTCTTTCACCTTCTTTGTAAGCTTCAATAACCATCTCTTTAGGCTTGGTTTTGCTTACACACAAAAGCTTTACGCTATTTTGCTCTCTCTTGGAGTTAGCAATAGCGTTAGTGATGGATGAGTGAATGTGATTTAAATTTTCAGTGATGCTATTCATAAATTGCCTTTTTATCTAATCCTATTAAATGGTATTATAGCGTCTTAAATAAAACTGTAACAATTTAATAAAACTGTAATAATTTGAAGGTGTACCAATGTTTGTTATCAATAATGAGATTTGTTCTCAGTGCGGTGAATGTCAGGATATCTGTCCTTGTGGCGCCATAGAGCAACAGCCTGATGACAGTTTTAAGATCGATGCAGAGATGTGTTCAGATTGTGCAGCTTGTCAGTCTGTATGTCCTTTTGAGGCAATTGAAGAAAAAGAAGACGACAAATAGTCTTAAGAATTCTTTGTTTGCTCTTGCAAACAACTAAAAGGGGAAGCGTAAGCTTCCCCTCGTCGTTTTTAAGATGGAGTTTTCAATCTATCTCCAATTTATGCCTTAGCATTTTCTAGCTGAGGGGTAACCTTGTTTTCAGAAGTCTTATTTTCAAGTTCCACCTTAAGCTCTGAATCGTTATTCTTATTGAAAAGTCCATTTCTCAATTGCTTGATGAACTCGTCTTTTTCTAAGGTCTTTACATGAAGATCTAACTGATCGAATGGAATTTCGATGCCGTTCTTAGCAAAGACACTTAAGGTCTCACGGCTTAAATAATCCATAGTGAGTTTTCTGTCGCCAATGTTTGTTACATAGACTTCAGCGCAAATGTTAACAGAGCTTGCTGCTAGCTCTTTAATGTAGATTAAAGAAGCTTGCTCCTTTGAAATGTAACGGCATCTGTTAACAATAGAAAGTAACAGACTCTTTGCCTTTTCAACATCAGCATCGTAAGCAACACCTACTACGAACTCTAACTTAGTAACTGTACTGGTTAAAGACCAGTTAGTAAGAGCTGAGGTGATGAACTCTTTGTTAGGGATCATTACTTCCTTGTTCTCAAAAGACATCACTGTAGTAGAACGAATTCTGATCTTGTTTACTGTTCCTGATAGACCATTCAAGGTAATGATATCGCCAACTCTGGTCTGTCTTTCAAACAGAAGAATGATACCAGATACGAAATTAGCAAAGATTTCCTGAAGACCGAAACCTAAGCCTACAGATAAGGCTGCAACTAACCACTGTAGGTTTTCCCATCGTATTCCCACAGAACCGGCCGCACATATGATTCCGAAACCTGTGATGAGGTATGAGGTAATTACCTTTACGGTATAGCCGGTGCTCTTCTGATTGATGCCTTTCTTGATGAGCAGGAGCTTTTCTAAAATAGAAGGTAAGTTCTTATTCAGGACACTTGTGATAATCAGAATAAATATTGCTAAAAGAATGTTAGCTAGTGACAGATAGTCTGTTACTACTGGGGTTCCATTTACAAGCTCTGTCTTTGTCCAAATCTGAATGGTATCTAAGTATCTTAAGACTGATGCTAGATCATTCCACTGAATGTACATAAAGAAGGCTGTAATTGTAAGCAGTGCAGTGTTTACAATCTTAAAAGCTTTTGAACATAAATGAGAAGGGCTCATGTTCAGCATTGCAATAAAGTTCTGTGCGGTAATTTCCTCACTGTTGTTATCATCTTGAGCATGTTTCTTCTTTAAAGAAGCTTTAAAGATGTAGACATGCATCATACGGTGGATAGTTTGGCTTACAAGATAGTAAGCTAAAATGATGTAACAGGTAAAGGCAAGTCTGTTGGTTAGAGTTACGATTGAATACAAGTAACCAGAAGCTACAAACAGTACTGCCATTAAGCATACGATAATCGCAATAAAACTTCCAACAACTGCTGTAGCTGATGAGTTTGCAAAGTCAGCTAGGTTTCTTACAAACATTCTGACTGAAATAAACAGCAGAGCAGCGCAAGACAACAGAACCACGATAAATGAAGTGATATCTGCATAAATAAAGTTTGAGTCAGTCTCAGCTACATTAGCAAAAATCAGCAGTGGCAATGAGAAGATCCATACCTGATTTAATAGATTTCTATACTGTCTTAATTTATAAGGCTGAACACTAAAGTGTCTTTGAACTAAAGCGTTTGGCTTAATAATCTGTAAGAAGAACACGAATACAAAGATATGCAGTACCATGATAAGAATGATTTGGTACTGTAAATTTGTGGTAGCCAAAGACAGACAGATGACGATAGAACCTATAACTACCATCCACGATAGTCGAGGCACCATCATGATCATGTTATTGATGATTGCAGCAGGTGTTACAAAGATAGAATCATTCTTTCTGTCTAAGCGTAGAGCAAGCTCGTTATTGTATCTTTGAATTCTGCTGTTAAATGAAACAACAATCAAAGCTAAAAGAATGAATGGCAGTACCACTAAAAGAGCAGTCTTTGTGGTGTGTGCTTTAAACTTGTCACTTGATAGTTTATTTAATAAGTTACCAAACTCATATTTAATAGTAGGTACTAATGTGTAAATAAACTCAGACCCTAAAGACTGATTTGATTTTACCCAGAACAACTGCTCTGAGATATCAGATTTGATCTTGGTTCTGATGTTGTTGTAACTTGTGTATTTTACCTTTAACTCAATGGTTGTGCTCAGCTCGTTAGCGAGTACCTGGTACAACTCACTTAGCACGCGTCTTCTTTGAGAGTAGAGAGTAGTTAAATCACTTCTGTACTTTTCTAAAGATGGATTTTTCTTGATATCCTGATTAACAATAATCTCTATATCTAGCAACTTGTCAGTTTGCTCTCTTAATTCATAGATATAGATATTAAGGTTGGCAATTACCTCATCAAGATCGTAGCTTAGCTGTACATTTGGCAACATTGACAGTTGCTTGTTTAACAATCTTGATAAAACCAAGCTTTTGCCTAATTCCTTGATTTGATTATCAAGATCCTTTTGCATTTGATCTACTTTAGTTAAAGCAGAATCTACTTCCTGATAGTCATGCTGATAGAGTGCATTCTTTTGACGATGTTCTAAAAGATAACTGTTAATTTTCTTGATGCTATCAACCATTTTAGCAAGCTGAGGATCTTTTTTACTGATAGCTTCGTTTTGTTTTTCCTCATCATCAACAGAATAATCTAGGTTCTTTTTAAGACTTAAGGTCTTAACGTCTTTATCTAATCTGTTGTATTTGATGTTAGCAATCTTTTGCTCATAGTTTGCTAAATCTTGCAGAATTGAGAGGTTTGCTAGCTTGTTTTTAAATAGAGAATTCTCAAGATTTGCTTTACAAATTAACAGAGCGTAAACACGATTCTTGAAAAGATCAGGATTGGCATTTTTATCAATAGTAGATAAAAGATCTTTAATCTTATCGTTGTTCTGAGTAACTGTATTTTGTGCTTTTTCAGGAAGAGTCTGTACCTTGTTATGAGCGTCAGATGCGTTATTAAGTTCAATCTGAGCTGTTACAAGATCACGTTGAGCTTTCTCTAATCTAGCATCTAAATCACTATCAGAGAGGTTCTTGATATCATCGCTAGTTAAGGGTTCAATCTTTTGTTGATTGGTATAGTCATTAGCTAACTTTAATAGCTTTTTATTTGCATCTTTTAAGCTTTTATCAAGATCTTTTTGCTGACTTGTTAAATCCGCTATCTGATCTAGGGTGTCCAATCCAGTTTTATACAGAGCGCCTAGTGATTTTTTATCATCATCTGATAAAGACGCATCTGAGGCTAAAGAATCAATTTGTTCATTGATTTCTTTTGCTGTTGGAACTGAAATATCACCAATTTGAGTTTGGAGAGTGGTTGCAAGTGCGCTTCCTTGCATAAGAAGAGCACATAAAACTGATGCAAATAATCTTTTCATAATTTATAAAACTATCTGTCCTGATAAATTTTTTGTACAGTTTATCACGAAAAAAAGGAAGAGAATTTACTCTTCCTTTATGCACTTTTTTGTAATTAAAAGTTTTAAATCTAAAGGTCGAAGCTATTATCAACTCATAAGGTTAGCAAAACCTTATGAGCGAATAAAACCTAGAATGTTAAACTTTAGGATTGATAATAGTAGGACCTGAGTGCTCGTCAGTCTGTGGGTAGTCTAGGTTGTAGTGAAGACCACGTGACTCTTTTCTTGCCATTGCTGAACGAACAATTAACTCTGCGACATCAAGTAAGTTACGAAGCTCTAGTAAGTTTCTTGAAACTCTGAAGTTTGAATAGTACTCATGAACTTCACGCTTTAACATCTCGATTCTGTGCATTGCTCTTTCAAGACGTTTGTTAGTTCTTACGATACCTACATAATCCCACATGGTTAATCTTAACTCATGCCAGTTGTGGGTGATGATAACTTCCTCATCTGAGTTAGTAACCTGACTTTCATCCCAATCAGGGATCTCAGCAATGTCGTAGTTGTCATCTGGCAGGTGTTTTAAGATATCGGTAGCAGCAGCCTTACCGTAAACAACGCACTCAAGTAATGAGTTTGAAGCCAGACGGTTAGCACCGTGAAGACCTGTGTAAGAACACTCACCTACAGCATATAGACCATCAAGATCGGTACGAGACTTTCTGTCTACCATAATGCCACCGCAGGTAAAGTGAGCTGCTGGCACAATAGGAATAGGTTGCTTGGTAATATCGATACCAACCTTTAAGCATCTCTCATAAATAGTAGGGAAGTGTTTCTTTAAGAACTCAGGATCTTTAAATGAGATATCTAGGTACATGCAGTGAGCACCTAATTTCTTCATTTCATGATCAATTGCTCTAGCAACGATATCACGAGGAGCTAACTCTAGTCTCTTGTCGTAATCTTGCATGAAACGGGTGCCATCAGGACGCTTTAACTGAGCACCTTCGCCTCTTAGTGCTTCTGTTAGAAGGAAGTTTCTATCAGCATCGCAATATAGAGTTGTTGGATGGAACTGATTGAACTCCATATTTGCAACACGGCAGCCAGCTCTGTAAGCCATAGCAATACCATCACCTGAGCTTACCTCTGGGTTACATGTGTACTGGTAAACCTTTGAAGCTCCGCCTGTGCATAGAGCGATAAATCTTGCTCTAATGGTCTCAACGTGGTTAGTTTCAGTATTTAAAACATAAGCACCTAAAACTCTGTTACCTGCCATACCCAATTTCTTGGTGGTAACAAGGTCGATTGCATTGTGATTTTCAAGCACAGTGATGTTCTTATGAGCTCTAGCCTTAGCAATTAAGGTTTCCTGAATTGACTTGCCTGTATGATCTTCAGCGTGGAAAATTCTTCTGTGAGAGTGACCACCTTCTCTGTGTAAGTGGTATGGAGATTGAGCTTCAGTAGGCTCAGTCTCTTTCATATCAAAAGGAACACCAGTGTCAATTAACCACTGAATTGCATCGTGAGCATTCTTTGCTACAAACTCAACTGTCTTTTCATCACAAAGGAAACCACCAGCAATGCAGGTGTCTTTAATATGAGCTTGAATACTGTCGTCATCATCTTTGATGTTGTATACGCCGGCGATACCGCCCTGAGCGTAATTAGTAGAACCGGCACAAGCACCTTCTTTTGAGAGAACGATTACCTTTGCCTTATCAGCGATGCCCAGAGCAAGAGTAAGACCTGCAGCACCACTACCAATGATTAAACAATCTGTTGTGTAGTTCATTTTCTAATCCTGTATAGCACAAAGTGAATTGATCAGTTTCTGATTAATCTGTACTAAATTTCTAAAACTTCCAACAGATAATTTTACATCCAATTTTGCTAAATGAAACATATTTACATTTTTTCTCATTTTTAGGTTCAATATAGTGAATAAGTTGAATGGGAAATATCTTTAAGGTGTATTAGTTTTGCGATTTAAATGTAGATTGTATTGTGATCTCATATTGAGAAAGCTGTAAATACATGCTGTTTTCAAATTAATGGCATTAATATATAATTGAGGAATTCTGATCAGACAGTTTTAATCTAATCTGTCTTAAAAAAATTTATTGAACTTTTTTTATCAACCCTCAGTCTAAGTTTCAAAAGGTGTTAAAAGGATGTCATCCGTGAACGAAAATTTGCAAGCTTCAAGTGATGAAGCAATCGTAAAGCGGGTGCAGGAAGGCGATGTTAATGCCTACAACATTCTGGTAATAAAATATCAGCACCGTGTAGCTCAGATAATTTCAAAATTTCTGAACAGCAGTGATGATGTCAGCGATGTTGCTCAAGAAGCTTTTATTAAAGCTTACAAAGCAATTAACAGCTTTCGTGGTGAAAGTTCCTTTTATACATGGTTGTATAGAATTGTTGTGAATGCGGCCAAATCATACATTGAGTCGAATTCAAAGCACAAACACAATGTTGATGTTGATTCTGAAGAATTTCAGTCAATTGATGAACAGGGTGTTTTAGCAAGCAAAGATACACCAGATAGAATAATAGAATCGCAAGAATTACAGCAAGTGATTGTCAATGCGATGAATGCGCTTCCAGAAGAATTAAGGCGAGCAATCACCTTAAGGGAAGTCGAAGGAATGTCATATGAAGACATTTCTCTTGTCGAGAAAGTTCCTGTTGGAACCGTTCGTTCAAGAATATTCAGAGCCAGACAGTTTATTGAAGAGAAAATGAACAAATTTGCTGTAAAGTAACGGTTGTTTAGGAGTTTGTGTATGTTGAAATCAGAGCAGTTAAACAGAGATTTAGAGAATGAATCAGCTCTTTTTGATGGTGAGAATACCACCACACAGAAAGTGTCAGAAGAGTCTCTGTCTCACATGCAAAACTGGTCACTAATCGGTGCTGCATTGAGAAATGAACTGCCATCTAAAGTCAACATGTCTTTAGCTGATAATGTAATGGCTCAGATTAAGAATGAGAACATTAAGCCAGAACCAGCTAAGATTAAAGAGATTTCAATTCCTTCATTTAAGGTAGCTTTCAAGAAGTTCTCTTTTGGTATCGCCCAGGTAGCTTTAGCTGCATCTGTTGCAGCAATTACCATCATCGGTTGGCAGACATACAATGCTGATGAAGGCATCACAGGTGATAAGACTACTGCTCCTTTAGGTTCTGTTGAAGGGGTAAATCTTGCAAGCTATCAGACAGCTCACAATGACAAGACTTTAAAGTTCAACGATAAGTCAAATCAGGCACAGAATCGAAATGAAGACAGAGTTAACAGTGCCGAGCTTAAAAAGCAACAAAATCTTGAAGTTGAGCGTATTAACAATTACATTAGAGGCTATGTTTTCGATACCGCCTCAAATTAAAAAGTTTTTATGATTAAAAGTTTTATAAAAACCGTCGGGGCAGTTTCTCTGGCGGTTTTATTTTTTTCACAGCAGGCTATAGCCGAGAATTCAAATCAGTGTATCGCTCTGTATAACTCAGTAAAGAGCGCTTATACAGATCGTGATTTTGAAGCTACTGTGATTGATAATGATCAGACTCAAATGCAGCTGTATGCATTGGCTCATTTCAATAAAAATTCTGTTTCTTATACAACCTGGAAATCATTAAACAATGAGATTGCAGGCTATGCCTTACGTCAAGAAAAAGGTTTTGATTACAATCATAACCGTTCTTACATTGGTCCATTATCCTGGCATCAGACTCAGATTTGGGACAGGATCTTTTCTAAAAACAGAAGTCTTACAGGTTATGACTGTACTATCGTAGGCAGAACAAGACTAGCAGGACGCAAAGTAACTGTAATCAGAATGTCCCCTGTAGACGATGTCAGGTACAGCTACGTAATTTCAAAAGATGATGATACCTCTTTACCAGTAGAGTTAGTAGTTCTGTCACCTTCTCAGATTGTAGCTTCAAAGTTTACCGTATCAGCTGTTCACTCAGCATCATCAGAGAACTTGTCTTTCCCTGATGAAACTTTTGATAGAGTAGAAAAACTATCAAATAAAAAGAAGCAAAATGATTTAACTATATGGCCTGAATTGACTATACCTAAACCATTTACGATTGAGAGTGATGGATTTCAAAAACAGGCAGATGGTACCGAACTTGAGTACCAATCATTTACAGATGGCATGGTTGAATTTAAGGTTTACAAGAATTCTGTAAGCTCACTTAATATTCAGTCAGCTACCGATGGCACCTTAACAGTTCTGCGCAGAAACTCAGTAAAAAACGAGTATGCTGTGGTAGGTGAAATTCCTTTAGAACTAAGTGCTATTGTCCTTTCAAAAATTACACCTTTGCGCTAGTCAAGAATGAATTGCAACTGCGCAAAAAGTTATTCTTAATCAGTCTGCAACCTGTTAAAATAGCTAGTTTAAATGTTTAAATTAGTTCAGGCTGCAACTGTGGCCCCTGATAACCTTTTGGAATAAATAATGGCAGAAATTTACGATCGCAGTTTAGTAAGAAACTTTTCTGTAATTGCACATATCGATCATGGTAAGTCTACCTTATCAGACAGATTTATTCAGCTGTGTGGCGGTTTGAGCGCACGTGAAATGACCTCTCAGGTTCTAGATAACATGGACATCGAGAGAGAGCGCGGTATTACTATTAAAGCTCAGGCAGTAACCTTAAAGTACAAAGCAAAAGACGGAAAAACCTACGAGTTAAACTTTATTGATACTCCAGGTCACGTGGATTTCTCATATGAGGTATCTCGTTCTTTATTTGCCTGTGAAGGTGCTCTTTTAGTTGTTGATGCAAGTCAAGGTGTAGAAGCTCAGACCTTAGCTAACTGCTATCAGGCTGTAAATTTAGATCTAGAAGTTATCCCAGTTTTAAACAAGATTGATTTACCTTCAGCTGATCCTCAAAGAGCAATTGATGAAATTGAAGATCTGATTGGTATTGAAGCTCAAGATGCTTGCAAATGTTCTGCTAAAACCGGTGTAGGCGTACAGGATGTTTTAGAGAGAATTGTAACTGCAATTCCTGCTCCATCAGGAGATCCTGACGGTCCTCTACAGGCTTTGATTATCGATTCATATTTTGATGATTATTTAGGAGTTGTAGCTCTAGTTCGTGTTAAGAATGGTACCTTGCGCCGTGGTGACAAGATTAAGGTTATGTCACAGGGGGGTGCTTGGGAAGTTGATGGACTAGGTATTTCAACTCCTAAGAGAGTTAAAGTTGAAGTTTTACATTGTGGTGAAGTAGGTTGGGTTGTATGTGATATTAAGTCAGTTCACGCAGCTCCTGTAGGTGATACCATCACTCATGTAAAGAACGCAGCTACAGAACCTCTTCCTGGTTTTAAGAAGGTAAAACCTCAGGTATATGCAGGTATGTTCCCTGTAGATACTGAAGATTACAATGCTTTTAGAGATGCTCTTGAAAAGTTATCTTTAAATGATGCTTCTTTATTCTTTGAACCAGAAAACTCAAAAGCATTAGGTTTTGGTTTTAGATGTGGCTTCTTAGGTATGCTGCATATGGAAATCATTCAAGAGCGACTTGAAAGAGAGTACAACTTAAACCTGATCACTACAGCTCCTACTGTAGTTTATGAAATTCTACAAACTGATGGAGAGATCTTACATATTGACTCACCAGCAGCACTGCCTCCAATCTCTAATATTGCAGAAATCAGAGAACCTATTGCTGAATGCCGTATGCTGATGCCTTCAGAGTACGTAGGTGCCATCATGAAGATCTGCCAGGAAAAGAGAGGTATTCAGACAGGTCTTGTTTACCACGGTGAGCAGGTTGCTTTAACTTATGAAATCCCAATGTCTGAGGTGGTGTTAGATTTCTTTGACAGAATCAAATCAGCTTCAAGAGGTTATGCTTCATTAGATTATGGCTTCAAACGTTTTAACTGTGATGATCTAGTAAGAATGGATATCTTAATTGCAGGTGAAAGAGTCGACGCTTTAGCTGTGATCTTACATCGCTCTGTAGCTCAATCTCGCGGTAGAGCGATTGTGGAGAAGATGAAGGAAGTAATTCCAAGACAGATGTTCGATATTGCAATTCAGGCAGCTATCGGCTCACAGATTATTGCTCGTTGTACTGTAAAAGCTCTGCGTAAAGACGTGCTAGCAAAATGTTACGGTGGTGATATTACTCGTAAGAGAAAGCTACTTGAAAAACAGAAAGCTGGTAAGAAACGTATGAAACAGTTAGGTCGAGTAGAAGTTCCTCAGGATGCATTCCTTGCAATCTTGAAGGTTGGTAAGGAATAAACTTACAAAGGAATAATTATGATAAGTTTAATTTCAGAAAATTTATTTGCATTCGTGCTATTTATTGCAACTGTGGTTTCAGGAATAGCATGGGGATATGACTATAAGTTTGAACGGCCAAAGAGAAAGGCTCGTTTAGAAGAGTCTAGTGCGAATAGCAAACTTTCATCTAAAGAGCGCAAAGCTCTTTTAGAACCAAAGAATATTGTAGGTCAGGTAGGATCATTATTCTTTATCCTCTTGATAGTATTCTTATTCAGATCATTCCTCTATGAGCCTTTTAGAATTCCATCTGGCTCTATGTTACCTACACTGCAAGACGGTGATTTTATCGCTGTAAGCAAGTGGGAGTACGGAATTAAGAACCCTTTAACAAACAGAGTACTTTTCAAAACAACAGAGCCTAAAAGAGGCGACATCATTGTATTTAAGTACCCAGAAGACAAGAACGTAGACTTCATCAAGAGAATCGTAGGTGAGCCTGGTGACACTATCATTTATCAGGATAAGCACTTGTATGTGTTAAAGCACGATGCTGAAGAAGGCGCTGTTCCTGAACTTATTTCAACTAAGATGATTGAAACTGTTGAAGATGAAGTTATGGGCTTTAATGAGACTTTTGATGTTTTTGAAGAGTCTTTCTATAAAGGTGAAAAGCACACTATAAGAGTGGCTCCTAATGCTCCTGTAATGTCCAGATACTATTATGTACAAACAGGACGTCCTGTTGGTATGTGGAAGGTTCCTGAAAACAACTACTTTGTAATGGGTGATAACCGTGACAACAGTAAGGACAGCCGTTTCTGGGGATTTGTTCCATATGAGAATATTGTAGGTAAGACAACTGCAATTTGGTTATCTTTTGATTTTAAACGTAAGAGCGACAGCGCACTCCCAGCATGGGTGCCTACAGCAGTAAGATTTGACAGAATTGGTGGCATCAAATAATAAAAATGTCAGAGAAGATAAACGTTATTGAGTTACAGAATTTAGAACTAAAACTAGGTTATTCATTTCAGAACCTAAGCCTTTTAAATCAGGCTTTAACTCACAGAAGTTTTGGCAGTGTTCATAATGAGCGTCTAGAGTATTTAGGCGACTCAATTTTAGGAATGATCATTGCTAAAGATCTTTATGATCGCTTTCCTAAATGCCCTGAAGGCGACCTTACACGTATGCGTTCAACTCTAGTAAGAGAAACAACTTTAGCAGAGTTAGCTCGTGAATTTGGTATCGGAAACTGCCTAAGATTAGGTCCTGGTGAACTAAAAACAGGTGGCTTTAGACGTGATTCTTTAATTGCTGATGCTGTCGAGTCAATCATTGGTGCCATGTTTATTGATACCAATGAGGATTTCCCTCGTGTAAGACAGGTTGTTTTATCTTGGTTTGCAAGCAGACTTCAAACTATTAAGCCTGATGTAAATCAAAAAGATCACAAATCAACTTTGCAGGAACTGTTACAGTCAATGCACAAACCACTGCCAATCTATAAGGTTGAGGCTATCAAAGGCACTGACAATGATCAGATCTTTGTGGTTTCTGCAACTGTTGAAGGTGTTCCTGTACAGACCGGTGAAGGTTCTTCTCGTAGAAGAGCGGAACAGGAAGCTGCAGGTCTTGTATTAGATTATTTTGAAAAGAATAGCAAAAAGTAATGCTTTTGGAAGGATAGTTAATGTCATATTTTGGTTTTGTAGCAATTATCGGAAGACCTAATGTAGGTAAGTCTACTCTGATGAACCACTTAATTGGTCAGAAGATTTCTATTACCTCAAGAAAGCCTCAGACAACTCGTAACCGTATCATGGGCATTGACACTGAAGGTGAGTATCAGGTTGTATATGTTGATACTCCTGGTCTGCACCGTGAAGAGAAAAAGGCTATCAACCACTTAATGAACAGAGCTGCAGAAAGCTCATTAGGTGATGTTGAACTGATCTTAATGGTAATTGATCCTGCTCATTGGACCGATGATGATGAGATGGCTTTTGCTAGAGTAAAGCAAGCAAAAGTTCCTGTAGTTTTGGTTATCAATAAGGTTGACACTGTTGCAGATAAGGAAACTCTACTACCTTTAATTGATAAGTTAAGTAAGACTATTACCTTTAAAGATATTGTTCCTGTATCTGCATTACGCGGAACTAATTTACATATCTTAAAAGATCTGATTAAGCAGTCACTGCCAGAGGGTGATCACCTCTTCCCTGATGACAGTATCACTGATCGTTCTTCAAGATTCTTAGCAGCTGAAATTGTAAGAGAGAAGTTAATGCGTCAGATGGGCGATGAGCTTCCATACAGTTCAACTGTTGAAGTTGAAGAGTTCCGAGAAGACAATGGATTATTAAGAATTAGCGCTGCTATCCTAGTTGAGCGCGATGGTCAGAAGAAGATGGTTGTAGGTGCTGGTGGCTCAAGAATTAAGATGATCGGCACTGAAGCGCGTAAAGATATGGAAAAGCTTTTTGACAGCAAAGTGTTCTTAAAACTCTTTGTTAAGGTAAAAGCTGGTTGGTCTGATGACGCTAGAGCTCTAAAGAGCTTAGGCTATGATGACTTTGAGCGCTAGTGCGAGTTTAGTTATCGAGAAAAGTAAATGCTCTCTTTAGATGGTGAGCCTGGCTTCATTCTTCATACAAGGCCCTACAAGGAACATAGTCTTCTTGTAGAGCTTTTTACTTTAAATTATGGCAGATTGAGCGCAGTAGCGCGTTTGTCAAATAAAGTAGCTTCAAGAAGTGCTGGTATTTATCAGCCTTTGATCCCCCTTAAACTGACGTTAAAACAATCTAGGGGATCATTGTGGACTTTATCTGATGCCTTTATGCAAAGAGGAGCCTACAAAATAGAGGTCCCAACTCTGTTTTGTGCTATTTACGTCAATGAGCTTATCTATAATTTAGTAAAAACTCATGAGAGTATGCCTAAATTATTTGCTCAATATTTAAGGACATTAGAAGATCTTGAAGCAGGTGAAGACAGTTCCTTAACGTTAAGAGCTTTTGAGACAACTCTGTTAGAGAACTTAGGCTATGGCATTGATTTTTCTCAGTCAGATAAAGGTGAGATTAAGGATGATCTGTGTTACCACTTTGATTTGAACAGTGGTTTCTTACTCTCATCAGCATCTGAGGATTATTCCTACAGAGGATATGATCTAATCAACATAAGACATAATGACATGCGTGCTAAAAGCACGCGCGATGTGTTAAAAAAGTTAAATAAATGCGTAATAGATTCTCTATTAGAAGGTAGAAAGCTTAAAAGCAGAGAACTTTATGCACAGTTTTTAATGGTGAAATAATGGTTACTTTTTACAAACCTCAGAAAAAAGAAGTTGAAAAGAAAGCTGTCAAAGTAAATTGTACTGATCTTGATTTACAAGGTCGTGGTGTTGCTCGTGACGATAAGTATGTTTATTTCGTTGAAGGGTTAATGCCAGGAGATTGTGCCAATGTTTTAATCTCAAATGTAAAAGGTAAGATTGCAACTGGCAAAATCACCAAGATCATAAAACCATCAGAGAAGAGATTAAAAAAAGACTGTGCCCTAATTGGTACCTGTGGTGGTTGCTCTTTACAGCATATTCCTTCAGAGATGCTCATTGAATCAAAAGTAAAAGGTATTGAAAAGCTGTTTGCAAAAGCTCTTCCAAATCCATTAGGTGAACCTTCATTTGTACATCAGGGTAAGAACACTGAATACAGAAGAGCTTGCAGATTTGCTATCCGTGGTGATCATGGCAAACTTCATTTAGGTTTTAGAGAAGAAAAATCTCATAACCTCGTAAAAATCATTGACTGTCTGTGTTTATCTGAGCGCATGAACAATGCCATTGAACCTTTAAATAAGGTTATAAACACTATGAAGCAAAAGTCTTCATTAGGTCATGTGGAATTCTTAGATTCAGATGGCGCTTTAGGCGTGCTTTTGCGCATGACTAAGACTTTGTCTGATGAGGATGCTGCTCTTTTATGCGAGTATGGAAAGACAGTAAATGCTGTTATCAGCGTAGTAGAGCCTTATAAAGATCCTATGAGAATTTCCAAGGTCGAAACTACCCGTGAAAGATTTATCTATGGCTCAAAGGACTCACTTTTTATTACTTCTCATGGGGTTAAGTTAAAGTGTAAACCATCATCATTTGTGCAAATCAATAAAGAGATGAACGAAAAGATGATTGATACTGTACTATCAATGCTAGATGTAAAAGATGACAGTAAGATCATGGATTTGTTCTGTGGTTTAGGTAACTTTACCATGCCAATAGCTGCAACTGGTGCTAAAGTTGTAGGTGTGGATATCGTTTCAAAGATGATTGAAGATGCTCGAGAAAATGCTAAAGAATTAGGCTTTGAAAAGGCATCTTTTGAAGTAGCCGATCTTGAAGAGCTATTTGAAAACCAGTCTTGGGCAAAAGATAACTACGATGCTGTAGTTTTAGATCCTGGTCGTCAGGGGGCTAAAAGAGCAGTGCTGTTCTTAGCTAAGAAAAAGGTTCCAAAGATTGTTATGATTTCATGCAATCCACTTGCCGCTTCAAGAGATTCCCTTGAATTAGTAAAGGCTGGATATAAAATAAAACAGTGGGGCGTATGTGATATGTTCCCTAGAACCTCACATGTTGAGATGATTTTGGAATTTACATTGTAAATTGTAGCCATGAAATGGCTAGGCTACACATCTTATGATGTTAGTTTGTAGAAAATTACAGGTGGAAAAATGGTTGCGATAAGACAGACTCACAGTTCTACTTTTGATTTTGCAAAATGGGTGGATGAACTAGCTCTACAGCCAGATCAGAAAGATGCCATCCACAAAACCAATGAGTTTGTTTTACGCTGTATCAGAAAAAGTGAGGTGGCTGAAGACTTCGTAAGTCCTGATGACTTAGTTGCCCGCTTTAACCATATCTCATCAGAAATCGTAGGAATTCTGATGACTTTAAATATGGATCTGCCTTCTTTACAGGTTTCCATCCTGTATCCAGCTTATGAAAACAGCTTTATTTCAATCGATGCTGTAAATGATGTCTTTGGACCAAAGATTTCGTCTTTATTGCTTGCTGTAAAAGATATGGAAGCTATCCGTTCTTTGCAGACATTAAATTCAGATAATGTAACTGAAGAACAGGTCGATAGAGTGCGCCGTATGATACTTGCAATGGTCAAGGACGTACGTGCTGTAGTCATCAAACTTGCTGAAAGAATTGCAGTTATCAGAAACTCTGACAGAGAAGATGAGAACGCCAGAACCTTAATTGCAAAAGAGATCTCCAATATCTATGCGCCACTTGCAAACCGTCTTGGTATTGGCCAGTTAAAGTGGGAATTAGAAGATCTTGCCTTTAAGTTCTTACACCATGACACCTACATGGAAATCGCCCATGATTTAGGTGAAAGACGTCTTGAAAGAGAAAGCTATATTGATAACTTTGTAAAGAATTTAGCTGCTCTTTTAAAAGAAGAAGGCATCGAAGCTACTGTATATGGTCGACCAAAACATATTTACAGTATCTACAGAAAGATGCAAAAGAAGCATCTAAAGTTCAATCAGCTCTTTGATATCAGGGCGGTTCGAGTTGTAGTAAACACTGTTGAAGAGTGTTACGCAACATTGGGTATTATTCATACCAACTTTGAGCATATTGCTAAAGAATTTGATGACTACATTGCCAACCCAAAGCCAAATGGTTATCAGTCTATTCATACTGTAGTCTATGGTGAAGGACACAAGGTTGTAGAAGTCCAGATTAGAACTGAAAAGATGCACCAGTTAGCAGAACTTGGTGTAGCAGCTCACTGGAAGTACAAAGAAGGCAATGGTCAGAGCCAGGGCGTTGAAGCGCGCATTAACTGGTTAAGAAAGCTCCTGTCATGGCGCGATGATATGGTCGAGTCTGGCTCTTTACAGGAAGAGTTCAAAAAGCAGGTCTTTGAAAACCGAGTTTATGTCTTTACTCCAAATGGCGAGGTTATCGATCTGCCAAATGGAGCTACACCATTAGACTTTGCTTATCAGGTTCATACCATGATTGGCCACCGTTGTATTGGTGCAAAGGTAGATGGCAGAATTGTGCCTTATACCTATAAGCTCAAGACTGGTGAACAGGTTGAAATTATTACCCAGAAGAATCCTAACCCTTCAAGAGACTGGTTAAAGGTTGAAAAAGGTTTCTTACATACTAATAAAGCCAGAAATAAAGTTCAGTCTTGGTTTAGAAAGGTAGATTTTGAAAAGAATAAAGAAACTGGTGAGGAGCTCTTAGAAAAAGAACTTTCAAAGTCTGATCTAAATCTGAATAAAGATCAGATAGCTTCAATTCTAAAAGAAAAACTCCCTAAGTTTAACTTAAAGACAGTAGATGATTTGTTAGCTAATGTTGGTGCTGGTGATATTGGTGTCAATATTATCATGGGTATTCTCAATGATAGAGTTGAGAAGGAAACTCCTGTACAGACTGACAATAAAGAAATCATCGAAGACATCATCAACAGGAAGCCAGCAGAAGAGATCTTAAAGAAAACCAAACACCGCAGTGGAATTGTTGTTGAAGGTGTGGGTGACTTGATGACTCATATGGCAAAGTGCTGTCAGCCAATTCCTGGGGATGAGATCATTGGTTTCGTAACTCAAGGCAGAGGCATTTCTGTTCACAGAAAAGACTGCGAGAAGTTCAAGAGAATGACCATGTTATTCCCTGAGCGCGTGGTAGAAGCAACTTGGGGTGAGAATGTAGCCGATACAGGTCGTGGTTACACTGTAACTATCAGAGTTGTAGGTTCAGATTATCCTGGCTTCTTAAGAGATGTAACTACAGTCATTGCTAATGAGAAGATGAACGTAATCGGTGTTCGCTCTCATGTAGATAAGACTAAAGATCTATCTTTAATCGATATTGATCTTTTAGTTGTAAGTATTCCTGTACTTACAAGAACACTAGCTAAACTAAATGACCTACCAATGGTTACAGAGGCTAAGAGACTATAGCAAACTGTTTGAAGGAAACTTCTCTCTCTTTAACTATTTTTCTCAATTAAATTCTAAAGACCGACAGAACATAAGCTTTTATGAGCTGTCGGTCTGTATGTTTTTTTTAACGTATCATACCGCGTTGAGTGTGGTATAATTCATCGCTTATAAGTTAACAATTTTGGAGTTTTTATGTCCTCATCTCCTAAGATTATTTTTGTTACCGGTGGTGTAGTATCTTCATTAGGTAAAGGTATTGCCGGTGCATCTTTAGCTGCAGTACTTGAAGCTCGCGGTTTAAAAGTAACCATTATGAAACTGGATCCATACATCAACGTTGATCCAGGCACCATGAGCCCAATTCAGCATGGTGAGGTTTTTGTAACAGAGGATGGTGCAGAAACCGATCTTGATTTAGGACACTATGAGCGTTTTATCAACGCTAAGATGTCTAAAAAGAATAACTTCACAACAGGTAGAATCTATTCAGACGTTATCAGAAAGGAACGTCGTGGTGATTACTTAGGCGCTACCATTCAGGTTATTCCTCACATCACTAACGCTATCAAAGAGAGAATTTTACAGGGTTGCGAAGGCAATGATGTAACCTTAGTTGAAATCGGTGGTACCGTAGGTGATATCGAGTCATTACCATTCTTAGAGGCTATTCGTCAGTTAGCAGTTGATATCGGTAGAGAGAATGCTCTATTCATGCATCTGACCTTAGTTCCATACTTAAAGACTTCAGGCGAAGTTAAGACCAAGCCTACACAGCACTCTGTAAAAGAGTTACTGTCAATCGGTATTCAGCCTGATATCTTAATCTGCCGTTCAGAGATGGGGATCCCAGCTCACGAGCGTCATAAGATTGCAATGTTCTGTAACGTATCAGAGAACGCTGTAATCAATATGAAGGACGTAGACTCTATCTACAAGATCCCTGCTTTATTAAAGAGCCAGTATTTAGATCAGTTAGTAGTTGATAGATTCCACTTTGATGTTCCAGAGGCTGATTTATCAGATTGGGAACAGGTTCTATATCAGCAGGCTAATACTACTGGTGAAGTTACCATTGGTATGGTAGGTAAGTATGTTGAATTACATGATGCCTACAAGTCAGTTAACGAAGCATTAAAGCACGGAGGCTTAAAGAACCGTTTACAGGTTCATATCAAATACATCGATTCTGAGGATGTAGAGGTAAAGGGCACTGATGTATTAGCAGGTCTTGATGCAATCTTAGTACCAGGCGGTTTCGGTAAGCGTGGTATTGAGGGTAAGATCACTGCTGCTAAGTATGCTCGTGAAAACGGTATTCCTTACTTAGGTATCTGCTTAGGTATGCAGGTTGCCTTAATCGAGTACGCAAGAGATGTTGCAGGTATGGCAGGTGCAAACTCAACTGAGTTTGATCCTGATACTAAGTACCCTGTAGTAGCTCTAATCACTGAGTGGAAGGATGAGTCAGGTAAGGTTGAAAAACGTTCTGACAAGTCTGATCTTGGTGGTACTATGAGATTAGGTGGTCAGTTATGCCACTTACAGCCAGGTTCTAAGGTAAGAGAGCTTTACGGTCAGGATGACATCGTTGAGCGTCACCGTCACCGTTATGAGGTAAACAACAATCTGATTAAGCAGATCACCGATAAGGGCTTAAAGATTGCTGGTTTATCAACAGATAACAAGCTCGTTGAAATTATCGAGAATCCTAACCACCCATGGTTTATTGGTGTTCAGTTCCATCCTGAATTTACCTCTAACCCAAGAAAGGGGCATCCTCTATTCACAGGCTTTATTAAAGCTGCTAAAGAATACCAGGATAAACACAGCAGATAACTGTAGACTATGAAAGTACTTGCTCTATTTCTTATAGCTTTGATTGGCTACTTAGGTTACGACATTTGGTTTGGTCGTAACGGAGTAGAGCAGTACGATACTATGTCTAAACAGTACGAAGAAGCTTCGAAAACCTCGAAGCTTCTTGAACAGCGAAATCAGGCCTTAGAAGACGAAATCTCTGATCTTAAACAAGGTAACCTCGTTGTTGAAGAATTAGCTCGCTCTGAGCTTGGCATGGTAAAAAAATCAGAAACTTTTTACCGTGTGATCGACAAGGATAACGTTCAAAACAACCGCAGATAGGAGTGCTTTTTGTGGAAAGCTCTCGAATAGATGTAGTCGTCCCTGCTGCAGGCGTTGGCAAACGCATGCGTCTTAACATTCCCAAGCAATACGCTCTTCTTTCAAATAAAACCGTTCTAGAACACACTGTTTACGCTTTACTTAATTGTCCTTATATAGGAAATGTCATTGTAGGTGTTAGTGCTGAAGATGAGTACTTTGATTCTTTAGAGATAAGTCATAATCCTAGAGTTATTAAAGGCAAAGGAGGTAAAGAGCGTTCTGACACTGTAAGATTAAATCTTGAGAAAGTGACAACAGAATATGTCATGGTGCATGATGCAGCCAGACCTTTAATTGGTCAGGACGATCTTAAAAGGTTAGCTTTATTGTCTCAAAATAATATTGATGGAGCCATCTTGGCTTGTAGAGTGTCTGACACTTTAAAGCTAGTATCAGCAGGTAACATCGTTAAAACAGTTCCTCGTGAGAATATATATCGTGCATATACTCCACAGATGTTTAAAACCAAATTATTAAAACAAGCATTAGAACATGCAGACGAGAATCATTTAGCTATCACTGATGATGCCTCAGCTATGGAAATTTTAGGTTATAAGGTTTTAATCGTAGAAGGTGATTCTGGTAATTTCAAACTGACAACACCTGATGATCTAAATTTAGCAAAATTGATGATAGAAAAAGGAAACAACTAAGATGTTTAGAATCGGTCATGGCTTTGATGTTCATAAATTTGGAGGCGTTGGTCCTTGCACTTTAGGTGGCGTTAAGGTCCCTTATGAACAAGGTCTTATAGCTCACTCAGACGGTGATGTAGTTCTACATGCAATCTCTGATGCACTTCTAGGAGCTTTGGCATTAGGAGATATTGGTCATTTTTATCCAGATAATGATGACAGATTTTTAAATATCGACAGCAGAATTCTTTTACGCGACGTGGTAGATAAAATTCATTCTTTAGGGTATAAAGTTGTTAATGTTGATACCACTATCATGGCACAGGCTCCAAAGATGGCTGCTTATGAACCAGAGATGATTAAGAACGTAGCATCCGATCTGAAAGTGGATGTAAGTTGCGTCAGCATTAAGGCTACTACTTCCGAGAAGTTAGGTTTTACAGGTAGAAAGGAAGGTATAGCAGTAGAATCTGTGGTGCTTTTACAAAAGACAGAGTAATTTTATGAGAATCTTTACATATCTTTATGCTTTATTTGAAGGTCTATCAAGGCATAAGTTAGCAGTTTATATCATGTGTATAAACTCTTTTGCTGAGTCTGTATTCTGGCCAATTCCACCTGATGTAATGCTCATCCCTATGAGCTTGTATCACAGAAGAAGAGCTTACTATTATGCTTTTTTAACCGTAGCATTCTCTGTATTAGGTGCCATTGTAGGTTACAGTTTAGGCTACTATGTTTATGACCCTTATATAGCTGATTTTATAAGATTCATGCACTATGAGCAGGCTTTAGAAGTAGTACGCTCATGGCTTACTCAAGAGTACGGTATCTTAATGATCTTTGTAGGAGCCTTTACTCCTATCCCTTATAAAGTTATCGCTGTAGGTACTGGTCTGGTTGCAGCCGAGAGTGTGATGAACACAGGTGCTTCAGGTACTCTTAATATTTTTAACTTCGTATTGGTGTCATTAGTAGGTCGCGGTTTACGTTTCTTTATTGAAGCCATTCTGATATCCCTAGGTGGAGACAAGATGGAAAAGACCGTTAAACACTACATTGATGTAATTGGTTGGGCTTGCGTAGCTTTAATTGCGATCTTTATCGTTTATAAAGTCTTTGCATAGTTAAATTTACATTTATACCTGAGGATATGCTCCTCAGGTAAGCCCACAAAATGAACAAAAAGTATTATTTCTGCTGTCTAATCTCTTAATTTTGTAAAAAAATTTTCAGTTTTTACAAATTCTGTGTAACAATGTTTTAGTAGTCTAAAAGCGTTTTAAAGTGTAAAGGCAGGTTAAAGATGTTAGGCCTTTATACAGAATGAATATTTAAATGAAGATTAAGTTTTTTTCTGCTTTATTAGCTAGTACTTTTTTATCTGTAGTCGCAGTATCAACAGTAGGTTGTACTGCAGATAAAAATAATACAGCAAGCCCTGCTGTAGTAGAGTATTCAAAGCCTGTACATGTAAGCAGAAGTGTTAAAAGTCAGCGTGTCTATGCAGCTTCTGCAAATGAAAAAACTAGAGCAGGAGTAATCAAACCTTTTTCTACTAATTCAAATACCACAAGCGTAAAAAGTGGTGTCGTAAAGCCATATTCAAACTCTGCTACTACCTTAAATTCAAGTTCACAGAACAATCAGGCAATCCAAGTAATTCCTACTCCACTACCTAGTGGCAATGTTTATCAGGTAAAGCCTGGTGACACTCTGTACTCAATTGCTTTTAGATATGGTAGAGATTATCGTGATTTAGCCTCAGATAACGGTATTGTAGCACCATATAACATCACCGTAGGTCAGAATATCAGACTGACTCCAGCTAGCGCTACTGTTGTACCTACAACTCAGACTGTAACGCAGAATTCTCAAGTTCAGTCATCAACTAAGACTAATGTAACTTCAACTACTAACATAGCTGACAACACTGTATCAACTCAGTCATCAGATAAGATTTCAGGTGATTTCTATACAGTAAAAGCAGGCGACTCTTTGATGTCAATTTCTCGCAGAAGTGGAGTTAGCTATTCAAACCTGATTAAGATTAACCACCTGCAGAAGCCTTATGGTATCTATACAGGTCAGAGAATTTATTTAAAGTCTAATTCAAGCAGCGAAAGCTTAGCTGACAGAACTCCTCAGAAGGTTGTTCCTGTAGCAGGTGTAAATACACAGACAACTACTACAAGTACAAGTGCCGTTCCTGCTTCAGTAGCATCAGCTCCTACCAAGGTTGTATCTGGCAGAAGCCGTTCAGTTTCTGGCGTATCTTGGATGTGGCCTGCAAAGGGAACTGTAATTAGAAACTTCTCATCATCTAACAAAGGTATCGATATTGCTGGATCTCGAGGTCAGAGCGTTAATGCTGCAGCTTCAGGTCAGGTTGTATATTCAGGAAATGCTCTACGAGGCTATGGTAACCTGATTATTATTAACCATGATAACGAATATCTGTCAGCATATGCTCATAACGATATGTTATTAGTAAAAGAAGGTCAGAGAGTTAAGAAAGGTCAAGTGATCGCAAGAATGGGCTCAACTGATGCTTCAAGAGTAATGTTGCATTTTGAAATTAGATATCGAGGAAACTCTGTAAATCCTCGTAAGTATTTACCATAAAAAAACAACAATATAAACAAACAATAGAATAAAAGGATCTCCATGGATAAGTTAAAAGAAGACGCTGACGATTTTGCAGATAAGGTTCTGCAGAATATTGCTGATGTTGAAGCAGATAGTGGCAATGACAGAAACTCAGGTGCTGATAAGGCTTCTAAAGCTGATTCCTCTGATCTTTTGTCTAACTATTTCTCATCAATCAGACGTTACCCACTTTTGTCATCAGAGCAAGAAAACTCTATAGGCAGAAAGGCAAAAGAGGGTGATAAACGCTCTATTGATATGATGATCACCTCTAATCTGCGTTTAGTTGTAAAGATTGCAAAAAATTACAGAGCAAGGGGTATTCCTTTATTAGATTTAATTGAGGAAGGAAACTTAGGGCTTATTCATGCAGTGCAAAAGTTCGAGCCTGATAGAGGTTTCCGATTCTCTACCTATGCTACTTGGTGGATTAGACAGAGCATTGAGCAGGCTATTATGTGCCAGTCAAGAATGGTAAGACTGCCAGTACATGTAATTAAAGATATCAATATCGTTTTAAAAGCTAAACGTGCACTACAAGAGGCTGATATCTCAAAGCCTGTATCAATTCAGCAGATAGCTGAGAAAACAGGTAAAGATATCGATGAGGTAAGTTCATTACTCGCAATGCTTGAAGGCACAACTCCTCTTGATATGAGTGTAAAAGGTTCTGATGATAAGGAAGTCTCTTTACTTGATATCGTACCTGATACAAAAGCAGAATCTCCTTTTGATCATGTAGATAAGCGTGAAATTGTAGAGATTGTCAGAAACTGGTTTAACGCTCTACCTGAAAAACAGCAGATGGTTGTGTTATACCGCTTTGGTTTAAATGATGAAGACGTGTTAACTCTAGAAGAGGTAGGTGCAAAAATTGGTCTTACCCGTGAGCGCGTACGCCAAATCCAAAGTGAAGTTTTAAAGAGTTTAAGAAAGACCTTTGAAGCTTATGGAATTGATAAAAATTCCATAGGTCTACCATCTGGTGACAATCACTAATCAAGAAAAAAGCAGGCGTAAGCCTGCTTTCATATCTTTGTTCCCACAAGTAAATCTAGATCTTGTTTTTTAACTCAAAGAGCAGGTTTAAAGCTGCAATTGGAGTTAAGGTATTTAGATCTACCTTTTTCAGATCTTCTACAACCTCAGGATCTTTATAGACAATCTTTTCTTTTACAGTAACATCAGGTTGCGCATTTTGAGGAATAGTCTCAACTGTTACATTTTTACTTTCAGTATCTTTTGCGTGCTGTTTATTCTCAATAGTCTTTTTAGCATTTGAGATAACTTCACTAGGAAGACCTGCTAACTTTCCTACCTCAATTGCATAAGAGTAGTTCTGAGAGCCTTCATTTGCTTTGTATAAGAAGACAATAGAACCGTCAAATTCTGTTGCCTTAAAACAGATATTCTTAACATTAGAGTAGGTATCAGCTAATGAAGCAATCTCAGGATAATGAGTTGAGAACAGAGTAAAGCAGTTAACTTTTGAACAGAGGTATTGTGCTATGGATAAAGCTAAGGCACTACCTTCATAGGTGCTGGTACCACGTCCAATTTCATCCATTAGCACTAAGCTGTTTACTGTAGCGTTGTTAATAATGGAGGAAGCTTCTTCCATTTCCACCATGAAAGTTGATCTGCCAGATGATAGATCATCAGAGGCTCCGATTCTGGTGAAAATTCTGTCAATGTTACCAATGTGAGCAACTTTAGCAGGGACAAAACAGCCAATTCTTGCCATGATTGTAATCAGAGCAGTCTGTCTCATATAGGTAGATTTACCACCCATATTAGGACCTGTAATTACGAGCATGTTTTTGTCTTTGAGCTCAATAGAATTACTTACAAATGGCTTGTCAGTAATTCTCTCAATTACAGGGTGTCTGCCTTCTTCAATCTTAATGATGTGATCGTTTGATAATTGGGGCCTTACATAGTTTCCTGATTTTGAAACTACAGCAAAACCATTTAATACATCAATTAAAGAGAGTACCTGAGAGAGTTTAGTAAGCTCTGATAGCTTTTGTTGTAATTGATGCTCAACGTCATGGAACAACTCATCTTCAAGTTCTAATGAGCGTTCTTTAGCTGAAACTGCCTTTTGCTCTAACTCTTTTAATTCAGGTGTGATGTAGCGTTCGTTATTCTTTAAGGTCTGACGTCTGATGTAGTACTCAGGCACTTTTTGAGATTGAGCTTTAGATACTTCAATATAGAAACCGTGAACTGAGTTGAAATTTACCTTTAAGGTAGAAATACCAGTTTTTTCTCTTTCATCCTGTTCAATCTTTAATAACAGTTCTTGAGAACCGTTCATTAACTCTCGTAATGAATCAAGCTCTTCGTTGTAACCTTCTGCAATTACATCACCATCTCGTAAGAAGGTAGAAGGAAAATCTTTAATCGCACTAGTTAACAGCGCAACAACATCCAAAAGAGGATCAACTTTGTCATTTAATGCAATCAGTGCTTTTTGACCTGATTTTAAAAGGAAGTTTTTTAAATCAGGTACTAGTTTTAAGGAGTCACGTAATACTGCAAGGTCTTTTGGTTTACTTGATGACAGACCAATTCTTGCAACGATTCTTTCAATATCACCAATTCTCTCTAAAGACTGTGAGAGTATTTCATTATCTGAATTACATAAAGCTTCAACGATATCCAGTCTTTGATTGATAGCGTCGTTGTTGCGAAGTGGCTCTACTAGCATGCGTCTTGTAAGTCTCTGCCCCATTGGGGTTAGGGCATTATCTAAGACACTTAATAATGATCCCTGTTTTTCACCTTTTAAATTTGACAGGATCTCTAAGTTTCTTTGAGCACAGTGATCTAAGAGTACGAACTCTGAGTTATCGTCTCTTGAAATTGATTTGATGTGCTCTAAAGGTACGTTCTGTGTATTCTTTACATAAGCTAAAAGCGCACCAGCAGCGCAGATACCATCTTCAAGATTTTCAATATCAAAACCAAACAGACTGTTAGTTCCAAACTGAGAGCATAAAAGCTTGTAGCAGGTTTCTAGTTTAAAGTTCCATGGAGCCAGAGCTTTTCTTGAATGAATGTCCTGAAAGATATCTATCTCTTTAAAATTCTCCTCATAAACAATTTCAATAGGGGAGATTTTTTCAATATAGAGTTTCAATTCAGCCTTAGTAGGGCAGATGGTAGTTTTAAATAGTCCTGAACCTAAAGAGATATAGGCTAGTCCATAATAATGTTTGCCTTTATAAATACAGGCTGTGAACACATCCTGTCTATCAGGAGCAATGCCTTCTTCAGTTACGGTGCCAGGGGTAATGATCTTTGATACTTTTCTTACCATGGTTTTCTGTGCACCAGGAGTTCCCTGCTGCTCACAGATAACACAAGACTCACCCATCTTAATAAGTCTTGCAATATAGTTGTCTACAGCATGGAAAGGTACGCCTGCCATAGGAATAGGCTCACCGTTGTTGGTGCCTCTTCTAGTTAAGGTAAGATCTAAAAGTTTTGCTACTTTTTTAGCATCTTCATAGAAGAGTTCGTAGAAATCACCTAGTCTGTAAAGAACCAGTGTATTTGGATATTGAGATTTAATTTCCAAGTACTGACGCATCATTGGCGTAGCGTTTTGCATTAGTTCTTCCATAATTATGATTTCACTTTGTTAAAAATTGCAAAAAATGACAGTAAAAGTCAAAGTATCAAAAAAACAAACTGTATTATAATCTAATCTTAGGTTACTTGATAAACGGTAAAATTGTTATCTATTGAATGTGAATTTTGTATAAATATAAAAAATAGATTGACATATAAGATACTATTAAATAATATATCTATAAATTTAGTTTGTGGAGAAAAAATTACATGGCTAGCTCTAAGTCTTCAGATACAGCATCTTCAAAGTTAGTTGCTAATATCACTAAAGATCCAAAAAAGCAGAAGGCTCTTGAAGCTGCAATGGATCAGATTGAGCGTCAGTTTGGTAAAGGCGCAATTATGCGTTTAGGCCAGAATGAGCTAATGGACATTGAAGCAATTCCTACAGGTTCACTATCTTTGGATATCGCTTTGGGTATTGGTGGTTTACCAATGGGCCGTATTATCGAGATTTATGGTCCTGAATCATCAGGTAAAACTACCTTAACTTTAGAGCTGATTGCTCAGGCTCAGAAAAAAGGTAAGATTTGTGCCTTCATCGATGCTGAGCATGCCTTAGATCCTGTATATGCTAAAAAGTTAGGCGTAAATGTTGAGGATGTATTTATTTCTCAGCCAGATACTGGTGAACAGGCTTTAGAGATTTGTGAAACTCTAGTACGTTCAGGCGGTATTGATGTTGTCGTTATCGACTCTGTTGCAGCTTTGGTTCCAAAGGCTGAAATTGAAGGTGAGATGGGAGATAACCACGTAGGTCTGCAAGCAAGATTGATGTCTCAGGCTTTACGTAAATTAACCGGTATCGTAAAGCAGGCAAACTGCATGGTTGTATTCATCAACCAGTTGCGTATGAAGATTGGTGTAATGTTTGGTAACCCAGAGACTACCACCGGTGGTAACGCCTTAAAGTACTATGCTTCAGTTCGTTTGGACATTAGAAAGAGTACTGCTCTAAAGAACAAAGAAGAGGTAATCGGTAACGAGACTAAGGTTAAAGTGGTTAAGAATAAGGTTGCTCCTCCATTCAAGACCGCTAACTTCCAGATCCTCTTTAACTACGGTATTGCTAAAAATGGCGAGTTAATCGATCTTGGTGTTAATGCAAAGATTGTTCAGAAGACAGGTGCATGGTTTGCTTACAATGGCCAAAAGATTGGTCAGGGTAAAGTAAATGCTATGAAGTTCTTGGATGACAATCCTGCTGTAGCTGACGAGATTGAGCAGAAGATCAGAGAGTACTATAAGAACAATAATGACTATGATGATACCGCTTCTATTGGTTCATCAGAGTCAGATGGTGCTGAAAGTGCTGATCTTGATGGATTAGGTCCTGATGTAGATACTGATGATCTCATCACCCCAATTCCAGATGATCTATAAAGAGCTTTAGTTTTGGTGACAAACTGTCACCAAAATTTAAAAGCCAAAATCTAGAACCTAAAAGTAGATACTTAAAATGTTTAGAAGTTCTACTGTAAAGAAAAAAGATGAAGATCCAGCGCATGCATTAAATGCAGCGTTGCGTCTTCTTACACGTCGTGAGTATTCCATTCTTGAGCTTTACACCAAGCTCTATCAAAGATATACCAAAGAAGCTGTCAAAGACGCTATCAAAAAATGTATAGATAACAATTGGCAGTCTGAAGAGCGTTACATGGAAATGCTCTTTAATCATTTAAAAAATCAGTGCTATGGCCCAAGAAAAGTAGTGATGGAAGCTACTAAAAAGGGAGTGAAAGCTCAATACTATCAACAGTATTTAGATGAAACTGATTGGATTGAGATTGCTTTATCTTTCTTAAATAAAAAAATTCCGAATGATTTAGAAATTACTTTTGAGAATAAACAAAAGTATTTAGCCTCTTTAGCAAGACGTGGGTTTTCAACTTCATACTGTTTGGAAGCTATGGAAAGATATGAGAGCGACAGGCTCTTAAATGAGTAGCTTCAAATATTCCTCACAAAACATACTTGAATGCAAAACAAAATCCCCAATATCTTGCGACATTGAGGATTTTATTCTTAATTAAGAGTTGTCTATTAAAAGTTAAGCATCAGCCCAAACTTCTTTTGCAATCTCAACAACAAGTCTAATCTTTGCCCACTGCTGTTCGTGTGAAAGAACGTTACCTTCTTCAGTTGAAGAGAAGCCACACTGTGTTGATAAGCATAGGTGCTCTAGAGGTACATACTCTGAAGCTTCCTTAATTCTTGCCTTAACAGCTTCCTTATCTTCTAACTCTGGGAATTTAGAGGTGATTAAACCTAAAACTACAGTCTGATCTTTAATAAATCTTAATGGTTTAAAGTCACCAGCTCTATCTGAATCATACTCTAGGAAGAAACCATCAACGTTGCAGTGACCAAATAGTAACTCAGCTACTGGCTCGTAACCGCCTGAACTGAACCAGGTTGAACGGAAGTTACCACGACAGATGTGCATGGTTAAGGTTAAATCTTTAGGTTTAGCAGCTACGATCTTATTGATTACTTTTACGTATTCTTCTTGAACTTTCTTAAGATCTCTACCATAGCCTGAGTATAGAGCTGTCTTTTCAGTTGAACAGAACTCACCCCATGAGGTGTCGTCGATCTGTAAGTATCTACAACCGTGCTTGTAAAGAATGTTTGCGCAGTCAATCCAAGCCTGTGCGATATCGTTGAATAACTGCTCATCATTATTCTTGTAAAGCTCAATTGGCTCATATTCTTTTGTTCTTACAACGCAGATTTGGTAAAGCATTGAAGGTGATGGAATAGTGTATTTAACTAGGGTATCACCTGCAATCTTTTTAATTCTGTCAAAAGCTTCAACAAAAGGATGTGACTCTGAGAAGCCTACTTTACCTGCAATACGAACAGTCTCTGCTTTAGGCTGAACACCTTCAAAATGAGTTGACCAGTTCTTAGCACCAATATGCTCAATACCGTCTAAACCTGCTAAGAAGTCTAAGTGCCAGAAAGCACGACGGAACTCACCGTCGGTTACAGCCTTAAGACCATTTTTCTTTTCAGCTTCAACTAGAAGAGCAATTTCTTCATCTTCAATCTTGGTTAACTCTTCTTTAGAGATTAGGTTCTTGTTGAAAAGATTTCTAGCGTTAGCGATTTTTTCGGTTCTTAAAAATGAGCCTACGTGATCTGCTCTGAATGGAGGAAGAATATGTGCCATGTAATTAGTCCTTACCTATGATTAGATTATTATTGTGTATGAAATTGAGTTTGAATTCTTCAAGGAATTCATAGCGAATTTTGATGATTACATTTTGAAACAAGTTAAATAGTTTTACTAATACTTTTTTCTGATGTTCAGATATAGACAAAAACTATGAAATTACAGATAAGAATATGAAAGTGATTAAGAAAAGCATAAAATGAGAAAAAAAGCTCATTTACTTAGTTCAAGCTTTTAAACAAATGAAATTTTTACGCTAAAACTAATGTATAATTTGCGTGTTTTAAATCACATTTTAGGATCCATTTAAATGTACATGACAACTGATCAGATACGTACAGCGTATTTGAAATTCTTTGAGGAACACGGACACACTATCGTCCGCTCTAGCTCACTAGTTCCATACAATGATCCTACCTTGCTGTTCACTAACGCAGGTATGAATCAGTTCAAGGATATTTATTTAGGTAAAGAGAAGCGCTCTTATGTACGCGCTACTACCGCCCAGAAATGTGTTCGTGCTGGCGGTAAGCAGAATGATTTAGATAACGTAGGTTACACCGCACGTCACCACACCTTCTTCGAGATGTTAGGTAACTTCAGTTTCGGTGACTACTTCAAGAAAGAAGCAATTACATATGCTTGGACTCTTTTAACTGAGGTTTATAAGTTACCTAAAGAGTCTTTAATGGTTACTGTATATGAGAAAGATGATGAAGCTTATGACATTTGGAATAAGCAGATTGGTCTTCCTCCTGAGAAGATTGTTCGTATTGGCGATAACAAAGGTGGTCTATACGAGTCAGATAACTTCTGGCAGATGGGCGATACCGGTCCTTGCGGTCCTTGCTCAGAAATCTTCTACGACCACGGTGAAGATGTACAGGGTGGCCCTCCAGGTTCACCTGATGAAGACGGTGACAGATTCATTGAGATCTGGAACATTGTGTTCATGCAGTACAATCGTAAGATCGACGGCACCTTTGAGAAATTAGCAAAGCCTATGATCGATAACGGTCTAGGTCTTGAGCGTATCGCTGCTGTGTTACAGGGCGTTCACTCAAACTATGATATCGACTTGTTCGTATCATTAGAAAAAGAAGCTGCTAACGTTTTAGGCGTAACCGACTTAAGCTCTAAGTCATTACGTGTTATCGCTGACCACATCCGCTCATGCTCATTCTTAATCGCTGATGGTGTTTTACCTTCAAACGAAGGTCGTGGCTACGTATTACGTCGTATCATTCGTCGTGCTGTACGTCATGGCAGACTGTTAGGCGCTAAGGATGTATTCTTCTACAAGTTAGTAGGTAAGCTCTGCGAGTTAATGGGCAATGCATACCCAGAGTTAATCGAGCAGCGTGCTTTAATTGAGCGTACCTTAAAGAAAGAAGAAGAGCAGTTCTTAAATACTCTAGATAGAGGTCTAGCTCTATTAGAGAACGAGTTAGTTAAGTTAGGTGACAGCAAGAACTTCCCTGGCGACATCGCCTTCAAGTTATACGACACCTACGGTTTCCCTGCAGACTTAACTCAGGACGTTGTACGTGACCGTGGTTACGTTGTTGATATGGATGGCTTTGATAAGTGCATGGCTGAGCAGAAAGCTCGCGCAAAGTCTGCATCAACCTTCGGTATTGACTACAACAAAGAATTAAAGATCACAGAGAACACTGTATTTACAGGTTATGATTCACTGTCTTCAGAAGGCAAGATCACTCACATCTTCAAGGATGGCGCTGAGGTTGATTCAATTGCAACTGATGAGAATGCAGTTATCGTTTTAGATAAGACTCCATTTTACGGTGAGATGGGTGGTCAGGTAGGCGATAAGGGTGTTATCACTATTGGTGAGAATGCTCGTTTCATCGTTGAAGACACCAAGCATGTTGCTAAAGCTACTATCCATGTAGGTCGTGTTGATATCGGTGAGTTCGATAAGAACGCTACTGTAAAAGCAACCGTAGACGCTAAGGTAAGAGCTGAGATTGCTAAACATCACAGTGCAACCCACCTGTTAGATGCTGCATTACGTCAGGTAATTGGCGACAGCGTAGCTCAGAAGGGTTCATATGTTGATGATACCAAGTTACGTTTTGACTACTCTCATTCACAGCCATTAACAGCAACTGAGAAACAGCAGGTAGCTGATCTTGTAAACAGCAAGATCCAGGAGAACCTGAAGGTTGAAACAGCTGTAATGGATCTTGATGAGGCTAAGAAGTCAGGCGCTATTGCTCTGTTCGATGAGAAGTATGAAGACAAAGTTCGTGTAGTTTCAATGGGCGATTTCTCAAAGGAATTATGTGGCGGTACTCATACTGTAGCAACTGGTGATTTAGGCGTATTTGTAATGTTATCTGATGAGTCTATCGCTTCAGGAATTCGTCGTATCGAAGCTTTAGTAGGTCAGGCTGCAGTTGACTACTTAGATGGTCTGTTTGCTGAAGTTTCTAAGGCCAAGGCTCTGTTAAAGGTTGGTGGCAATGCTTCAATTGCTACAAAGGCTGAACAGGTACTTGATCACTCTAAGAGCTTAGAGAAAGAAAATGAGCAGTTAAAAGAGAAGATTGTAGCCCTAGAGTGTGCTGCATTAGTCTCAAGTGCTCATGAAGTTAAGGGCGTAAAGGTAATTGCAACTAAGATTGATAATTACTCAGCTAAAGAACTTCGTGTTGCAGTAGATGATCTAAAAGTACGTCTACCAAGCTCAATTATCGTTTTAGGCTCTGTAACAGAAGACAATAAGGTAAACTTAATTGCTGCTGTTTCAAAGGATTTAACTGCTAAAGTTAAGGCTGGCGATTTAATTCGTGAAGTTGCATCATATGTCGGTGGCAAGGGCGGTGGTCGTCCTGATATGGCACAGGCAGGTGGTACACAGCCTGAGGGCTTGAACAAGGCTCTATCTGCAGTTGACTCATTAGTAAGTGAGCGTATTTAATACACTATGTTGGTAATATCACAGAAAACTGGTGACAAAATACAGCTTGGCGGTGGTATTACCATTAGCGTATTAGAAGTAAAGGCTGGCAAAGTTCGTTTAGGTATAGATGCTCCTCGTGAAGTTTCTGTTAAGCGTCTTGGCCAGTCTGAAAAAGATCCTGTCACTAAAACAGATAAAAAAGGCAATCCTTAGTCAGTAAGGGCTAGGATAGTAAAAAAGTTCTTGACATTGAGTCTGTAAAAGCAGATACTATGTCACGCTTAATTTTCAGCGGATAGATGACCGAGAGGCTGAAGGTACTCCCCTGCTAAGGGAGCATACGACTTTAAGGGTTGTATCGAGGGTTCGAATCCCTCTCTATCCGCCACTCACTCAATGTAATGTTAAGATTTTGTGATCGAAGTCTTGAAAATCTTTAATTGAGTGTTATAATTCTGCGAAAATTTTGTCAATCAATTTGATTGCACCCGTAGCTCAGCTGGATA
>DKDL01000124.1 GCA_002449335.1 Succinatimonas sp. UBA6849 | reverse complement strand
AAGGCCATCTGATTGGAGTCATAGACTTTCCATTAAAATTAGGATCGCCTGTCTTAATAAAGTTAACGAATCTTTGGTGCATATTGTCACTGACATTTTTCATATCCTTTTGTGCACCTTCTGGTAAGGTTGAAAAGACATAAGCTATCTCACTTGAATGGCTTACACCTCGATGAGACTTTTTATATTCAGCTGGAGCATAATCAAAGTGGTACATGTAGACCTTATGATTTTTGCTCATGGCATCAGCAAAGATCTTCATACCAAGATTAAACATGATGTCAGCATTGTAGGTACTAGCTTCTTTAAAAGCATCATCGGCAGGCTCTTTATCTTTTAGATATAAAGCAGCAATACTCTGAGCTTTATTCTTACCAAAGGTATTTTTAATGGCGGTTTTTAACTCTAAAACATTGATGTTATCAGTAAAGAGTGAACCTTCATCGGTGTTGTAACCTATTAAGATCTCGACATTATCCTGTGAATTATCACTATCATCTATTCTCTTTTCTTGCTTTAACTCTCTGTAAGGATCTTTAGGTAAGACCACGCCGTCAAAGTAAGGCTTAAAGAAAGAGAAGGTGTTTTTGACCATGTCATAGTCATAGCCACAGTTATAAGATAAAAGTAGAGGATCGATAGCTCTTAAAGCCTCAAGACCTGCTTCAGAATCTTCAGCGCCAAATAAAGTTGCAATTGAAGCACTATTAGTAAAAGCAGACTTACTGTTCTCGCTTCTGTATAAACTTACAAATGGATAACTCAAAATAGTGCCGCTCTCTAAGATAGCTCTTTTAAATAAGCCTTTAGTTAATGGACTTAAGATTAAAGATGACACTGCCATGCTACCAGCTGACTCACCACCTATGGTGACTTTTTCAGGATCACCGCCAAAGGAGTCAATATGATTTCTTACCCACTTTAGAGCTTCAATCATATCAAGATGACCCCAGTTACCAGTGGTACCGTACTTTTGGTAGGTATATTTTGAAGCATAAAAGCCTAAAGCATGTAATCTGTAATTGATGCTTACTAAGATCACACCATCTTTAGCAAAGGCAGTTCCATCATAGTAGGGATTGTTTGAAGCACCCATCATATAAGCGCCACCATGGATCCACACAAAGACCGGTAACTTATCCCCTTTTTTAGCATTTTTAGGACGGTAAATATTAAGACACAGAGAATTATCGCCAGTTCTAAAGCCATTACGTTTAACGATAAAGCTAGACTGTGGCACTACAGGACAGAATGAATCTGCTTTGAAAGTATCTGCAAAAGGATCAGCTGCAACAGTTGGAGCAAAACGTAAATCATGCACAGGAGCTTTAGCATAGGGAATACCATAAAAATGATCTACTCCATGTTCATTGACGCCTTCAATGGCACCTATATCAGTGATTACTAAAGGACTATTCTCTGCATGAGCAAATGGTGCTAATACAGTAAAGAGTAAGGTTATAAACAGGTATTGAAATAGCCTTTTCATTATTTTGTCTCAAAATATTGCTTGATTCCGTCTAAAACGATGTTCTCATTATTTTTATCGCCAATAAGTAGCTTTTTCTTTACTAAAGCGCTGTCGTCTTTTGATAAAGAACCACGAAGCCAGGTCATCTGGTGTTTAGCAAGCTGAGCTGTTGCAATTACACACTTTTCAATCATGGTATCAAAATCATAGTTTTGATCTAGATATTCCCAAACCTGTCTGTAACCTACGCATCTCATTGAAGGCATATTAAGGTCAAGATCTCCTCTGTCCTTTAAATAGGCAACCTCATCTATAAGACCATCATCTACCATCTTTAAAAAACGCGCTCTGATAAGTTTGCGCAATTCTGTTCTGTCATCAGTTTCTGGCAACAGAATGTACTCTAATCTATCGAATGGGCACTTATCCTGTTTTTCTACAAAAAATGAGCTCATTGCACGACCTGTCATGTAGTAAATCTCTAAAGCTCTTGAAACTCTTTGCTTATCATTTGGATTTAACTTCTGGTAAGAAACAGGATCAATATCTTTTAACTTTTCATGCATGGCAGGCCAGCCACACTCTAAAGCTTCACGCGCAATCTGTTCTCTTACCTCTGGTTTAGTTGCAGGTAATGGAGATAAACCATCGACTAGTGCTTTGTAATACATCATGGTGCCACCGCAAATTACAGGGATTGCACCACGACTTGAGATCTCATCTACAAGTCTTATGCAGTCTTCTCTAAAGGATGCAGCACTGTAACTGTCTTTAGGATCACAGATATCAATTAAGTGATGAGGTACTGAAGCTAACTCTGCTTTTGAAGGTTTTGCAGTGCCAATATCCATATCTTTATAGATGAGAGCTGAATCTAAACTTATGATCTCAACTTTTGCCTTTTGAGCGATTTTTAAAGACAAGGCACTCTTACCAGAGGCGGTAGGACCTAATATTACAACTGCTTTATTCTTCAAGTTCAGCTCCGAGCTTTTCACTTAACTTTTTAAAATTCAATTCAATATAAGAGCCATCAAGATCTTTTAAAGGATTATCCTTGTCCAGTGTAGAGAGTAATCCTTTAGCTTCTGCCTCTAAGATCTCTGACGATTTTGGACTTTCATAGCCTACAATGGATGAGAGTTTTTGTGGGCAATTACCCTCTTCAATGGCTATAAATTCAGCGCAGACAATTAAGAATAGCTTTTTGCTGACACTAGCTAAATCTATCCCCTTTAATAAGGCTGGGATCTCTGTTAACTCAATTCTGTTTCTAAAAATCTTTACTCCAAAACCTAATCGGCCTAAAGCGATGGTGCAGTATTTTAAGGATTTAGAAAGGGATGGATCGACTGTAAACGAGAATGGCATCAAGAGCTTTTCTTTAAGCACACAGGCATTTTTAACGGCATGCTGATAGTCCAAAGCTACTTTTATAGACTTTAACTTTTTCAAAGAGATTAGGTAATACTTCTTTGAAAGCTTAATTAAAGCTACATTTCTGTCAGTTAAATCTAAAAATTGAATACCGTTTGCAAGCAGATTTGATGAGTCCTGTATTAGGCTATTTGTAGCATTTACGCTATCAGGTACATTAGCAATGCCATTAGGGTATGAAGAAGGATTGAAATTACCTTGAGCATTGCCTAAAGGGGATTGAACGACACCTGTTATCGCTCCTGTTTTGTATCCAGGCTCATTAAAGGCTACATTAGCATTGACACCTACATTAGAGGCATTAACAGCTGACTTATAAACATTGATATTGCGCTCTAAGGTATCCTGATTAGAGAACGTAGAGTGGTAATTACCTGAGGTAGCTCTATTGGTCGCAAATGCACCAGATGAGTTATGCTGTAAGTTTGAATTAGCTTGTAACGGAGATCTTGTCTGTAAATTGGAATTAGATACAGAATGACTGTTAGTAGCGTTATTAAAAAATGAGCTTACACCTGTAGGGAAAGCTGGCAAGTTGTCATTGTTAATATCAAAAGAAGCTGCATGTGGTGACGTTGTTTTTAAAGGCTCAGCACCAGCATTGGGTAAAGGATCTTCATTTTGAGCAAAATCTAATTCAGACTGACTTACACTTTGTGGACCAATTCCTGCTTTTCTTAAAGCTAAGACTAGAGCATCAGTGATTAAATCATGGATTAAAGATGGCTCATGGAAACGCACTTCATCTTTACGTGGATGAACATTAACATCCACCTCATCAGGTTTTACCTCAAGATAAAGCACACATCTTATAGGAAGAGTTCTGCCTATTACTTCAAAGAAAGCTTCTTTTAGAGCATGAGTTACAACTTTATCAGCAATAGGTCTGCCATTTAAAAAGAGATAGACCTGTTCTGAGACACTCTGCTCTACAGATGGAGGAGGTAAGAGCATACCTTCCATCTTTAAATTAGGATCTTCACATAGAACTTTAATGCCTTCCTGTGAAAAATCACTGCCTAAAAGAGTCGCAGTTCGCTTTAAGTCAATGCCTTCTGTTACAGCTGATTTTGAGACTTTAAAGACAGTCTTACCTTCATTTACTAACTCAAATCCAGTATCAGGATGAGCAAGTGCTATTCTTATAAAGGTATCTTTAATTCTTAAAAACTCGGTTCTATCTGACTTTAAAAAGCGACGACGTGCTGGAGTATTAAAAAATAACTCACAGACATCCACGGTAGTACCATCAGGGTGAGCTGCTGGAGCAATCAAAGGTTCCTGTTCAGGACCTTCTACTTTGACACAAAAAGCGTTTTCCTCATCTTTAGTTTTGGAGGTTAAAGTTAATTTTGAAACTGAAGCAATAGATGCTAGAGCCTCACCTCTAAAGCCTAAAGTAGTAATTGAATTTAAATCTTCAGATGAATAGATTTTGGAGGTAGCATGAGGTGCTAGAGCTAATGGCAACTCATCTTTGACAATACCTGTACCATTATCTCTTACTCTAATTAAGAGCTTACCAGCCTCTTTAATCTCACAGAGGATATGAGATCCATGGGCATCAACAGCGTTTTCTAAAAGCTCTTTGACCACAGAGGCAGGTCTTTCTACAACCTCACCTGCTGCAATCTGGCTTGCTAGCTGCTTTGACAGACGTCGAATTGTAGACATATATTTCCTATGGCAGATATAGAACCTGACCTACATGAACAGTATCGCTCTTTAAGGAATTAAGCTTCTTTAATTGAGCTGTGGTAGTGCCATATCTTTTGGCAATAAGACCTAAAGATTCGCCTTTTTTAACAGTGACACTTTTGGTAGTGCCCTTATTATTGGTCATATTCTTAGTTCTGGCATATGACTCCTGGCGTGATCTTAATTTCTGAGCAGGATACTTCTCATAATATGACTTAATACCTAAATAAATTCTGTAAGCGATCTGCTTTTGGTAATTAGGCTGATTTAACTGAATTTCTTCATAGCGGTTTGAAAGGTAACCAGTCTCAATTAAGAGTGAAGGAATATCTGGTGCTTTTAATACTGCTAAAGAAGCCTTAATAGGCTGACTCTTTCTTACATGGGTAAAGGCTGATAACTGATGTAAGATCTCTTGAGCTAAGAGATTACCCTCTGAGCGTGAGTTTGTAGATGACATATCCAGAATAGCTGTTGCCAAATATGGATTACCTACACTCTGATCCATCACCTCGCCTGCGCCACCTATGAGCTTCTTTTGCTTATTGTTACGCAGGATCTTACCGTTCTCACGTACTGCTCTATTCTCGGATAACACGAGCACACTCGCACCTCGTGCTGTTGAACTGCCTGAAGCTACAGAATCAGCATGGATTGAGATTAAAAGATCAGCTTTTCTTAATCTTGCAATTTCAGAACGTCTGTCCAGATCAACAAAGACATCACGAGATCTTGTGAGTGTTCCTCTAAATTGCTTATTGGAGTTGATGTAGCTATAAAGTGCTTTTGAAATAGCTAAAGTTACATTCTTTTCTCTTACACCACGTTTACCAATAGCACCAGGATCTTTACCACCGTGACCTGCATCAATGGCGATAATAAAAGGACGAGATACAGGGGTAGCCTGTACTGGAACAGGAGGAGCTGAAGCATCAGATACTAACTCCTCAACATCCTGAGATTGGATTTTACTTTTAGTATTAGTCTTAGTGTTTTTAGTGATGGTAGTTTTTACACGTCCCTGTTCAGCTGTCTTTTGTGCTTGAGCTTTCTTGTAGTCACTTCTTAATTTAGTAAGCTCCTGCTGATACTTTTGAGCATTAGCAGTAGACATGGAACGAAAACCATCTTTTGAGACTGTTGAATACTTAATAAAGAGATCTCTTTCATAGGTTGAAAGAGGTACAGATGTATCTAATTTACCATTTACTGTCTTAGTAGATGAAACTACGGTATCTTTAATTACAGTACCGTCAGTTTTAGTTACTATCTTAGTTGTACTTGCATTAGAAAGATTGCTTGAGCTGTTTTTAGAAGTTGAGTTAGATGATGAGCTAGATGCTGAATTAGCCCCTGATGAATCTCCATTTTCAAAATCAATGACCAGTCTATAGTCATTGTTACCACCTTTTGGAGCTAAGACAAAGGTCTTAGGCACAGCACATCCATTTAATGAGAACAGATATCTCACATCATTTTTCTCAATGCGTCTTTGTACGGCCTTAACGCAACTTTGTGAAGACAATGGAACTTTTGAAGGAGAGAGTGCTGCTTTTGATAAGTTACGTACCCTAATGGAGAATACAGCTCTATTCTGACTTAAAGAGGTTGCATAGTTTGGTTTTGAGTCAAGATCGAGTACCACTCTGGTTTTCTGAGCATTATGAAAAGAGCGTACAGTCTTGATAGCAGAAGCTGATGCTACCTCTGTTAAAGAGCAACATACCACTAAAGCTACAACAAAAAATAATAAGAACTGTCTGCAAATTGTTCTGATTTTTTGGATTGATTTACTCTGAATCAATCTACTTTGAATCAACTTGCAGAAGCTATTAAAAAGGTGTTTCACGTTATCTGAAATTTGAGCTTATTGTATCGAGATCTTTTTGTTCTATAAGCTCTGATTTTATCACAACATCTCTTGAATCAACTGAATAACTAAGCTCAATTGTGATATCCGCTTCAGGTAAAACACCCTGAGCTTTATCAGGCCATTCAATAAGACAGACTGAAGTCTTTTCAAAATAGTCACGAATACCCATATATTCAAGTTCTTCTGGATCTAAAAGTCTGTAAAGATCAAAGTGGTAAACACTAAAGTCATCAAAATCGTATGGCTCTACAAGAGTATAGGTAGGAGAGCGTACGATATCCTTGTAACCACAGGCTACAATAAAGCCACGTGAGAAAGTAGTTTTACCTGCACCTAAATCTCCTTCAAGATTGATAAGCACACTCTTTTTTAATTTCTTACACAGAGGAACGCAAACAGAAGCCATAATCTCACCTAGTTTTACGGTCTCCTGTTCACCTTTTATCTTAAATTTAATTTCTGCCATGGTCTTTTTTACTTTTGTTTACTAATCTTTTATTGACCTGTGTTAATACCTGTCTTTATAAAGGCTGAGCGCTCTCATCTCTGCCGTTTACAAGTTCCCTTACATATTTACTTACATCTAAAGGCAGTGTACCAATTACACCTTCTTTCTGACCGCAAATTGCACCTGCTTTAGCATGAATACAAGCACCTACAATTACGCCCATCTCAAGACCTAAGCCCTGAGCAATTAAAGAGGCAATAACACCGGTTAAGAGATCACCTGAACCACCCGTTGCTAAAGCTGGTGATCCTTCATTGATGATAGATAATCTGTTACCGTCACAAACTACAGTACCAGCGCCTTTTAAAAGCACGACGCCACCGAATTTTTGCCATAACTTATAGCATGAGCCTAATCTGTCTGCGTTAATAGCTTCAACAGTGCAGCCTAAAAGTCTGGCAGCCTCACCTGGATGTGGAGTAATCACGCGGTTTTCGTTATAGAACTTATCCTCGTATTTTGCTAAAACATTTAGTGCATCAGCATCATAGACTACGTATTTGTCTATAACATCATCTAAAGTATCTAATATTCTTTGAGTTCTCTCATTAACCCCAAGACCAGGACCTACAGCAATCACATCAGCCCAGTCGATAGCTTTCTGTAAAGATTCTGCTGAGTTTAAATCCACAGTCATAAGCTCTGGTCTTACACTTAGCAGCGCCTGATAATTATCCTTTTCAAGGGCTACTTTAACTAAACCTGCACCTGCTCTTAGAGCACCTGTTCCACATAAGATTGCAGCTCCTCCAAAACCTGAGGCTCCTGCAATAATCAGAACTTTACCGTTATCGCCTTTATTAAAAGAAGGAAAACGTACAGGCAGCTGAGGCTTAATATCTTTATAAGCTACTCTCATGATTGGCACTGGATAGGTAGTCTTTGAATAGTCAAAGACATCATAGTAGCTGTAGGATTGAACTCCTAAGGGAGCAAATTCTAATTTACCTACAAAGTCGACAGCATCAGATGTGAACAGACCTGGTTTTAAAGCTAGCATACATACAGTAGCATCTGCACTTACACACATGCCAGGAACACTTCCTGTATCAGCAATAACGCCTGATGGAATATCAATACTTACAACATAGGTATTTAACTGATTAATATAGGCAATCCATTTTGCCATATCGCCTTTTGGAGAGGAATTGGTACCTGTACCTAACAGAGCATCTACAATTACATCAGGAGCACTGTAAGCGATGATGCCATCATCAGGCAGTTGCCCATGATTTGGCAGTTCATACTCTACAATACCGCCCTGTCGTACATAGTACTCATAAGCAATACTAGCTTCTGTTCCCTCATGCGGAACACCAGTTGCAAAGACTCTATGATTGATGGAATTTTCTAATAACAAGTTTGCAACGATATAACCGTCACCACCGTTATTGCCCTTACCGCAAAAGATCCACACATCTTTAGCTTGTGCACATTCCCTTACAATAAAGTCAAAAACAGCTTTACCAGCCTGTTGCATCAAGTCAAAGCAGTGACCGTTATGCTCTTTAGCATGCTCTGCTTCGATGAATTTAACTTCATCACTTGTATAAACTTCTAATGGGAGCTGTTCCATAAATACTCCATCAAAAATAGCTTTGCTTTGTTAATTCGTTATGTGTTTGAAAGATTATCAGTACTGTTCAAATCAATACCATTTGATGCTAACAACACCATATCCTCAGCAAGATCTTCAGATGAGTACAGATTACAGTCAATTAGTGCTTTATCTACTTTGACAAAACCAAACTCATCTTTAGTTTTATCTCTGAACAATCTCTCAAAATCATAAGAACCTACAACTACCGCTTCTATACCGTTGTGGGTCATAAGAAATCTGTCAATATCGCAAGGAAGTTCAGGCTCTGATTTAAAATCAGAACTGTTTTCAAAAAGGTCAGGCACACTGCCTAAAAAACGACGTTTAAGTGTGATTCCTTCTGAGGTTAACAGATCCTCATATACCTCAAAGTCGTAGTCTTTTAATTTTTGAATCTTAATAGACCAGTCTTTTTCTGTAAGTAAATATCCAAAATCAGAATAACTGATACAGTATATTTCAGACATTTGCCTTCCTTAACTGAGTGTTGTCTCTATGTCTTTATTATAGTCAATACACTGATATAAAAACAGATTTTGAAGGTGATGTTAAATAAAAGATCACCTTCAACTAGCTTACTTTACATAAGGTCTTTTCAGGCTATCAATCAAGACTCTCAATACAGAGTATCCTTAAAACTTCCTTACAAACTTTCCTTACAAACTTTCCTTACACTTTCTCATTGATATCAATGTGTAAAGTACTGATAAAGAAAGCTAGCTCATCGCTCATAGCATCAGCTTCAGAGATTCTGACGTGACCTTTAGTACCACAGCCGTTTTTGCTGTAATAAAAACGGTGTACTAATGGTGAGCTAAAGCGTGAAGCTACCTCATCAATTGCCTTATCCACACTAATGTCATGCTCTAGGATTGTAGTAGTTAGGATAAAGTGAGTCTTAGGATAGATCTCCATTAAATGGTGTAAGAACTTTTCATAGGTATTCTTCCAAAGAATGGTTTGTTCTCCATTTGGATCTTCTTTTATGAAGTCCTTTGGATGACTCTCATTTTGACCTATGGCAATTACTACTACATGAGGGCGGAACTTTGAAAAGTCCCAGGTAGTTACTGGATTGATGTAAGGATTGTAGTGGACTTTGTCATAGACTGATTCCATACCAATGTAATCAGGATGGTGGAACCAGCCTGTCTTATCTAACAGCGCAATACCGCCTTGTGCGATATCATGAAGTTTAGCACCCAGCTTTCTTGCGCACATCCATGAATATGAGTAGTAGCTGTTTGAAAAGTGTCCATCGTGTACAGGATCGACCTTACCTACATAATCTACTGCTTCACTGACCTCTCCTGCTGATACTGAGTCACCATAAACCTCCATCTTAAGGCAAGGCTTTTCCTCATATGGAATAAGCTTAGCGTTATCAGAGAGAACTAACTCCTCTAGTGTGATCTCATGGCAGTCCATGCGCTTGAAGAACAGGATTTCATGCTCGCGCTCTGTGTCATCTTTTTCTAATAAAGTAATGACTGTGCTTTTTTCATCATCGTTTAGCTGAAAACACTTTTGTACACCATCAACTCTGGCACCTACGAAGTTATGCCAGTTATTCCAGTCTAGATGCTGATTTTTAATCTTGATAGAGGCAAAACTGCCGATAAAGCGGAACTTTAAATAAGTAGCAGGATAAATAAATTGAGGATGCAGAGGATCTCTGTCATCAATGCGTCCGCAATACTCAATTTCAGGTGAATTAAAAGGAATGATATTCATAGATATACCTTGTGTATTTTCAATGTTCTTGTTGTATTGGTCTTGTATTTGAATTAGAGAGTTTGCTGTATCAGCCAGCCTGTTTTTAAAAGTCTTTAATCTGTAGGTTCAAATGAGTCACTAAGACTTATATGCTGAAGGCGAGGCGATATTTGATGAGAATTTAAGAGATTGCTACTTTAAAATTTAAACTTGCAATAATTTGTAATTTATTACCAGTTTTAATTTAACCTTAACTATCAATTTTGGTATATAAAAATATATTCTTATTTATTTTTATAAATTAAAATTGATTTTTAATATATTTAAATGAATTTAAATATATTTTAATTCACTAAAATTCATCATCACAATTAGGATGATTTTCACCTTTTACTTACAGTTTGCTTCAACTGTATAACCTAGCTCTAATTCTTGTTAACAGTATATTTAACCTAAGCAAAATTTCGGTACAAAAAGTAAAAATTCGCTCTTATTTTGTGCCATAACCTATATTTTTCAAAATTTAACAAAAATTAGGTAGATAAGACTTAAAACTTTTGCCTATACTCAAAACATAAAATTTACAAAATCAAAACAATGTATTTATAAGCAATCAAACTTATAGCAAATTAAACTTATAACAAACTAAAAATAGGTGGTTACTATGGACATCCTTGGTGTTGATATTGGCGGTAGTGGTATTAAAGGAGCTGTTGTTGATACAGAGACCGGTGAATTAAAAACTGAAAGAATTAGAATTCCTACCCCACAGCCAGCAACTCCAGAAGCTGTTGCAGAGACCTTAAAGCAGTTAGTAGATCAAATTGGCTTTAAAGGTCCAATCGGATGCGGTTTTCCTGCTCGTGTTATTGATGGCACAGTGCTTACAGCAGCTAACATTGATAAGTCATGGATCAATGTCAAAGTTGAAGAGCTGTTTTCCTCTGTTGTCGGTCAGAAGGTTTATGTAGCAAATGATGCTGATGTAGCTGGTTTAGCTGAGCTTACCTTTGGTGCTGTAAAAGATTATAAAGGTCCAGTACTGTTCTTAACTATTGGTACTGGTATCGGATCTGCCCTCTTTATCAATGGTCAGATGTACCCTAATACTGAATTTGGTCACATCAAATTTAAAGGTGATATTGCTGAGCACTATTGTGCTGACTCTGTTCGTGAAAAAGAAGATCTTGGGTTTAAAGAATGGGGTGAGAGATTGAACAAGTACCTAGAGTACATTTCATTCTTAACTCAGCCTGATTTCATCGTTTTAGGTGGTGGTGTTTCTAAGAAGTTTGATAAATATGCTTCAAAGTTAACCTTAAATACCAAGGTAGTTCCAGCTAAGACCTTAAATTTAGCAGGCATCATCGGTGCTGCTATGTATGCTAAAACTAGAATTTAGTTTACAAATCATTTTTTAAAGAATTGAGTTTTAAAGTAGTTGTGTCCTGTTAAGGTAAAACTTAACAGGACTTTTGTTTTTACCTATCTGTTTTTTACCTGCCTGTGTCTTTTTATGGATTTTTGATAAGAACCAAGCTCTTTTTCTCTATCTGACACAATCTGACACTCATTTGCTAGAAAATGACATTCTTTGAAAAGTCTTTTGCACGATACTAGAGGTATGAGGTGAGCTTACAGACAGCTCACATCTCTATTGATGACTGCTTTTTCGTTAAATTCCAATACGCCTATGAAGATTTTTCTTGTAACTTTAAGTGTGATTACAGCTTTGTGCACTGCAACTTCAGCTGTTGCCTCTACTGAAAATGAAGCTACAGCTCAAAGCTCTTTAGTATCTTTAAGTGAGACTAATAATATGACAGCAAATGATAATGAAACTTTAAAGATTACCATCACCGTTGATGGTAAAACTGTTAGTGCAACCTTAATCAACAATTCAGCATCACGTGATCTTGTGTCACGTCTTCCTCTTGAAATTGAACTTGAGGATTTTAATAACACCACAGAAAAGATCTTTTACCCAAAGCCTTCTTTAAATCTTAAAGAGAAAAAGAATGGTATTGCACCAGTACCTGGTGATATCACCATTTATGAGCCTTGGCAGAATGTAGCTATCTTTTGTAAGAGCTTCCGTTACAGTGATGATTTAATCAAGATTGGTCACATTGATGGTGACGGAATCGAGCTTTTAAAGAGAAAAGGCAATGTAAAAGTTACTATCTCAAAGTAGTGGATAACTTTTTATCTTGGATTATCGTTTTGCTCTATTGAGCTTAGGGAACTTACAGCAACGGTATTCTTGTAAGCTCAATGAGCAAAACGCTTTAAAGATATGACTAAACAGGCTCTATAGCACTGATCTTAATTTCCAGTCTTTGTGAACCCATATAGTGGTTGATACCTACAGTATAGACAGCTCTTACACGCATGAACTTAGTAATAGAACGTTCATTTGGAGTTGCTCTTAACTTAATAGCATTCATGCTAGAACCATCATCATTACGCAGTTTGAATTTTAGATGGCGATTAGCTACTAAAAATACATCTTCAACGGTAAACTCGCCATCAAAGCAAGGCTCTTCAAAACCATTACCCCATGGGCCGTAAGCTTCTAAATCACGGGCAAAAGCAACTGTAATATAGTTAGGAGGCAGACTGCCATCAGATAAGATCTCATCATCAGCAGGCTGTCCTAGACTCTGTGTTGCCACCTCATTGAAAAGATCTTTGAATTTCTCAAAATTAGCTTTGTGAATTGAGGCACCAGCGGCCATTGCATGGCCTCCAAATCTGATTAAAAGATCAGGACTTTTCTCAGAGAGTGTCTGTAAGATTTTTACAATGCTAAAACCTGGTACTGAACGAGCAGAGCCTGATAGCTCGTCACCTGTACCTGAGAAGACAAAGCAAGGGACCGAGAACTTCTCTTTAATTCTGCTTGCAATAAGACCACCAAGACCTACCAGCCAGTTTGATCTGTAAAGCACGATAGCAGAATTACCCGCCTGTTTTTCAGCATCCTCACAAGCTTCTTTTAGGAACACGCGCTCATAGTCACCACGGCGCTTGTTACACATCTCAAGATCTCTTGCGATGATACAGGCCTCAGTATCATCATCTGTAAGCATTAAGGATACAGCTGGGTTATTCTCTAATTTAATTCTGCCAGGAGCATTTAATCTTGGGCACAAGTCATAGGCAATTGATACAGAGTTAATTGAAGGTAAATCAACTCTACATGATGAAGCTAGAGCTCTAATACCTACTACACACTCACCACGTCGAATTCTTTCAAAACCGTACTTTACTAACTTGCGATTGTTAGCATCTAGCTGCATTACATCGCCGATGGTACCTAATGCTACCAAGTCTAAGAAACGACCTATCTTTGGAACAGCTCTACCCTCATAGAAGCCTCTGTCTCTTAAACAGGCTCTAGTGGCAACTAATACGTAGAATAAAACACCTGCACCACACAGATTTTTAGATGGGAACTTATCGACTGGCAACTTAGGATCAACAATAGCATCAGCTAAAGGTAAATCCTCAGGAGTCTCATGGTGATCTGTAATCACGACTTTAAGACCACGAGATTTGGCGTAGTCTATAGATTCTTTACAACTTACACCATTATCCACAGTAAGGATAAGCTTGACACCATGCTCAATTGCATTATCAACAGCTTCTTCACTGACACCGTAACCACCTTCATAACGAGATGGTACATAGTAAGTGACATCACTTGCACCTAAATCTTTTAATCCTCTTACGCCTAAGGCAGTACCAGTGATACCGTCAACGTCATAGTCTCCGGCAACTAAGATAGGTTCCTGATTTACGATGGAATCGGCAATGATAGAGCTTGCTTTATCAATGTCATGAAAATCTTTGAAATGAAAAATATCACAAAGTTTACAGGTAACATCCTGTTCTGTTTTGATGCCACGTCTGGCTAGTATCTGACGAATGACAGGATCTGGAATATATTTTTCTAGATGACTGTCATCAATGACATCACGGCGTACGATTTTCACGATTGATCCCCAAGGTTCAGTATCTTTCAAAGCGATATATGTTGATATGTGATTCAATTATATTTGTATTGAGGTCAAATTTATATAGAGTGAAGTTAATAAAATTCTTTTTGTGACAAGAGGCATTTATAGACGTGAAATATTACAGTTGATGATAATAAACTATCATCAAGCGAATTTTGTTATATTTTAACTTTTTTTAAAACCCCAGAAAAAGTTGATGTTATGTTAAATTTAATTTTGTGTGCTACTGAACGAGACGAAGTATTTTTCAGTATCCCAATAACAATATTCTTGCAAAATAGCTTTACATATAAAGCAATATTCTTAATATTCAATTAAATAGATTATATATTTCTTAATTATATTCCAAATTTTTAAAAGTATTGTCTCATTATCCATATCCCCTTTTTGTGACGTTGTACGATTCTTATCTCCGTACAGTGGCACATCTGAAGATTTTTCAGAATTTTTTAATTGTTTACTTGATTTTGTATCATTTTTAATTATGATCTGATTATAAGAAATTTTAATAATTTTGAATTATTTTAAATAAGGGTGAAGATCATTATGGAAAATCTTAAATATTACATATTTGGAGCTTTAGCCATTGCCGCTGCCATTGCAATCACAGGGAATAAAGCCAAAGCTGATCTTTTAAACTTCTCCTTACCTCAAACAGAAATGGTAAAGACTGATTCTAGTAAGAAGGCATCCTCGACTATGGCAGGTGCCATTGGCACGTATATAGTGATGAGTCAGATGGCAAAAAGTGATCGTGAAAAAGAAGAACGAGAAAGAAAAGATGCTGAGGCACAAAAGAAAGTGCAGGAAGATGAAAAGAGGATGTCTACCTTTGACAATACCGCTTATTGCAGATTTAAAGTTAAAAACTCAGGCATTGATGAAACTGAAGTTGTAACTTTCAGAATGATGATAAACAGGTATAAGCAGGAGTGCAGAAAGAAGTATCTAAAAGATCATATCTACTTAAAGGACTTTTTAGGTTACTACTTCTCAGTTCGTGACGATGTAAACGACAATAAGCCTGATATTTATCTGAAATTCAATATTGATCTTGAGCATCCAACCATCATCAGTGAACAGGACATTAAAGATCATAATGAAGAGCGTGGCTCTAACATCTTTATTGCTTGTTTACTTGTGATCCTAATACTGTTCCTATGTGCTTTCTTTTGGATCATGTTTAAGCCAGCACGCGATTAAGGATGACAAATAAGACTGTGCTTATTAAAAAACAGAGCTCATTAAAAAAGTGCCTACTAAAAAACGGGACTTACCTCAATGATATAGTCGGTGATATTAGGATCATTGAGCTCAAGATTACGACCATGATCCTTATACCAGTTAGATTCGAGCATGGCTTTTTTATGACGGTAATAAGTAGCTTTCTTCATCTTGAGTTTATCCATGATCTCGTAATCGGTCATGGTTTGCATCATCTGTACAACTTCAGCACACTTTACAGGATGGCCCTCTTCAGAGACAGCAGCTACCTTTTTGCGTCCAGCTCCTCTTAAGACCACTGAGTTGTAGACATCCTCATCAAAGTTGATGCAAAAGTACTTTTTATAAGAAAAAGTAATACCTACATGCTCTAACTTTTTGAAGACATCTTCGTGGTACTTTGTAACCTTCTCAAAGGCATTGTCAGATTTCTCTTCAGGATTAGGATCAATATAGATTTGACGTTTCATAGCTACTCAAGTTTTACGATAAATACAGAAGTTTTATAGCACACTATGTAAGATTATTAAACTAGTAAATACTAGACTTGTGGCTGTATTAAAGTGAAATCTAAACTCAAGCTTGATGCGTAAAATTTGGTAAAATAAGAAAACTGAATTTACTTTTAGGTTTCTTTATTTATGAATAACGCAAATTATCAGCAGCGAAGCTTATTACTTCTGTTCCCATTAGGACTGCTCGCTATTGCTTCATTTGCGCTTGATAAAAGAATTCCAATTGGTATCGACTTTACCATTCAGAACATTCTGTTAGAACTTTGCAGAACTATGCTGCCAGGCTTTTTTGCAATTGCAGTAGCCTGTCTAATTCCAACTTTTAACCGCTTTTATCAGTTATTTGCAGTAGGTCTTAACTACTCACTTTTGTGTGGTATCTCCATTACCTTCTACCCACATCTGTTCTCTCAGCCTACAGCATGGGTGATCTCATCACTTGCATCAACCATGTTCTTACTGCCTTCAAATGATCTTGATCAGGAGGCTGAAAGATCAAGTATTGGAGCAACCTTAATTAAGATTTTAGGAGTCCTCTTTGTACCAGCACTAGTGCTGTTAAGCTTCGTTGTGGTTATTAAAAACATCGAGCACTCAATTCTAATTACCTTTACCTCAGTTTTCGTAGATTCATTCTTGTCATGTCTGTTTGTACCTATCTACGAAATCATGCTGACATTAGGATTTAGCTCATTACTAAATTCATTAGTAAGCTTGCAGACTGAGAGCGATACTATCCATGCCATGTTAAACAGCATTCTGCTTACAAATCTCTTTGTACTGCCAACTCTTATCATGGTAAGAGCTTACTTTGCTAAATCCTATAACCGTCTGTTCTTAGTCTTTTTAGCTATGATCACCTGTCTTACCTCCAAGATAGGATCATGTATCTCAGTTGAACTTTCAATCTTAATGTTCTTCTATCCAGGTACGTTAATTGTCCTGTGCATTTCCTCTGTTCTGCTGTTCTTTTTAAGTTTGTATTTAGATTTATCCACATTTACAAACTTCTTTATGCTCTATCAACCTGATCTCGTGCTAAAGAATTTAGCTTTCTTTCAGTTATCCACAAGTCACTATGCCCTGATGCTAATCTCGGTAATTCTGCCTGCCATCATGCAGGTACTCTTAACCAAGATAGGTACAGTTAATTACTTAAAGAACAAATTCAAAAGACGTTCCTTTACAGGAGGACACTCAATTGATGAGATTGAAAATCCTGAGTTACTGCTCATTGCCCTTTTAAAGAATATCGGTGGCAAGAGTAACATTGAAGCTGTCTCAAAATTAGGTAATGAGCTTATTATCAAGGTCTTTAACTACAAGCTCATTACTTCAAGGGAATTAGGTAAGTTAGGTTCTAAAAGAGTTACCTTTATTCGTTCAATCAATAATATAAAACTTGATCTGGGAAGCATGACAAATGTAATCTACGTACGCTTGCACAACATCGTGTCAGATTCAGCTAACTATACCCAGAATGAAGTTTCTCTATCAGAACCATTTAATTTTGAAGGCTATGTAAAAGCGCAAGAAGGAGACAAAAAGTGAGTGATACAGACTGGATACAAATTAAACTTCGTACCACCAATCAGTCAGCAGATACCATTGCTGAACTATTAGAAAGCTTTGGTGCTCTTGCTGTAAGTTACACCGATGCTGAAGACTCTCCTATTCTTGAGCCAAGACCTGGTGAGAGAAGACTATGGCCAAATACTGAGGTAACAGGTCTTTTAGCACAAGGCACTGATCCTAAACCTATCTTAGATAAGCTAAGAGCTCTATTAGGTGATCATATCCCAATGGCTGCAACTCACCTTGAGGATAAGAACTGGATCAGAGCTTGGATGGATCAGTTCAAACCATTAAAGTTTGGCAAAAGATTGTGGATCTGCCCTTCATGGCTTAGCGTTGATGAAAAAGACAGCGTAGTTGTCATGTTAGATCCAGGTCTTGCCTTTGGTACTGGTACTCATCCTACTACAGCTTTATGTTTAGGTTACCTAGACTCTTTAGATTTAAAAGATAAACAAGTTTTAGATTATGGTTGCGGTTCTGGTATTTTAGGAATTGCAGCACTAAAACTTGGAGCTAAGAACGCAATTGGTGTTGATATCGATGAACAGGCTTTAATTGCATCTAAAGAGAATGCTCAAAGAAATGGTGTAGCTGAAAAGTTACAGCTTGTAATGGGTACAGATAAAGAATTAAATCTACCAAAATCACCTGTAACTGTTGCTAACATCCTTGCAGGTCCTTTAGCTGAGCTTGAGCCTATCATTGCATCCCTTACAGAGTCAGGTGGTCTCTTAGCACTATCAGGTATCTTAACAGAGCAGTCACAGTCTGTGATTGATGCTTATTCAAAAGACTTTGTGATGAACAAGGTTAAAGATCTTGATGGGTGGGCACTGTTAACTGGTACTAGAAAGTAGTACTAACTCAAGCTTTTCCTCTTATTACTTTTGACAGCAGAACTTACTATTTCTGCTGTCAAAATACTTCTCTGAGCCCCACCTACATTTATACAATCAGAACTTTTCATGAAATTTAAATCAGGCAACTGTTTTCTTTTAATCCCCACATTGTATAGAGTTCCTGATTAGTGCATATTTGCACCAACATCAATCTTTGAGTTTAAAACTGCTCCATCGTGTTGCCATTTGCAACATTAACTTTGAATTATGTTGAAAGTGCATCACTAAAAAATGATACTGAACTAAACATTCTTTAGTTAATCTTAAGGAGCTTTACTATGGGCGCATTATCAATTTGGCATTGGCTTATTCTTTTAGTAGTTGTAGCTTTAGTGTTTGGTACATCAAAACTCAAAAATGTAGGTAAAGATCTTGGTGGTGCCATCAAAGGATTTAAAGAAGGCATGAAAGAAGCTAAGGATGAATTTGAAGACAAACCTGTAGCTAAAGAAAGTTCAATTGAGAAAAAGTAAATGGACTTTATAAGTTTTGACGAACTAATCATCATTGTGGTTATAGCGCTGTTAGTTTTAGGTCCTGCTAAGACCTTTAAGCTAATGTTCAGCGTAGGTCAGCTCTTTGCTAAAGCCAAGAACTACTTAAATTCTGTCAAAACTCAGTTACAGATAGATGAGATAAGACAGGGAGTCTCTTCAATCAAAGAAAATGACTTTCATGAGGTTGTAAACAGGCTATCTCCAGTTCCTTCAAAAAGCACAGCTCATGGTAAAAGGCAATGGACTGTTACTGCTGATGACTTTAAAGAAACACCATCTGATAAGTCAACAACTCAGGATGAAGATACTTCTAAGTCAGATCTCAATAAATCAGATCGTAATCAGAAAAAGTCAGATACTGATTTAATCTTAAGAATTGAAAAGCTTGAACAGGAAATTGCACTACTAAAAGAAAGAGTTGCAAGGTAACTCTACATGAAAGTTCTTTAAACTCTCATAAGTTATCGATATTACAGACAACTTTATAAAGGTGACTAATATGAAAGATGCTACCACAGAAAAACTTCAAAGTATGACTGTAACAGCGCACCTTTTAGAGTTAAGAAAAAGGCTCATGCTGATTGTTATAGGCATTATAGTCTGCACTGTAGAACTGGCTCCTTTCATGCAATTACTGTTTGATTATTTATCAAAGCCATTATTAAGATCATTACCTCAAGGCACTCAGTTACTCTCTGTAAGTGTAATTGCACCTGTAATGGGACCTTTAAAAGTACTGCTGTTCTGCTCTTTTTGTATCAGTTTTCCTTTTACTCTATTTCAGATTTGGGAGTTCTTCTCCCCTGGTTTGTACAAACATGAAAAGAAAGTAGTGATCCCTTTTATTATTTCTTCAGTATTCATGTTTGTTTTAGGCATTGCCTATTGCTACTTTATAGTCTTTGGCTTTTTATTTAAGTTTATAGCTTCATTCTCACCTGAATCTATCTCTTTTGCGCCAGATATCGACTCTTATATAAGTTTCGTACTGCACATGTTCTTAGCATTTGGAATCACCTTTGAAGTACCAGTTGCGGTCATTTTATTAAGTGCACTTAATGTTGTAACTCCAACAAAACTCAAAAAGTTTCGTCGTTACTTAATCGTAATAGCCTTTTTAATTGCAGCTATCCTCACTCCACCTGACATTACCTCACAGCTAATGTTAGCTTTACCAATTATCATTCTCTATGAGATTGGAGTAGTTATCTCATATGTTCTTTTCAAGAAGAAAGAGTGCATAAAACTTGCAACTCAAGTAGCTAAATA
>DKDL01000111.1 GCA_002449335.1 Succinatimonas sp. UBA6849 | reverse complement strand
AACTTGTAGGACTTTCTGGTAACTCTAAGAATTGTTTGTTGCTCATTTTATTGATCCTGTCCTTTTATTGCTAATGCTTAATTATAACGTGTTCCGTAATTCAAAATTTAATATTTTGAACACAACTTTTAGCATCGATCTTTCTTTATATTCGCTTGTTTTGATCTGAATTTTGCTGACTTAGAAATTCTTTTAAATACTGCTGACGATTAGTTTAACTAATCTTATTAAATATAGCAAGATATTTAATATATTTATATTAAAACTTATATAATTATTTTTTACTGCAAGAAACTACCTATTTACATAAGAAATAGGCAGTTGTAATGGTTAAGTGCTAGGGCAGAGTAGCATTAAAACAGTTCTGCTTTTTACCTTAAGCTTGTCGCCAGCGTGGTATCTTGTACTCATATAGAAAGGAGTAACATCTTTACCAGGTCCTAATGAGGTATTGATGAACTGATACCAGCTTTTATCAAGGTGACCTGGAACACAAGGTATTTCAATGGTCAAATCCTCCCAAAAGGCATTAACAAAGATGTAGGCATACATCTCTTGCTTACTGTAGTAGTATAAAAAGCCTATTGAGTGAGACATATCAGACCAATCAGGTTGGAATGGCTTAATGCCATGCCACTGGATCTTTGCATTAGTGAGCAGTCTGTCAAGTTTATGGTGTGGAGTGTCATTTACATGTTTAATTTTACCGATTCTTGATAGGCCAATTAAGGTCTTGGTAAAGTCAAACATCTCTCGTTGCTGTTCATTAAGATCCCAGTTTAAATAACTGAGTTTATTATCCTGACAATAGGCGTTGTTATTACCTTTTTGAGAGCGCAATACTTCATCACCCATGCAGATCATTGGAGTTCCTAGTGAGAGCATGGTAATTGCCATGAAGTTTTTGACCTGACGAAGTCTTAATTCATTTAAATGAACATCATCAGTAGGACCTTCGTAACCGTAGTTAGCTGAGTAGTTATTGTCATTACCATCACGGTTGTGCTCACCGTTTGCAAGATTATGCTTGTGTGAGTAGCAAACCAAATCATATAGAGTAAAGCCGTCATGGCAGGTGATAAAGTTAACTGACTTTTGAGCATCAACCATATGCTCGTTATAAATATCAGGAGAGCCTAAAAGTCTTAAAACAAACTTCTTGACCATACCTGGATCTGCTCTCATAAAGCTTCTGACATCATCTCTGAACTGACCGTTCCACTCTCTCCATTTAGAGCCAGAAATAGCACCTAACTGATATAGACCACCTGCATCCCAAGGTTCTGCAATCAACTTTGCCTCAGCAAGTCGTCTGTTTGCATCAATTGACAACAAGGTAGAGTTGTCGTTCATTGGGGCGCCAAATTTGTCTCTGGTTAGAATAGATGCCAAATCAAATCTAAATCCGTCAACATGCATCTTCTCATGCCAGAAGACTAAAGAGTCAATAATAAGGTTTCTTACAACTGGCTGGTTTGCATTTAAAGAGTTTCCGCATCCTGAGTAGTTCTGATAATAGCCATCTTTAATGATGTAGTAGCCATCCTTGTCAAAACCTTTAAAACAGTAGCTAGGACCGTTCTCATCGCCTTCAGAGGTGTGGTTATAAACTACATCCAAGATAACTTCAATACCGTTTCTGTGAAGAGCTTTGACCATGTCACGAAACTCATTTACAGGTCCTTCAATACTTTTATCAGAGCTGTAGCCTTCGTGTACAGAGAAAAATGCCATAGGACTGTAGCCCCAATAGTTATCCATATTAGGTCTAGCATCCTTTTCATCGAACTGATATACAGGCATGAGTTCTACTGCGGTAATGCCCAGTTCCACAAGATAAGGGATCTTTTCAATAAGTCCTCTATAGGTACCTCTTATCTCATCAGATAGACCTGAGCTTTTATCTGCTGTAAAGCCCTTTACATGCATCTCATAGATGATGGTGTTCTCAAGTGAGTGATGAGGAAAGGTATCAATACCCCAGTCGTATTCATCAACATTGATAACAGCACTCTTTGGAGCATATTTAAAAGCAAGCTTCTCGTCTTTAGGCTGGAATCTTTTGTAGTCATCAGGGAAGAGTACTCTTTTTCCATAAGGATCGATTAAGATCTTGTTAAGCTCTTCTGCTTGAGATTGAGCCTGAGGACTATCAATGATCTTGGTTACTCTATAAGCATAGATTTGTCCTACACCGATATTATGAACAAATACATGCCAAAAATAGGTGGATTTAAACACAGTAGAGGACAGATGTACGATATAAGGGGAATCGTCATCTACAGCATCGAACAGTAGCAGATCAATTTCAGCTGCATCTGGTGCCCAAACGGCGAAATTTACACCATCTTTTTCAATAGTTGCACCTAAATGTCTGCAGTGACCTACTGAAATAATATAATTCTTGTTGCTCACGTATACCGATCCTTGATAAAAATTGGTTTATATCTTTGTTCATATTCTGAATATAGATTGAGCTTAGTTGAAATCAAGCATTGTTAATTAAACTTATCATCAATCACATTCATCTTTTTTTTCTTTTGTGCTGTGTAGCACTTTTATTTCCATACGTATATCTGTAAGTATAACGGTGCTTTGACGTTTATTTATGAATTTTCCCTGAATTCATAGTGTGCTATCAAATCATAAATTAACAGTGCCTTTATATTTTCAGCGTAGCGTGAATAATTAGCACCGTTGTAAAACATTAACCCCAAAACTAAACAATAAAATATACGTCAATGTTCATTTTTAGGGCGCAGTTAATCTTTAGGTCCTAAATTATGTTATTTTTGACAGTATTCTAAATAACTATGTGTGCATTCTTGTGTATGCAATTTTTTTTCTTGCAAAAGGTAATCTTGCAAAAAAGTTATCTTGCATAAGTTTTGCTGTATTTTCTTTAAGAAAATATTGATGCAGACAGAGTATGCATCACATAATACTTCATTGGAGTTTATAGTATGGCAGATTTAAACTACATTGCTGCAGGTCGAATCAACACCACTCCTCTCGATCTTAATGGCAATCTTGAAAAAATTCTCAAACAATGCGCACAAGCTGTAAAAGAAGGTATCTCCATTATAGCTTTTCCTGAATTAGCTATTTCAGGTTACAACTGTGGTGATCTGTTCTGGTACAGTGAGTTAACAAAGAGTGCACAGCATGCTCTGTTAAATTTAAAGTACTCTCTACCTGAAGGTATTGTAGTTGGTGTAGGTCTGCCTTTAACCGGCTCTGATAATAAGACTTATGATGCTTATGTTCTATTAAAGAAAAGCAAGATCATAGGTATAAGCGTTTTACATTCATGCTATAACAGCTGTGACTCAAGAGTTCGTTTCTTTAGAACCCCTTGTGTTGAAGGTTTATCTTTTAATATAGGTTCTGAGATCTTTACACCTGCAAACACTTTTGAGGTTGAACTTAACGTTTCTTCAAAACAGACAGTAACCAAGAGAGTTGGTGTTTACTTTAATGAAGGTGATTTATCTTATCTTGATAAGGTTGAGCTATTAATCTGTCCTGAAGCAAAGCGCTTTGAGCTTTTTGATGATAAACAGCGAGTAGTAGAAGCTGTAGCCTTATCCTCAACATTACATTGCCAAGTTGTAACAACTAATTTATTAGGCTGTGAAAGTGGTTCTGATATCTTTGACGGTCTGTCAATTATTGCTGACGACGGTAAGTTAGTTGCACAGAGTAACTATCTATCTTTTAAGAGAGCTGACTTTGTAACAGCATCATCAGGTATCAGTGAGTTCTTAAATGAGTACGACACAATTGTTAGATCTGTAGCACTAGGTCAGTTTGACTGGATGTTAAAGACCCGTTCTCATGGCTTTGCTCTGTCAATGTCAGGTGGCGCTGATTCTGGTCTTTGTGCAACCTGTGTCTGCTATGGTCAGTTAGCAGCTTTAGATGAGTTAGGCTATGACGAGTATAAAGAGCTTTTATCTGCATTAAAGTTTGAGGTACCTGCTTTTACAGGTGATAAACAGTCATTTGTAAAAGAAAAGATCATGCCTCAGGTATTAACTACTGTATATCAGGGCTCTGCTGTATCAGGCTCTGTAACCAGAACTGCTGCTTCAAAAGTTGCTCATAACATTGGTGCAACTCATTATGAGTGGTCAATTGCAAAGTTAGTTGAAGATTATGTAGCTATCATCAATGGTACAACACCTGGTGATGAGCTTAACTGGGATCGTGACGATTTGACACTGCAGAACATTCAGGCTCGTTCTCGTGCCCCTGGTATCTGGATGATCGCAAACCGCTATAACAAGCTTTTAATGTCAACCTGTAATGCCTCAGAGGATGCTGTAGGTTATTGCACTATGGATGGTGATACCGCAGGTGGTTTATCTCCAATTGGTGATGTTTCAAAGAGCAGAATTCTAAAAATCAATCAGCATATTGCAGATGATGGTATTGAGGTTGTAAAAGGTGGTTTGAAACTAGATGTTCCTGATATGTCATACATTTCAGCTCAGGCTCCTACAGCTGAATTAAAACCTGGTCAGACTGATGAGCGTGATCTAATGCCTTATGTGATCTTAGATAGAATTCATGTATTACATCAAGGTGAGCTTTACACTCCACAGAGAATTTTAGATACTTTAGTAGAAGAGTATCAGAACTTCTCACGTGATGATCTAAAGCTTTTTGTAAAACGTTACTTTACAAGACTTGCAGTAAATCAGTGGAAGAGAGAGAGGGGAGCTACAACTTTCCATATCGAAAAGACAGATTTGAATGCAAAGTCAGGCTTTATCTTCCCATTACTAAACGACGGTTACAGATCACTGTTAGAAGATCTTAAATAACGTTTGGTATTACAACAGTCTTAGATGCGCCTAACTTAACAGTCATAACAGTGACCAGTTAGGCGCATTATATGTTCAATTCAACTGCAAAACACAATCGCAAGATTTTTCGTTCTCAAGATATCGCAAGTTCTGTAGTCTGCATTCTTAATGACGTCTTTACAAAAGATGTGTCATTGAGAAATATCACGTTTAAGCTAAAACAATAGTTGAATGAGCTATGATTTTTCCTTCTCATTTCAATCTCTATTTTCAGCACTTTTAGAATTGTCTGTGAGTACAGAAATTTCTCTTTGGGTGAATTTAAGAGCTTTTAATTTTTTAAGATCGTAATCAGCATTGTCCGTTAGAGCATGAAACAACCTGCGTAAATAATCCTCAGGATCATGCGGATCACTAAATGCAACAGAAGTCTTAATGATGTTTGATAATTCTCCTGGGAATGGAATTTCATTAAAACTTGTCATGATCTTTTTAAACAGGCGACTGTTCTTCTTACAGATTTTTACTTTGTCTAAATATCGGTTGAGAATAGATTCTCCTATCTCAAAAAGATCACTTTGCGAATATCTGTCAAAGTTAATCACAGCATCAAATCTTCTAGTGAGTGCTTTGTCAAAATGCTCGTATAAATTGGTAGTTGCAATGATCACGATATCTTTAGGTAAACTATCAAGGTATTTTAGAAGAGTAGACGTTACTCTGCCCATTTCTCTTAGGTCGTTTGAATTGGTTCTATCAAGAGCAAGAGCATCTATTTCGTCAAATAAGATGATGCATTTGTTATAGGTGTTTATGGCTGTGATTTCTTTGAATAGTTCAGATAAATTTTTAGAAGTCTGACCTAACTTACTATCAATTATTTGGGTGAAATCAACTGAATAAACGTCTTTTTTCAGAATCCTTCCAAGTTGCTTTACAGCTTCAGTTTTACCGGTTCCTGGCTTTCCCTGAAACAGAAATTTACAGATACCTAGATCTCTTTTTATGGCATTACAGACACCTGTGATGTCGTCTGTAATGACTTGAGGCAGAAGAAGAGGTTGATCCTCTGACGTTGATATCTTTTGAATGAATTTTATGTTTTCAATGGTATCAGTAATGTCGTTTAATCCTGATTGAGGAACAAATTGGGGAACAAAAGAGTTTGGATCGGTTACCAAAGCCATAACATAATGGGCAAGCTCATGATCTCCCATTTCTTCAAAACAATTAGCTACGGTATAAGCTGCAGCTTTAAATCCAGGTTCATTGTGCTCTGCGTGATATCTAACCAATGCAACTACGTCTCGTTTCTTCATTTTTTTTTACCTTAATTAGTAGATATTATCATATAAATAAAGAAAAGAGAATAAGTTTGAATTATACTGATATAAAATTAGTTATCTCTTCAGCCTTAGGGCAATTTATTGGTAATGACTCTGTCAATTGAACATGTTGATGCAAAGTTGTGATTTAAAGTATGATAGTAAATTGAATTTGGACATTAACGCTAAGCGGGGCATATCTCTTGTTCTGCTTTTTGCCTAAGCACTTATTTGCATGAGCTCATATCTGCATGAGCATAATTAAAAGAGATCAGCTGATTGATTTTTAGACAGGGTAAAGTGTTTCTTGAATTGCTTAAAAGTCTGTAAGGAGTTCTTGATTCCAATCTATTCCGTCACAAACTATTATGTCTCCTAAGGTTACAGTAGAACCAAAGCTATTAGATAAAAAACTTGAAAGTAAGAAAACAGTATTTGAATTATTAAAATCTGTTTGCTATATGGTGACAAGGAACAAG
>DKDL01000082.1:5566-11652 GCA_002449335.1 Succinatimonas sp. UBA6849 | reverse complement strand
CCGCTATTTTGTGAAAGTTTTACTTAAATCTTAATTTTAAGAATTTTAGCAATTTGTGCTAGGTTCTCATCAGAACCTGTAAACTGAATTGCATGAATTCCTCTTGATTTAGCAACCTCAACATTCTTAATGTTGTCATCCATGAAGAAGGTTTCTTCAGGTTTTAGGTTGTATCTTTCAAGCAGAGTTAAATAGATACCTTTTTCTGGTTTAATCATCTTTTCTTCACCTGAAACTACGATACCTTCAAAGCTCTGTAAGAACTTGTAGGTATTGAATGCATAAGGGAAGGTTTCAGCTGACCAGTTAGTTAAACCGTAGATCTTAAATTTGCCAGATGCCTGAACTGCTTTGAGAACTTTCATACCGGACTCAATTTCACCCTTTAACATGGTCTCCCAACCTTTTCTGTAAAGGTTGATCTGATCTTTGTACTCAGGATGTTCTTCAGACAGCTCTTTCATACACTCTTCAAAGGTACGGCCTCTATCCATCTGAGAGTTCCAGGTAGATGTAACGATGTTCTGAATGAAATACTCCATTTTCTCATCATCATTGAAAATTGATGAGTAGAAGTAACGTGGGTTCCAGTCTAAGAGTACTCCACCAAAATCAAAAACTACATTTTTAATGGTTGTCACTTTAATTCTCCAAAACAAAGACAACTTACAACTAAAAACATTTTAATCGAGTTTGACTTAATTTTCTTAAAATTTCTATATTTATGTGCTAAAGAATGCGTTTTTCAAAATTGTGTATTTATTGGAGTAAAAATAACGTATTGCTTGAAGTAGGAGGTGTCACATGAACTAGACAATTTTCAAGGCGCTAATGTCAAATTTTGAAAAGTAAAACAGGTTATCAAAGCTCAAAGTGTATTAAAATGGCACATTTATCCAATGTATCTTTTGGTAAATTTAGGCTAATACAATGACCAAAAACTCTATATTTTGTGTCTGATGTTGTATACTAGCGCTTTATTTTTCTAGGACATTTTTATGAAAGAATTCATTAGCTTTGAAACATATGCAAATGATGCGATTAAACTTGCTGACATGATTAAAAAAACAGGTCGCAATTTTAAGTCAATCATTGTCATCACTCGTGGCGGTCTATTCCCAGCAACCATCTTAAGCGCTCAGCTTAATATCAAAAAGATTGATACTTTCTGTTTAGCTTCATATGCAAATCAGATCGGTGGTGAGATTCAGGAATTAAAGAAGCCTGTAATCGACATTAAAGATGCTATCTTTGTAGATGACCTGTCAGACTCTGGCAACACCGCTCGCTATGTTAAAAAGGTTTATCCTGATGCATTCTTCGCTTGTGTTTATGTAAAAGAGAAAGGTAAAGATTATCCTGACCTTTATGTAAAAGAATATCCTCAAGATACTTGGCTAATTCAGCCTTGGGAAATTGACTAGTAATAAAACTGTCAAATACAGTATCTTTCTATTTTCTGCTTATTGGCTTTGAATTTACGTTTTGCTCTAATGTAGAACGTACGTTCTTTCATTGTGAAAAACGGTTATAAATTAGCCAATAAATAGCTTATAGCTAAGATATTTGATAAAATGCATGCAGTTTTTTTATAAAAAGTTAAGGACAGAACAAAAGTCTGACCACAACTTTTTATAAATTCAGATAAAACTATGATTGGGGGAATAATTATGAAAAAGGCTTTATTGTTAGGTGCATTAGCTTTATGCACTTCAATGTCATTTGCTAACGCTGAGACCTTAAAGTTTGGTACTGAAGCTACTTTTGCTCCATTTGAGTTTACAGATGATAAAGCAAACATCATTGGCTACGATGTAGATATTATCAAGGCTATTGGTGAGGCTGAAGGTTTTGAGGTTCAGGTAGTAAATATGCCTTTTGATTCATTGATTCCTGGTGTATTAACCTCTCAGTTAGATGGTGCTATTGCAGGTATTTCTATTACAGAAGAGCGTGCAAAGCAGGTATCTTTCTCTGATCCTTACTACAAATCAGGTATCAGCGCTATTGTAAGAAAAGCTGATGCTGATAAATATCCTACCTTAGCTTCTTTAAAGAAATCTAGACTTTGTGCTCAGATTGGCACAACTGGTGCTAGCTACGGTAAAGAGCTGTCAGGCAACGTTGGTACCTACAACACTGTAACTGAAGCTTTCATGGAGTTAAAGAACAAGGGCTGTGAAGCTGTTGTAAATGACAGACCTGTAAATCTGTATTTCTTACAGACCAAAAAGGATGACTCATACGTTGAAGTTAAGGATCTGGCAAACGGTGAAGATTACGGCATTGTAGTTTCTAAGAAGAATCCTGAAGTTCTGAAAAAACTGAATGACGGTTTAAAGAAGATCCGTGAGAACGGTACATTTGCAAAGATCCACGAGAAGTGGTTCTTAGTTAAAGAATAACTGAAGACAATTGGGCACGTAAGTGCCCTTATACATAAGAAAAATTACAATGAATTCAATTCTTGAATATTTTCAGACTATCGACATAGACTTTGTAACTAGTACTTTAAAATTACTATTAACAGGTGCGCTAGTTACTCTTGAGATTACCTTAGTAGCGGTTACTTGCGGTGTTCTCATCGGTCTGTTCGTTGGTATCGCTGAGCTTTCTAACTATAAGATCTTAAAATATCCAGCAAAAGTATATGTAGATATCATTCGTGGTACACCTTTACTGGTTCAGATCTTTATTATCTATTTTGCTCTGCCTGCACTTTTAGGCGTAAGAATTGAGCCTTACATCGCTGCTGTTGTAGCTTGCTCAATCAATTCAGGCGCTTATGTAGCAGAAATCTTTAGAGCTGGTATCCAGTCAATTGACAAAGGTCAGTTTGAAGCAGGTCGTTCTTTAGGTTTAACCTGGTCTCAGACCATGAGAAAGATTGTGATCCCTCAGGCTTTCCGTCGTACTATCCCTCAGTTAGGTAATGAGTTCATAGCCATGTTGAAGGATTCATCACTGGTATCTGTAATCGGCTTTGAGGAATTGACAAGAAAAGGTCAGTTAATTATTGCTGCAACCTATAGATCATTCGAAATCTGGACTGCTGTAGCCATTATCTATCTGATCATGACTCTAACTATCAGCCGTCTGGTTGCATACCTTGAGAAAAAGTACAATTCTAAAGGACACTAACTGTAATGATTATCATAAAAGATCTCTACAAAAGTTACGGCAGTAATCAGATTTTAAAAGGTATCGATCTGCACGTAAAGAAGAGCGAAGTAGTAGTTGTAATCGGTCCATCAGGTTCAGGTAAAAGTACACTTTTAAGATGTGTAAATTATCTTGAAGTGCCAACCTCAGGAACCATTACCATCAATCAGGAAACAATTACCAAAAAGACTGATATTAATCATATCAGAGCTGAAGTAGGTATGGTGTTCCAGCACTTTAACCTATTCCCTCATATGACAGTGCTAGACAACATTACCGTAGCTCCAATCAATGTAAGAAAGAAGAGCAAAGACGAGGCTGAAACTAAAGCTATGGAGCTTTTAGAGCGTGTAGGTTTAGCTGACAAGGCAAAGTCATATCCTGATCAGTTATCAGGTGGTCAGCAGCAGCGTGTTGCAATTGCAAGAGCTTTAGCAATGGAGCCTCAGGTAATGCTTTTTGATGAGCCTACCTCAGCACTCGATCCTGAAATGGTAAATGAAGTTTTGGATGTAATGAAAGATCTGGCTCATTCAGGTATGACAATGATGTGCGTAACCCACGAAATGGGATTTGCTCGTCAGGTAGCTGATAGAGTTTTATTCGTAGATCAGGGTAAGATCTTAGAAGACACTACTCCAGAGCAGCTCTTTACTAACCCTCAGCATGAGAGAACTAAAGAGTTCTTAGCTAAAATTTTATAATTAGTCTCCTATGAAAATACTAAAGGTCGGGCTTGCCCGACCTTTTAATTTAGTTCTATAAAGAAATTCCCCTCTGAAAGTGTGCTCTTTAGGCACAATCTTATAAAAAACAAAAAAACTACTCTTAACGTCTTGAAATATAACAAAATATATATTTGTCTAACCCCCTTTTAAATTTATGGCTTTTGATTATAATTTGCCAAAATGCACAAAGAAGGCAACCTTTATGAATGAAAACAACACCAACAAAAATGGGTCACAAGCAGAAGTAATGACTCATTCAAGATATACAGCCCCAACACATGGCTTATTCTCATTAAGCTGGCCAATCTTTATTGATCTTGCCATGCATTTTCTTACCGTGACTATCAATATTTACATGGTAAGTATGATTTCTCTGCAGGCTGTAGCAGAACTTAATGTAGGTTCTCAGGCTTTTCAGCTTGCTTTTACCTTATTTAACTTTGTGAACATCGGTGTCTGTGTCTGCTGTGCTCAGGCTTTAGGTAACGGCAATAAGAGTATTGTGCGCAGAGTTATCCATATGGGACTTGGACTTAATATTGTCTGGGGTATATGTATTGTCCTGGTCTGTTTCTTTGGAGCAGGTCTCATCTGCAAGATTATGAACATCCCTCAGGAGATTTTTCATACCTCCAAAGAATACTTAATGATTATTTCATTTACATTCTTTGCAGAAGCCATTAACCTTTGTACCAGTGCAATCTTAAGAGCTCACGGTTGTACCCGTGATCCTATGTATGTAAATATCGCCGGAAATATCATTATTATCATCGGTAACTACATCCTTTTATTCGGTCACTTTGGAGCTCCACAATTAGGTATCTATGGTGTAGCAGTAAGCACCGTCGTTTCAAGATTTTTAGCGGTAGGCTTCCTCTATTACCTAATGGTAAAGAGAACCAAAGTTAGAATCGTTCCTCGTTTCTTCTTTGTAGTAAAGAAAAAGATCCTCCGCCAGATCTTCTCAGTAGGTCTGCCAGGAGCTGGTGAGAACTTAACCTGGCAGTTACAGTTCTTATTCATGACCTCTATTGTAGGTACCTTTGGTACTGTAGCTTTAGCTACACAGGGTATTTACTTCCAGATGTGTGGTCTTATCATGCTGTTCTCAATCTCAGTAGGTATGGGTACAGAAATTCTGGTTTCACACTATGCCGGAGCCATGAAGTTCAGCCTTGCTAACAAGCAGCTTCTACATTCAGTAAAAATCGGTATGTTAATTACTGCAATACTGTCAATTAACATCCCATTCTGGCTTGGTAATACTGTATTTTCTATCTTTACAGATGATCCTAGAGTTTTTGAAATGGCAAGACCTATCTTCTATGTATCTGTAGTGATGGAAGTTGGAAGAATTTTAAATATCATCATTATCAACTCATTAAGAGCAGTAGGTGACACCAAGTTCCCTGTAATGATGGCAGTAATTTCAATGTGGGGTATCTCAGTTACCATCGGTACCTTCTTAGGTGTCTATATGCATATGGGCCTGTTAGGTGTATGGATAGGCTTCTGCTGTGATGAATGTGCCCGTGGTGTGATCATGCTGATTAGATGGAAGACTAAAGGCTGGATCAAGGCTGCAAAGCGTAACTACCGCATAAATTACATGAAGAAAAAGGTTCAAAAGCCCGCTTTGAAAGCATAATTCACACTTTTGGATCGTTTTTAGAGAATATTTAAGATCTTATTTTTTGTGATATAGTGAATCAAATTTTATTGTTAACAGGTGAAAACATGTTTTTTGATCGTATAGAAGCTGCTCCAGCAGATCCAATCTTAGGTTTAACTGATGCATACAAGAAAGATCCTAACAAGGATAAGGTAAATTTAGGTGTTGGTGTATATCAGAACAACGATGGTAAGACTGTAATTCTAAACTGCGTAAAGGCAGCTGAGAAAGTTTTATTAGAAACTGAAGAAACCAAATCATACTTACCTATCACAGGTCTTCCTGAGTATGGTCGTTTAGCTCGTGAGTTAATCTTCGGTGCAGGTTCTGAGTTAGTAGACGGTGGTAGAGCTGTTTCATGCCACTGCCCAGGTGGTACCGGCGCATTACGTATTGGCGCAGATTTCTTACATCAGCAGAACATTGCAAGCACCATTTGGATTTCTGATCCAACTTGGGCTAACCACTATCAGATTGCAAAATCAGCTGGCTTAAAGTTCGAGCGTTACCCATACTACGACAGA
>DKDL01000082.1:0-5556 GCA_002449335.1 Succinatimonas sp. UBA6849 | reverse complement strand
CAATTTAGCTTTTGACAGAATGTTAGAGACCTTATCACAGGCTAAAGAAGGTGATGTTGTTTTAATGCACGCTTGCTGCCATAACCCAACTGGTATCGATCCTACCCATGAGCAGTGGGAGCAGATTGCTAAATTCATCGCAGACAAGAAGTTAATTCCATTCATCGACTTTGCTTACCAGGGCTTTGGTAGTGGTATCGATGAGGATGCTTTCGGTGTTCGTACTATCGCTAAGTACAACAAAGAAATGTTAATCGCAAGCTCATTCTCAAAGAACTTCGGTCTATACAATGAGCGTGTTGGTGTATTAACTGTTGTATCAGCAGATACTGAGACTGCAGCTAAGGTTCTATCACAGGTTAAGATTTCAGTTCGTACTGCTATTTCTAACCCTCCAGCACATGGTGAGAAAGTTGTTACCACCATTCTTTCAGACAAGAAGTTACGTGCTCAGTGGGAAGATGAGTTAAAGGGCATGAGAGATCGTATCCATGAGATGCGTTCATTACTGTCACAGAAGTTAAAGGCTGCAGGTGCTGGTGACTTTGACTTCATCAACGAGCAGAACGGTATGTTCTCATTCTCAGGTCTTGATAAAGATCAGGTTGAGGCATTACGTAAAGACTTTGGTATTTACATTGTAGGTTCAGGCCGTATCTGTGTTGCTGGTATCAACACCAACAACATTGACAAGGTTGTAGCTGCAATTACTGCTGTTGTAAAGAAGTAATTAACCTTACAATTTAAGCAAAATCTCTAAAGCCTGCACTATAATATGCAGGCTTTATTGTTATTTTGGGACTTCATTTATGAAATACACTTTGCTGGTAGTTTTAACTGATGACAATTCAAACTACAAAACAGAACTTGAAGAGTATCTTTCAAAGGTAGAGTGTATTGAAGAGATTAGATACCTAAATTTAAACTCTCAAAAGAGTTTAAAAGCATCTGGCTTTGATAAAGACAGTAAGACTCAGGTAAAGGTAAGTAATAAGTCTATAACCTCCAACTGCACTTTAAGGTCAAAGCTTCAAAGGTCTGTTGAAGATCTAGATAATAAGTACCTTATGGTACTGCCTCAAACCTTACATCCTTCTGTAAAGTTCTTTGAGTATGCTCAAAACTTGCTAGATGAGAGTACAGGAGCCTTAATCTTAGGCTTACATGACAATAAAGTTGTAACTAAAGACGAGTTACTTTCACTAAAAGAGAACTACAACCTCTACACTGTCTATAACAAAAAGCCATCTGAGTGTGATCTTGAAAACTGTGTTCTTTGCAGAGCAGAGCTTATAAAAGACCTTTCATCTAAATTTAATTGCAATTTTGCAACTCTGGAACTTTATCAAAACATCTTAGCTAAAGGTCAAAAGGTAGCTTTTGCTGTAAATGAAAGATTGTGCTTTGATAAAGACAGGGCAAAAGAGATTTCAAAAAAGTTCTATTCTCAGGATTTAAAAACAGCTAAAAAGATTGGGGTTGTACCAACAGCAAAACTTTCTTTATTAGAAAAGCTGTTTTCAATTAAGAAGCTAAACGGCAGAACTCAATACACTCTCTTAGGTCAGAGTGTGACAGTTAAATATAAAAAGACACCTGTATTCCCAGAGAATGCTATTGAAGTTCAAGAGTGTGTAACTACCTTAGATAAACTTGAGTTTAAAAATAAAAGGGCCTGTCTTTTTGCCTCTTTTACCAAAGATGGTTTAGTTTCAGAGAACACACTTAACTATTTAAAGTCTTTACGAGAGTTCTGTGATGTCATTGTCTATGTTGCTGACAGTAAAGCTCTGCCAGAGACAGTTGAGAAACTAAAAGAGCATTGTGACTACATCATCATTAAAAGACATCAAGAATATGACTTTGGCTCTTATAAAAGAGGCTATCAGTATCTGTCAGATATCAGGGGATTAGACAAAGTAGATTCACTTTTAATCTGTAATGACAGTGTTGACTTTGTAGGTACCAAAGACGATTTACAGGAGATCTTTACTAAAGCTAAAGCAACTGACGCCTATGCCATGTGCATGGCAACTTATGGCTTTGGTAAAAAGATAAAAAAACACAAGTACGAATGGACTAAAAATCCGCATCTGCAAAGCTATTTCTTAGTCCTCGATAAGAAAGTCTTTACCTCAAATTACTTTAAAAAGTTCATCTTAGGTATCAAGAGAATTAAGAGCAAGACTGAGATCATCAAAAAATATGAGATGGGATTGACTGAAATGCTAAGAGCTCATCAGGTAAAGATGGACTCTTTCTATCCGTATGATGATACTAATATCGTCAATCCATATGCCATCTACTTAAATCAGTTTGTAACAAGGCCAATTTTAGTAAAGCACATGCTCTCAAAGTAGCCTTTACAAAATCATAAATTGTCCTGAATATTGATATTACTTATTGATTTATAAATAAATTCTGCTTTTATAAAAGCAGAATAAAAGTCAGGTGACAATATTGGAACAATATTGTAGATAAAACGTTTCATTTACGGCATGACTTACAAATTTTTTGTATAATTAGTTGAGGGCTAATACTGTAAGCCTAGTAATATTTGGATAATCAAATGAACTTTCATAAACCAAATTTCAAACTGAATTTTAAGACAGGCCTTGTAGGTAAAATCATTTTAGGCATTGTAGGCATCTATGTCCTATATGTCTTAGCTGTCGGTTTAGTTTCTTCAACTTGTCCTGAGCATTACACTGCCCCTGACTTAGGCGATAATGCCACCGATCAAGATAAAGCAATGATCCTAGCTGATGCTGTAACTCACAGCCTTGAGACTGAGCTTGATTCATTCTTTGGCTGGATCCCAAATGATCTGCTTTTTGTACCAAAGATTTTAGATAACATCACTTCATATCAGAAGGGTGTTATATATGCTACACGTCCAGCATCTGACATCGTGGCTAAAACTGCTTCACGCTATGGTAAAAACGACACCATGGATCCTCGTTTAGTCGATGCAACCTCACGTTACTTTGTATACTCAAGTGAAGTATGGGGCTTCTGGTTTGTCTATGATGCTGAAGGTAAATACAAAGAAGGCATTCGTAACTGGAAATCATGGGCTGCCTCTGTAGATTCTGGTGCAAAGAACGCCGGTGTCTATAACGTAAAAACTGATGATGTTTATTCAATCTTAAAGTACTGCTCACAGATGTTAGAGTATGCTTTAGGCACTTTAAACAATGAAAAGATCAGCCACTTTGACAGTGATAACAACATCTACTTTGCTAAAGGTATTGCTGCTGTCGTAGATGATGTTCTAAGAGGCATCATCGCAGTTGATAAGGAAGTAGTTGTAAGAGGCGGTGCTGAAAATGTACAGGCTGCCTTAGACAGATTAGATTACATCAGAAACTTTAACCCATGGTACGTAGTAGCAGGTGGTAACCTAAGTGGTGATGCTATGTTACCTAACCATGTAGCAAGTATTGCAAGACATATTGACGTTGCAAGCAATCGTATCAACGATATCATGCAGTCAATGGAAAAATAGTCTGACTTGCTATGTTAAAGAGCATCTTCAGCTTTTTTGAAAATCTTGTGCCTTCATTTCCAAAGAGAAATGAAGGTACTCCTCCTAAAAATCCTGTAAAGTTCATTCTCTTTTTTACAAAGGGACTGTGTGGCTTTTTCATAGCAGCCTCAATTCTAAATTCAATTATTGCTATAGGCGAAGCTCTATTCTTTGTATGTTTAGGCTTAGTCGTTGACTGGACTTCCTCATCTTCACCTCATAACTTTATAGCACTGCATGGCACTTCTATTTTAGTCATGCTTTTGTGTGCAGGAGTGATCTTACCTGTAGCATCAGTTCTACATTCACTGTTAATCCATCAGACTATCTCAGGTAATTACTCAAATCAGATAAGATGGCAGTTGCACTCCTACCTGTTAAATCAGTCATTGTCTTTTTTCAATGACGAGTATGCTGGAGCCCTAGCGAACAAAGTAATGCAAACCTCAGTTGCTGTAAGAACTGCGGTGATGAAACTTATTGACGTGATGGTGCATTTGATTGTCTATATCACTACCATGCTCATCATGCTCTCAAATGCAAATATCTCATTATGTCTGCCTCTGGCAATCTGGCTGGTTCTCTATGTAGCATCTTTGATCTGCTTTATCCCACAATTAAGAAAAGCTTCAAAACAACAGTCTGAGCAACGCTCTACTATGGTAGGCAGAATCGTTGACAGTTATACCAATATTTCCACAGTAAAACTCTTTGGTGGACATGGCAAAGAAGAGCAATATGCCAAAAATGCCATGGATAATTTCAGACAGACTGAGTACAAAGCTTTAAGAATTCTGACCATGTTTGATGTAAGTGTGCAGTTTATGAACTACACCTTACTCATAACTTTAGTGATGCTCTCTTTATGGTTGTGGTCAAATTACCTGGTAACTCCTGGAGCTATAGCAATAGCGACAGCTATTGCTATCCGTATGATCAATATGTCACGCTGGATCATGTGGGAAGTTGGAGCCATCTTTGAAAACTTAGGCATGATCTACGATGGAATCCATACTGTATCAGTACCTGTAAGTGTCAATGATCCTAAAGAACCTGTAAAAATCGATAAATTTGAAAAAGAAATCGAGTTTTCAAAGGTATCTTTTGGCTATAAAAAATCTGTAGAGATCATTCATGATCTGTCTTTAAAGATTAAAGTTGGAGAGAAGATCGGTATTGTAGGTCCATCAGGTGCCGGCAAGAGTACACTTATCAGTCTTTTGTTAAGATTCTATGATGTTGATTCTGGCGCTATTACCATCGATGGAGAGAACATCAAGAACTTTACTCAGGATGATTTAAGAAGTTTATTCTCAATGGTAAGTCAGGACAGTTCTCTTATGCACAGAACTGTAGGTGAGAACATTGAGTATGGAGCTAAAGAGGAACTGCAAAAAGCAGATCTTGAGGAAGCGGCAATTGCAACTGACTCACTAAACTTCATTGAAAATCTTTCTGATTACAGAGGAGGAGCTGGCTTTGACTCTGTAGTTGGCGACAGGGGCGTAAAACTCTCAGGCGGTCAGAAACAGAGAATAGCTTTAGCCCGTGTCTTAGTTAAAAATTCTCCAATTTTAATTTTAGATGAGGCAACATCTGCCTTAGACTCACAAAGCGAGAAGTACATTCAAGAGAATCTTGAAAAACTGATGCAGGGAAAGACTGTAATTGCAATCGCTCATCGTCTTTCAACCTTAAAGAGAATGGACCGGATCATTGTTCTAGACAGGGGACAGATTGTAGAGACTGGATCTCATGAAGAACTTTTAGCTCATAACTCACTTTATAAGAAACTGTGGTCATTACAGACAGACGGTTTTATAAGTAAAGACTCACAGCCTTCTGATAAATAGAAAGACTTAGCCTTTACCAAGACGAAAGGCTAACCTCGACTCTCTTAGAACAGTATTTTTTTTGCCTGAAATTTACGAAATTTATACATAAGTTAAGTTTCTAAAAATCTCTTTTCAGTCTTATTAATTGAAATAAAAAATGAATATTGTACAAAACTAACTTACTGAAATTTC
>DKDL01000053.1 GCA_002449335.1 Succinatimonas sp. UBA6849 | reverse complement strand
ACGGTCAGACTGTTTAGCCATAAAAAATTTTTTAAATTTTCTTAAAGTTTTAAAAAAAGTGTCCGTTATAGAGTACAGATGGAAGAGTAATATTACTTTTCTTTAGGAGAGAAAAAAATTTTACCTCTCGATAAGAGGGGAGGCTAGCTATGAGCGATATTACTATTACTAGTTCTAATTCAATGTCATCTGTAGCTAAACAGGCTTATGTTGCTAATACTCAGACAACAAAAGCAGATAATACTGTCGCTGATGACGTAAAAAAACAAAATACTCAGTCAGTAAAAGATAATTCTTATGTAAATAAGGATACTGAGGCTAAAAGCACCCAGACATCAGATCTGGATGAGGTAGTAAAAGAGACTGCTAAAAAGCTGAATGAAGAAAAGAAGCTTTCAAAATATATGCAGGAACATAATGAGAAGGTAGCTCAGGAACGTAAAAACGATCTGAACCGCCAGAACATCGGTCTTGCATTCAGTATCGATAAAGATACTGAGAATACTGTAGTTAAGGTTACCGATCTTAATACAGAGAAGCTTGTCCGTCAGATCCCATCTGAGGACTTCTTAAAGCTTGCAGAGCGTTTAAAGGATATGCGAGACAATACAGCTGTTACAAAGAAGGATGCTGAAACAAAAGGTATTCTTTTTGACGAGAAAGCTTAGTCTTAAAACTTATACCTCCTAAAAAAGAGACCTGAAAGTGAAAACTTTCAGGTCAAATTTTTTTAGGACTCTCTAACGAATAATTAGAAACTTGAACTATTCTATTTAGCTAATTATCTATTTAGCAAACTTTCTATTTTGCCAATAAAGCCTCAATGTCGGCATCAGCTGAAACTAACTTAATTCTCTGTGCCTTGATAAAGTGTAGCTTTGGATAAAGTGACTTCATATCAGATAATGATCTGTCAATTGAGCTGCCACCTGAGGTACAGAACAGGTAAATTTTCTTACCCTCAAGATTATAGCTTTCAATAAAGGTTTGAATGATTCTAGGTGCTGTACCCCACCAAATAGGGAATCCTAGATAGACGTTTTCCTTGTCATTTACTGAAGACAAGTCATTAGCAATCTCAGGTCTTGCATCAGGAGTCTTCATCTCAACGTTGGCTCTGCAATCATCCTGTCTGTAATTTAAATCGTCATCGGTATATGCCTGTTTAGCTTCAATAGCTAAAGATTGAGCATCAATCTTTTTAGCTAAAGCCTGTGCTGCAATCTTGGTATTACCAGATGCTGAGAAATAAACTACGATGTCGTTTGTAGCTGCAAATGAATTTACTGAAAAACTCATAATAGCTCCTAGTGATAGACACTTAATCAGCTTTGAAAACTTCATAAAAACTCCTTATGAATAGGGCAAACATCAATGTGGATTATGCTAACTTTGCGTATTCTTCATCTGAAACAGCTTCAAGCCATTCGTTTGAGCTGTTCTCCCCTGGAACTTCTACAGCTATATGAGAGAAGTAACTGTCTTTTTTAGCTCCATGCCAGTGTTTAACCTCAGGCTTAATAAAGACTACAGAACCTTCATGTAAACTTACAGGCTCTTTGCCTTCTTCTACATACCAGCCTTCACCACAGGTGCAGATTAAGATCTGACCGCCGCCGTTTGTAGCATGGTGAATATGCCAGTTGTTTCTGCAACCAGGTTCAAAGGTAACGTTTGCTACAACAAAAGGTTCACCTGATTTTAATAAGAGGTTTAAAAAAGAATTGCCTTTAAAATACTTTGCATAGGCTGTGTTTGGATTGCCTGTTCCAAATACATTTGCTTTTTCAAATTGAGCTTTATCTGTGTATTTCATAAAATCCTCTTAATCTTTGTAAATGTCTTTAATCATGTTAAATGCTGCCCAAGCCTTAGGCCAACCTGCGTAAAAGGCAATATGGGTAATCATGGCTGACATCTCTTCTTTGGTTACTCCATTCTTTTTGGCATTTTGTAAATGAAACTTTAAAGAACTGTCTGTAATACCACTTGCAACAAGGGTAGTAACTGTGATCATGCTGCGCTGTTTTAAGCTTAATGTCTTATCAGACCAAACCTCACCAAAGAGGATGTCATCGTTGTATCTGGCAAATTCTGGAGCTAAATTGCCTAATCGATCTCTACCTGCTGTAACTACAACCTTTTGGCTGTCATTGTCACTTGCCATAGCAACAGATGATGGAGCTATAAGGGTAATACTAAGAGCTGCAACAACAGCTTTGAGTGAATTTGAAAGTCTCATGTGGTCTCCTTACATTAAGCTTTAAAATTAATCTTCAGGGTAAACTTCTTTAATCAGGTTGAATGCTGCCCAAGCCTTAGGCCAGCCTGCGTAGAAAGCTACATGAGTAATCATGGCTGCCATTTCTTCTTTTGATACTCCATTCTTTTTAGCATTCTGTAAATGGAACTTTAAAGAGTTGTCAGTGATACCACTTGCAACTAAGGTAGTAACAGTAAGCATGCTGCGTGTCTTTAAATTTAAAGTGCTGTCAGACCATACTTCACCAAACAGTACATCATCGTTGTACTTTGCAAATTCAGGTGCTAACTTGCCTAAAATATCGCGTCCTGCTGTTACTACAACTTTTTGATCCTTACTCATATAAACCTCTTCTTGATATAATCTTAAAGACCATACTTTATGGTTTTCTTTTTCATGTCTTAATTTTAAAAAGCTTGAGTAAAATAAATTTGCACAATCTTTTCAAAATATTGTCAATTTTTCTAAAACAGGCTGTTTTCTTGTCAAATTGTGCAAAGTGTCTTAAAGGAATGTACGGCTTTTTCTGTTAGAATAGCCTCCGCAACCGTGATTTTTAACTTAGATCATTACCTGATAAGTATTACAGGACACAAGTTTTGTAAATTGGAGCTAAACATTTTTCCAATTTGCACGATAATATAATTAAGTAAATGAGTATTTTTGATTGCAGGAGATCAAATGTACGGACGTAATTTAAAAGCTTATAAGCGCACAAACCTTGAGGCTGAGCTCTCTGTAGCTGATCCTCACAGAATCATACAGATGATGTATGAAGGTTTGATTGAACGCTTGTCTCAGGCTAAAGGTGCTATTTTGCGCAATGACTTTGAGTACAAGGCAAATCGAATCGACAAGGCTATTGGTATTATCAATGGCTTACAGACAGCTTTAGATAGAAAGGGAAATCCAGAACTGTTTGACAGAATGTATGCTCTTTATGATTATATGAAAGAGTTATTGGGAAAAGCCTCTGTATCTTTGGATGTTTCTCAAATTGATGAGGTTATCAACCTAATCCTTCCAATCAAGCATGCTTGGGATCAGATCCCTCAGGATATTAAAGATAAAACCAATCAGGAAATTTTAAATTCTCCTGATTACTAGGAATTCATATTCTTAACCTTATAAATAAATCCTGTTAGTAACTATTCAGAACCCTTAC
>DKDL01000034.1 GCA_002449335.1 Succinatimonas sp. UBA6849 | reverse complement strand
TAAGCAGGAAATCTTATCAGGCAAGGGCAAGGGCTTAGTAGGTGCAGATGGTAAGATTTCATTCCAGGTTGGTTCAAATGCAAATGATACCACTTCAGTAAGCTTATCATCAGGTTTCTCAATTGAGCAGATGAAAGGCGCTCATGGTGGTACTGACAAAGGTGCCTTAGTTGATGATGCTGATGGCAGAGGCAAGACCTTCGACGTATCAACAGCATCAAAGGCACAGTCAGTATTAGCAGATATCGATAGCTACATTGGCTATGTTGATAAGAAGCGTGGTGAGTTCGGTGCTGTTCAGAACCGTTTAGAGTCAACAATCTCTAACCAGTCTAACATCGCTGAGAATGAGTCAGACGCACGTTCAAGAATTCGTGATACTGACTACGCTGAAGAAGCTGCAAACTTATCACAGCAGAACATCATTCAGCAGGCTGCAACCTCAATGTTAACTCAGGCTAACAGCCGTCCACAGATTGCTTTAAGTCTGTTAGGTTAATTAAAGCATCTAGTCCCAATCCCATCTCCTCCTGCAGGGGTTGGGATTAGTATCAAAGCCTCAGCTGTGTTTACATCTGAGGTTTTCTTTTTTCTTTATTTTTCAAAATATTACTTAAAGATTTTCTAATTTTGCCGATAAGAATATGTAAGGTAATTAGGAGATCGTTTCATGCTTACTCATGAGATCAGAAATCAACTTTTAGTAGATGAACTGCAGCTAGGTTCTCGTCTGAATCAGGATATTCAGACTTCAGATCATGCTGACTTTGCTCTGCTATTAGCTATGTTATCTCATGACGTTACTGACAATCCAGAATTTTCAACTTCAGAATCAAAATTAAAAGAAGAGGATTTAAGAAAGAAATTTAACCTGTTACCTGAGCAGAAAAAATATGCTGAATCTTCTGATTTTGACAGAGCACAGGCAATTACTGAACAATTTGCAAATAATGGTATGACTCAAGTTTTCTTAAGCGAGTGCTTAAGAGCAGAACCATTAGTTCCTTTTGAAAGAACATATTCACCTGAAGTCTTTGCTGAATTAACTCCACTAAAGCAGGAGAAACTTCGTCGTCAGATGAAAGGTGAGGCTTTAACCTACGAAAAAATCCATGAGACAGGTGATGGATTTGATATTCTCGATGAGATCAACAGCAGCAGATTACAAAGTAAGATTTCTGCTACTGTCTAATTGAGAGATTTTGTTTATTGTGAGCTTATTATCTCGATCCTCTAACCTAAAGCTTTCTTAAATCTCTTTAAAGCCTCTTCTAAATAAGCTCTAGGACAACCTAGATTTATTCTTAAGAAACTTGGATATGGTGACATATACATCTCACAATCATTTACATAGAGCTTTCCTTTCTTTAAAAGAGTGTTCTTAAGCTCTGTACCACTCATCTTAAAGCATGAGCAATCTACCCAAGCTAAATAGGTACTCTCTAAGGAAGCTACCTTAACCTCAGGGAAGTTCTCTTTAAAGAACTTTACTAATAGCTTGTAGTTATCCTGAATATAGTCGTTTAGTTCTACAATCCAGTCATCGCATTCATTGTAGGCTGCAACTGTTGCTGCAATACCAAATGGAGGCAGATCGTTGATTTCATTGATATTAAACTGTCTGTCGATGCGATTGTGGAACTCCTGATTCTGAGTAAAGACATAGGCATTTTTAAGACCTGCAATATTAAAAGTCTTACTGCCAGATCTCATGGTAATGATTCTATCGTTGAAGCTCTCATCTAAGGTTGTAAGTGCATGGAAAACAGAAACATTAGGTCTGATGTCACAATGAATTTCATCAGAAATTACAATGAGGTCATGCTTTTTAGCTATAGCAATAATTGAGAGTAACTCTTCTTTTGTCCATAATCTGCCTGATGGATTATGTGGATTACATAAAAGTAAGAATCTTGCTTTCTCATGACTTGCAAGCTCTTCTAAATTATCTAAATCTAAAGAGAACTTTCCGTCTTTATAGATAAGTTTATTCTCAGCTAAAACGCAACCAGTGTTTTTAATACAACCAAAGAAACAGTTGTATGCTGGTGTCTGTAAAATTACCTCATCACCAGGTAAAGACAATGCCTGTAAAATTGCAGTTAGAGCAGGAACAATCGCTGTAGAAATTGAGATCCACTCTTTTTCTACATGCTGACCATAATGTCTTTGATGGAACTTGATAATGGCATCATAGTATTCTTTGGTAGCAACACCGTAGCCGTAACAGCCTTGCTTCGCTAACTTATTTACAGCCTCATAAATAGCAGGTGCTGCTTTAAAATCCATATCAGCTACCCATAAAGGTAATACCTCAGGATCTTTCATAAGATCCCATTTGTAACTATATGTGCCCTTTCTTTCTATGATTTCATCAAAATTGTATTTCTGCTCAGCCATTGTAACCTTCTTCTATAACACAGTTGTCAGGTGCTTTAGTATTCTCATCATGAATGATAGTTCCTACTGATTGTACCTTAATTATGCCAGAAGTTGGATTTTTTATACTGGTAACATGACCATTGATAGTTGCATCAATTGCTGTTGAATATTCAAAGGCAAGATCACAATCTTTATCAAAGGTGCAGTTAACTAAAGTCAAATTCTCTGCGTAACACAGTGGCTGAGTACCACTGATCTTACAGTTTATTAACTTTAAGTTTTTGGAATGCCAGCCTAAGTACTCACCATTTAAAACAGAGTTTTCAACAACTACGTTATGAGCTTCCCAAAAGGCATCTTTTGAATCTAAGACAGAATCTTTAATAGTGATGTTTTCACAATTCTGGAATGAATAGTTGCCCTGTAGATTAAAGTTCTCTACAGCAATATTAGAACTGTTCATAAAAATGTAATCGCCGTTTACGGCTTTTACCTCTTTTAAGGCGATGTTCTCACAATTCCAAAGAGTCTCTTGCGCATCGGTAAATTCTACTTTGAAAAGAGCAATACCTTTCATGCGTCTGAACATCTTAGGCGCAATGATTTTGCAATTGGACATTTTTAAATTGTTTGAATACCAGATGGCAGCACGAGCACCGGAATCAAAAGTGCAATTTTCAATTTCAAAATCGTTGATATGCCAGAAAGGGTATTTGCCGTTGAAATATGAATCAACTGCAACAATGTTATGTCCTTCTTTAATAGCAGATTCGCCGTTTAAGATCTTAATGTTCTCAAGTCTTAAATCATGTTGAAAGAAAAGAGGTCTTTCGCCTTGGAATTCTTTATCTTTGATAATATTCATAGAACTTTAAAAAATAGATTTGGTAGTAGGAAGATCCTACTACCAAATGTTAAGGTTAGTACCTTTGGATAATTATTTTCAGGGCAAAATGTTTTCTGAAAGTACTATCTAAGGTTATTTTGCAAGATTTAAGATCTCAATGATGTCTTGTTTAGTTAGAGAAGGACGAGCAGGCAGATTACCATTCTCATCATGAATTACTTTTAAAGTAATATCAGCATAGTCTTCAAACTTGCTGTCATCGATACCTAAATCTTTAAAGCGGGTAGGACAACCGATCTTCTTTAAGAACTCTTCGTATTTAGCTACGCCTTCAAGTGCAGTCTTTTCATCATCGCCTGTATCTTTTACATTAAATAAGAAGGTTGCAAAATCAACAAACTTCTTAACATTGCCACCATGCTTAATGGTAAATTTCATCCAAGCAGGATTGATAATAGCTAAACCTGCACCATGGGTAATGTCATGAATACCAGATACTGTGTGCTCAATCATATGTACAGGGAAAGCTCCATGAGTACCACAGCTAATAAAGCCATTTAAGGCTACAATTGAATCCCACTGAACCTGCTCACGTGCTTCAAGATCCTGACCATTCTCGTAAGCCTTTAGACCATAGTGAATGCAGTTTTTAATGGTCTCTAAGGCCTGAGCATCCTGAAGTGGGGTGCCATCAACACCATTAAAGTAACTCTCAGTAATGTGAACAATAATGTCACAGATACCGTAGCCAGTCTGATTCTTTGGAACAGTTAAAGTTAAGGTAGGATCAACTACAGCAACTTTAGGAAATAGTACTTCGTTTTCTACAAATGACTTTTCTTTAGTGTCTCCATTTGAAATTACAGCACCAGCGTCCATCTCAGAACCAGTTGCTGCAAGTGTAGGAACTGTGATAACAGGTAATGCCTTTTTAGGAATATAGACATTCTCCTGTCCATGGAAAATCATATCCCATGGGTCGCCATCATATAAGGCACCTGCTGCAATTACTTTAGAGCAGTCCATGGTGCTACCGCCACCTAGAGCTACAATAACATCACAGTTGTGCTCTTTAACTAGCTTTACACCTTTTCTTACAGATGACATCTTTGGATTTGGTTCAATACCATCGCACTCTACAATTTCTACATTTGCTTTCTTTAGTGAAGCTTCTGCTTTAGCAAAAGTACCGTTTCTCTTTACAGAACCGCCACCTGTTACTAATAAAGCTTTATTACCAAAAGCTTTTACAACTTCACCTAGTTTCTCAAGATTGCCTTTACCAAATAAAACTTTAGTTGGATTATAAAATTCAAAATTCATAACAACTCCTTTTACAAGTGTTTTGTATAAACTGTTTGCACAATTCGCTCTATATAAACGACTTTGCATAAACTGCTTTGATAAATTAGCTTGTACTTTTCTAGTACGACTTACTTTTACTGTCTTTAATTTAGTGCATTTATTTGAAAGTTTATATACACAATTTTTTCAAAATATTGCCTAATCCTACTAAAATTAGATCATATTAGTGAAAATGAGTAAGAAATCATGCATAATTCTATAAAAGAGAGGTGTGCTATGGAAGAATTTACAAAAGCTTTAGAGTACTTCCCTGATATGGATGAAGGTACTAAAGATGCTCCTTTAGATAATGTTTTCTATTTTAAGCGTTATCACTACAAGAGTGCTGAGCCTACTGTCTACAGAACTGGTCTGTGCATTCTGTTATCAGGTCAAAAGCGCATGACTTTTGAAGAACACTCCTATGAGTATTCTGCTTTAGACTATATCGTGTGTTCAATGATGATCCATGCACGATGTGAAACCATTGCAAGTTTTGATGAGCCTGTAAGAGGTATCTTTATTGGCTTTTCTGTTGAGGAAATTCGTGAATTAGTAGAAAGCATGAATCTGCGAGACAGAATAAAGACATTTGATTCAAAGCACGTACCATCTCCAATTGGACCTTCTACTATGGATGAGTCTTTTCAGGACTCATTGGTAAGATTCTTAAAATGCTTATCTGATGAGAATGAAGCAAAAGTTTTGGGAAAAGCTTTAAAACGTGAAGTTCTATACAGAGCTCTATGTGGTGAACAGGCTGAGCTTTTACTAAAATTATCTTTACAGGCAGGACCATTAGTTCAGATTAACAAAGTTATTGACGTTTTAGAGCAAAACTATAATCAGGAAATTGATGTAGACATTCTTGCTAAAGAAGTAAATTTGAGTGTGTCATCTTTCTACCGCCTCTTTAAAGATGTCACCTCAGATACACCTGTACAGTATCTTAAAAAGATCAGATTAAATAAAGCTAAAGAGATGATCATTACTCAAAACACCAAAGCTTATGTGGCAGCACTTGAGGTTGGTTATCAGAGTGTCTCTCAGTTCAGCCGAGAGTTCAAACGCTACTTTGGTGTGACACCGGCAGCTCTAAAGGTAAGTTAGTGATTTGATAAAAGCTTTGAATGTAAAGGTTAACACTACAGAAGGTTATCCAAGAAAAGACAAAACTAGAAAGGCTAGCTCAAAAGGTAAGCTTACAGCTTACCTTTTTTGATAGATTTCGCGGTTAACAATAGATGCCTTGTCACCTTTTTTTAGAATAATGCACAAAGCTCCAGTACCACCTTTCCATACAGGAGCTGAATGGAAAGCTAAGACATCAGGGATCTGCTTTAACCAGTGAGCAACATGGCTTTTCATTAAAGCTTTAGGATTTGATCTTTCACCTTTACCGTGAATGATAAGAATGCATCTAAACTCATGCTTTTTAGCAAAAGCTAAAAATTGCATTACCTGCTCATAAGCTTGTTCAATCGTCTTACCATGCAGATCGATAAAGTCTGCTTCTGGGTATTCTCCTTTACGCAGTTTCTGTACTACATAGGGTTGTACTCCAGGACGACGATACTCTAAGACATCATTAGGTTGTACCATATGGACAAATCCAGATGATGCTGAATCGGTTACATCCTCAGATTTTCTGACAGCTGCTTCCTGTCTAGCTTTAGCAAGTTTCTTGTCAATAAGGGTAGAGCTCTTTTCTACTTTATCCTGAACAAGAGTTTTAATTTCGCCAATAGCTTCACCAATTAAAGATGAGAACTCAGGATCCTTTGCTTCCTGCTCCTGTTCTTTTAATAACTGTAAAAAATCTTGGCTGTTATCTTTATCTGACATAACTATCTTTATCTTGGGTAACTTTTTTAACTTGTTATCGCAATAACTTATTTCGTCAATAGCTTTGGTAATAACGAATAAAATTAAGCTGCTGAATATAAAAAGATCCTGACTACAACACAGAAACAAACAAAGAGAATACCAGAGAATCTTAGTTTGTTATAGATTTTTAATGGAGAGTATAAGTCAGGTTCATTCTCACCACCAATTCTTGCAAGCCTTACAAGTTTACCTTCGTAGTAACGAGGTCCTCCTAAAGACACATTAGCATATGATCCTAGAGTTTCAATTACAAGTGAGGTGACAGGATTTGGCAAGAATTTTAAATGATTGATAAAGTTTTTGTAGATCCTGACAATATGAACTGAAAAGATCATGGTGAGCAGGTAGACAATCAAACTAGGGACTAAAAGAGCCTGTTCAAATTTATAAATAAAGATGCCAAAAGTTTCGGTTCTCTTTTCTTTAAAGCTAAATGATCTGTTCATCACTGCAACCATCTGCATGATAAGAGCTCCTTCTATACCTAAGAGCATATACCAGACCATCACCGAGAACCAGTTTGCAAAAAGACCTACGGCTACAGCTTCGCTGTTAGCTTTGCATACTCCCATAAAAGAGAGTTTAGAACAGTCTCGAAGCATAATCTTTTGCAAATACTTTTTAGCTAATTCTTTATCATCATGCTCAAGTGATCTTTTTACTTGAAGTGTTGTTTTAAGTACTGGTTTTGATTCAAGTAAAAAAGGCAGTATCAGAAGTGACACAATAGTGTCATGATTTATACAAAATCTTAAAAGCAGGATGGTAAAGATAGCAATGCATAAAAGAAAAAAAGGCAAGAACACACTTGAAAAGATAGTTTGACCTAGTGAGTTTTCCTGTCTATTTACCTTTTTAGCAAGCTTTGAGAAGAGAGGCGCCAAATTAGATAAGCGCCATGATGCGTTTATAGGCAGAATAATCTCAAGTAACATTGCTGTAAGCAAGGTCACAGCAGGATACTGCAAAATTGAGAAAAATGTGGCAAAAAAGTCAGATATGGAAACTTCTTTTGCTGCATTTAAGATCTGCTCTACAGGCATATTCTCTCCTAGAGCATCTTGATCATAGCTAAAACTAATTTAGCACTGTTCTCTGATGCTACTTTAACATTAAAATCATAAGTCTTAGTTTCATTTTCATCAGCGCAGTCTGATACAGCTCTGATGATAATGAATGGAACATTAAAATCGTGAGCGATTTGTGCGATAGGAGCACCTTCGCACTCAGTTACCATGGCCTGAGGAAAATTTTTAGCAATGGTTGCTTTACCTTCAGGGGTGTTAATGAATTGATCTCCAGATACTACAAGACCTTTTTTTACATGATCTTTTAATTCAGGAATAGTAGATGCTGCAATTTCAGCTTTTGCAATTAGCTCTGAACTTGCGTTAAATACCTCAGGTTCTCCTGGCATTTGACCTTTAGCATAATTAAATGGGGTAAAGTCAGCATCATGGTAAGTAGCATCTGTTGAGAATACGATATCAGCGATATGTAGAGTAGGGGAAATGGAGCCTGCAATACCAGAATTGATAATGTAGCTTACATTGTATAAAGCAATTAAAAGACCGGTTACAGTAGCAGCTTTAGCCTTACCGATACCAGATCTTGAGATAACAACCTCTTTACCTTCAGCAGTCTTGCCTTCATAGAAAATGATCTGTCCTACATTTTTAGTTTCATAGCTTTCTAATTTAGACAGAAAGTATTCTGTCTCTTCATCCATGGCGCAGATAATACCAATTTTCATATAAAATCCTCAATTAAAATTCTGCATGGATTTTATCAGTAAAGACTGATGTTTTCATAATTTAGGTTCAAAGAAATAAAAAATCCCCGAAAATTTAAATAATTTCCGGGGATCTTAGGTGTGCTCAGCATGAGCA
>DKDL01000056.1:4633-56329 GCA_002449335.1 Succinatimonas sp. UBA6849 | reverse complement strand
TCAAGTCCCGCAGGAGGAGCCAAAAACTCAAGGCAACCAAATGGTTGCTTTTTTTGTCCCTTCTATCTCGCATTTTTACAATCTTCTTATTGAAATTTCTAATGAAATTTATATGATGTTAAATATATTAGATAAGGAGATACCCATGTCAAATGCTTTAATTGTATATACTCAGGGAACAGAAGACATTGAGTCTACTGCTGTTTTAGATATCTTAAAAAGAGGCGGTGTAAATGTAGTAACCGCATCTGTAAGTGCTGACGGTTCACGCTTAGTAAACTTGGCACACGGCACTACTATTCTGTGTCAGCAGAACATCGAAGACGTTAACGAGAACTTTGATCTCATCGTCGTTCCTGGCGGTCCTGGTACTAAGAGTTATTCAGGCTGTCAAAAGTTAATTGACATGTTAAAAGCTCAGAAAGAAAAGAAAGGTCTGATTGGTGCAATCTGTGCAGCTCCTGGCTTTATTCTTTATTCATGTGGCATTTTAAAGAATACAGAAAAAGCATCTACCTACCCTGGCTGTGAGTGTGGTGCTAAATTCAGTGATAAACCTGTAAGTGTAAATTCTGAAGAGAATATCATTACAGGTCGTGGTCCTAACTATGCTATTCCTTTTGCTCTTGAGCTGTTAAAGGCTCTAGAAGGTGAAGCAAAGGCTAAAGAAGTAGCAGACGGTATTTTATTTAACGAACAAGCTTAATTGTCGTTAATCACGTCATGTGATCTGTTCATAAAAAAGGGAGGCATTAGCCTCCCCTCTTCATTCAAGAAATCATTCAGATTACCTTACTTGAACCACTTGTTGTAGATCTTATCGTAAGTACCATCTTCTTTGATCTTTTTAAGACCTGCGTTAATCTTATCCATTAAAGCGGTATTGTTCTTATTAGTTACAATACCTAAGTCAGCAGCACGAACCACGCTCTCTGGAACATGAACTAGCTCTTTATCGCCTGTCTGTACTAAATAGAACTGGTTTACAGGGGTGCCGGTGATTACTGCTTCGCAACCATGCTTTTTAAGCTCCATATAAGCTTCAGTTACAGTGTTAAAGCTCTTTACTTTAGCATCTTTAATACCATCAGCTACGATTGCACCTACTGAACCTAACTGTACACAAACACCTTTACCCTCTAAAGATTTCATGTTCTTGTACTTGCCTTCAGAATCTTTTCTTACCATCAAATCCTGACCTGCTACATAGTAAGGATCTGAGAATAAAACCATCTTTTCGCGCTCAGGGTTCTTGGTCATACCTGAGATTGCAGCATCAATTGAGTTTGATAAGATTGAAGGGATAATACCGTCAAACTGCATTGAATCAATTACAACATTGATACCTTCAGCTTTACCGATAGCATTGATAACATCAATATCAAAACCTACAATCTCTGAAGTTTTATCATCAACAAAACCAAATGGAGCAAAGGTAGGCTCTGTTCCTACATGGATGGTTTCCTGTGCATAGGAAGAAAGAGAATACATAGAAACAATTGCGCCTAATACTGCGCCACATAATTTTGATTTTACTGACATGAGATTTCTCCATAAAAGACAATGTCAGTATTATGGAGCTTTATAGGAAAATTGTCCTCAATTTATATAAAAGAGCCTAATTTGCTTATAAAGAGTGCACAGGTAAAAGATTGTGCTCTAGTTTATGGCAATAAATTTAGAAAATGAAATCAGAGAAAAAATAAGAGAGCCTGTATTTAGACTCTCTTTATTAAGGTTAGCGGAAGTGTCTATGATGGTGACCGTGTGGACCTGGAGGTGGTGGTGGAGGAGCAAAGCCTCTTGGACCATCCCAAGGACCTGGACCAAACTCTCTTGGGCCTGGAGGAGGTGGTGGCGCAAACTGAGGAGCAGGTGCTGGAGGCATTACAACTACAGTCTGTGGTGGAGGTGGAGGCATACGATGACCACGACCTGAACTTATTGAAAATGAAGTATTGTCATCATCAAAGTAGAATCCCATACCAGCATAAGCCTGTGAGATCATACCTGCCATGATGAGTACTAATAAGCCAATCTTTAACTTCATATAAATAAACCTTACTAATAAATTAGAAGTGATCCTGTGTTTTTCGTTACTTTGGCGTTTATGTCTTGTAACGTTTTAATCCTGAGTTTAAGTTATGTAATGTTCTGTCAAAACTTAATTCTTGCTCTAATAGCGATCCTCAAAACGAGGTCTAAAATCGTGACCAAATCTGCGAGGTGGAGGTGGAGCAAAACGATGCTCTGGACCTTCATGACCAGGCTCAAAGCGTGGAGCTGGTGCCATAGGTGCTGAGCGTACACCTGATTTACCTATAGAGATACTGGTATCTCCATCGTCATAAAAGAAACCATAGCTTCCATGAGCTGAAGCTACGGAAACGCAGCCTAATAAACAGATTGCAGCTAAACAGTTTCTAAATTTCATATGAACTCCTTGTGAAGTTATTCATTCTTTATGTCTTAAAGAATAATTAGTTATTCTTAGAAATAACTTAGTGTTTAGTGTTTTTTACAAGTTTTTCACAGAAATGGGAAAGTAATAAATGCAAGTAAATCAGATAGATAAGCCATTTGTTAGCGATTAACAATACAGAATTTAAATTTGTGTAAGGAGAATTAAAATTGCTTAGTTGTTTTTGATAATTGTAGTCACACCTTGAAGGCAGGAGTTAAAAGGTGTGTTAGAAAGGTGTGTAAGCTTGGTTTTAAGTGTGTCTGCAACACATATATTGCAGACATACTGTTATATAGGAGCTCTTATTGGGTAAAAGGATTTACCACAAATGCCACCATGGTTTAGAAGCTTTAACCGCACTGATATCATCTAATCTTGAGCAGATCTTGCCACAGATTGACTCATTGTCATCAGGCTCACCCCAGTTAGTCTTCATGAGGACTTTAGCAGCCCCTGTTACATGACCTACCACATAGATATGGAAACGACCTTCTTTTACTGCTTTAATTACGGAAGGTCGTAATACTAACTGATGGATACATGAATAAGGGATGATTACGCCCTGTGTACCTGTAAGTCCGTGTAAGCGACAGATCTTGAAGAATCCTTCAATCTTTTCGTTAACACCTCCTACAGGCTGAACATCACCGAACTGATCGACTGCACCGGTTACAGCAAGATCCTGTCTTATAGGTAAGTCAGATAAACTTGAAATTACAGCACACAGACCTGTTAATGAAGCTGAATCACCATCAATTTCACTATATGACTGCTCAAATACCAAGCTTGCTGATACAGGAAGTGGCTGCTCAGCACCAAACTCTGTAGCTAAAAAGCCATTGATGATCATCATAGCTTTTGCATGAATTTGACCTGCCAGCTCTGCTTTTCTTTCAATATCGATAACATCACCATCACCGCCAGCACGCAGTGTGGCTGTAATTCTTACAGGCTCACCGTACTCATAAGAGGTACCGGCTGTTTCAATGACGCTCAAGCCATTGATTTGTCCTGTAACCTCACCTTTGGTCTCTAAAATAATCTGATTGTCTCGGTGATTTCTAAGTTCGGATTCTGCTAGAGAATTTACTCTAAAGTCAGCTGCTCCAATAGCTTTTAAAACATCATGCTCTGTAACTGTAAAGTCATCACTGCCATGAGCTCTTAAAGATGCATAGCGGTTAGCTTCAATCACTAATGAGAGAAGCTTTGCCTCAGGAATACCTAAATAGCGTCTGTCACCACTTTGTCTGCATGACCAGATACATAAAAGTCGTATTGCTTTATCATCAAAAGCGTTGACGTGGTACTTTTCACTGTAAGAGGCTACTAATGAGCCCATTAAAGTCATCGCTCCTAATATTGGATACTCAAGGACAATATCAGCTCTTACGGCATTGTCTAATGTCTGCCACATCATATTTAAAGTAGCACAGTCAGTTGCATCACCACATAGAACCAGTTTTAGTCCTTCATTCATTGCAATGCAGGCATCAGCCATTCCAAGCCACTTTGGATGATCAATAAAGTGAGAACAAGGCATAACCACAAAGCCTGGCTCTGTTAAAACACCACTTTCCTTGTCTGATCCGAAAAGCTCAAACTTAGTAGGAGCAATAGCTATAGTAGGTGTAATTGAAGCTACATCTTTGAAAAGGTCACAGGCAATATCAATAGTATCAACACTGGTACTTCCACATAAGAGCATTACTTTTGATAATGGGTTATTTAAAAGAGACTTTAAAGCATTACGCGCTCTTAACTGTAATTTAGAAAATGAACGTGGAGTAAGCTCTTTTGTAGTCTTAAAAGAGTATTCCCCAAGATTAGTTAAAAGATCATTATATTCAAGCTCTAAAACCGCATCCTCAGCGTTCTGAGCTTCTGTTGTATTATCAGTAAAAACGTATTTCAATATGGTTCACCTAAAGTTCTTTAAACTTTATTTATGATTCTGTATTACTTGAGTCTATATTACTTATGTCTATATTTCTTGTATATGAAATTCTAGTTAACTTCAAAGCTGTAAATCAAATCTACAGACTGGTCAAGTGATGAAATAAATTCAGCATAAAGTCTGCGCATTATCTCATAACGTAACTTAAATTCATTTACAGAATTAAATACACCATAACCATAGGATAATCTAATTCTGTTACTTAAATAGGTTTGTACTTCAACCTGGGTATCGTCGCCTGTACCTGATGAGCCTAACTGCACTCCATCCATACCAAAGATACCTACAACTGAATTTAGAATACCTGTAGTGGTACCTAAACCTAATGTCATTAAAAGTTGAGCACTGCTGTTATCAGAATTACCTGTAACTGTAGTCTTTTCAAGTCCATGACCGTATAAGAGGTATGACAGGATCTCGTTCTGACTCATAGCAGGCATTGAGAATAAGGTGATATTCAAATCGTCGGTTCTGCCCTTCACTCTTACACCAGCCACTACATCATCTTCAATTGAAGAAGGATCAACTACAACCTCTGAATTGATTAAAGGCTTAAAGAGGTTACCTTTAAAGTTAGCCTCAGCATTGTTTACAATGAACTTATGTCCGTAAAGCTCTGCTCTGCCATGCTCTAAATAAACAGAACCACTGCCTCTTACGGTATTACTGTCTGTTGCCTTATGGATTTTTACACCACCTAGGACCTGAGCCTTTAAGCCCATAGCATCAACTTTAACGTCATTTCCAAGATTAACATCTACATCAATAGCCATGTCATTGTTAAGGCCCTTTTCATTCAGTTTAGTGATTACTCCTTTTAAATTGTTCTCATCATCGACAAAGATCTCATCTTTAGATGGTGCAATAGCATCATTCTCAATAGATTTGAACTTAATTAAACCTTTTGGAATTTCTACATTGCCTGTTACTTTTAGAATTTTATCTAAGGAAACCTTTGTATGAACATTAGCCTGAGCTTCACCATAGCTTAATAAGAAGATTGGCAGATTGTCAGCATCAACATTGAGCTGTCCTAATGCCTCATTCTCCCAGTTTAAATTACCATTTAAACTTACCTTTGAACTGTTCAAAGATAAGTCTCCATTTAGGATACCTGTTGAACCATTAGCATTAACGGTAATATCAAAGTCATCAACGGTACCAACGTTGTAGCTAGGATTTGCACTGCCTTTTACAAGGACTTTGCCAAAGAATAAAGGGTTAGCTAAAGTACCATCTAAAGAGCCTTCAATATTGGCTTTGCCCTTTAGGGAATTTAGTGAATTCGTAGATGCTGTAAACAGATCTAAGGACAGATCTTTTAACTTTACCTTACCTGATAAGTTTTTCTTATTATAAGGATCTGCTACATCAGCATGAACAGAGAGTAGTCCGTTCTCCTTTTTAAGGTTAGCTGTAAGATCGGTTGTAAGCAGGCTTGAGTTAGCATTCAAATCAAAGTTTACAGTGTCATAAGGGAAGATAGATGACTTATAAACTACCACACCGTCTTGAGCTTTTACTTTAGCATTGATTAAAGGTACCTTGCCATTAAGGCTGATCTCAGAATGTAGGGATAAAAGACCTGAAACAAAGCTGTCTTTTGGTAAGTACTTTTTAAGTAGCTTTAACTGGAACTTGTTTAAATCAACAATTGCTGATACTGAATTTGGAGAGAGCTTAATCTCAGAGATATCTAAATTAGCATTGCCGTCTGTAAGTTTAATCGTGCTTACAGAGCCTTTGTGAGTTGCGTTGTTATATGTAAGCTCCACAGGATCTGCTATTGAAATTGGATCAATAACATTGCTTACCACAATAAGGTTAGAGACGGTTCCTGAATAAACCTTACTCTTTTTGTTATAGCCACCGTTTGCTGCAAGATAGCTGCCTGAGTCAGAACCACAGGATAAAGTAAGACTGTGCTTTTCAAGCGTACCTTCAACATCTAATGAGCACTTTTTGTAGGCTTTAATGTCTTTAGAAAGTCTAATGGTATTAGAGATGACAGATAAATTAACGGTACCTTCTGACACATTTACATTGCTGTCAAAGACAAGTTTATTTACTAAAAGCTCACCATAATTTATCTTTTCACTCTTACCTGAAACAATGACATTAGGCTCGTCTAAGGCACCTTCAATCAAAAGTTTTCCAGCAACTGCGCCTTTTGCCTTAAGATCAAGCTTTGAAAGATCCGAGATTGATACCCATCCTTCAAGATAAGAATCTTCTGAGACATCTCCTTTTAATACTACATAGTTATCATCTTGAGATAACTTAAAGACATCTACAGAGAAACCGTCCTCAACTGAGCCTAAGAAGTTCTCAACATCTAAACTTGCTTTATGAGAGTTAAAGTAAAAGTCTGATTTTAAGGTAGCTACATCAAAGATAACCTCTTCTTTATCAAGATCGTAGCCAATTGAAAGATCGGAGTTTAAAGAGAACTCTCCTTTTAACTTTTCATGTAAACCTGAAGCATCATCAGCTTTAATCTTAATGTTACCCTGATATCCAGGTCCATCTGTAAAGATAAGATCACCTTCAATCTTTGAAGAGAACTTTCTCTTACCTAAAAGACCATCTAAAGAGAAGTTATTAAAGTGAGCCTTATCTAAAGTAACTGCAGCATCAATATTAGCCTTTAAATTACTAAAACCATGACCTGTAATTTCTGAGTCAAAGTTAAGTTGCATTTCTTTAAAGACTGCTCCTGTAAGTAAGAGCTTAGTATTCTTTGCCTTAATTCTGTCTTTTAATAAATCCTCTTTTTCAAGATTTGGCGATAGCGACTTTTCTACTAAACTAAAAGCATCAGAAAGTTCTGATAAAGAGAACTCTTTAGTCTTATTTTTTAGTGACTGTGTATCCTGAAGAGGATATAGGATTTTGTCTGATTCTATTGACAGATAACAAGGTAACTCATTTGACAGTGGATTTAATCTGCCTTTTACGTTGACTTTATAAGGACTGTCAATTGACATATCCACATTCATATTTACAAGATTACCTGTAAGTGAGAAACCACCTTTTAGCCCATATAATGAGCCGTCATAATTCTCAAGGTTATATTCTGACTTTGCGCCCTCACCTGTTAATTTGAAGTTTAGATTGTAATAGTCAATAAAATCCATTGAGCCTTTTAAAGAGGCCTTGCCTAATTGATGCTCAATGTCGATTGTTTTTACTTTTAATAAAGATTGAGACCAGAACACATCTACAAAGGCATTGAAACGACCTGTGTCATAGCCATCCATGTAGTAGCGGGCATCTTTTAACTTTAGGTTATGCAGTGCAGCATCCAATGGTAAAAAGATGTCATGGATTTTTTCGATGGCGCCATTACCATTATCAAAGCTTAAAATCTCAGGTAAGTTATTAGGAGTGTCATCCTCAGACTCATACTTTAAGTGGACTGTAGGATTATCTATTTCACCTTTATCAACTGCAGCATAGTCTTTATAGGTTTGCAGTGACAAATCAGCCTTTTTAACTAAAACATCTACTACTGATGACAAATAAGCAAAATCTTTGAGTTTTAACTTGTTAATAAAGATTTTTACTGGAATGTTGAGTCTAAAATCCTCTCCATCATCTGTCTCATCATCAGTTGAGCTATCCTCAGTGTCTAATAGTTCTACTTCTAAACTATCAGCATCTATGAGATTGATATCAAGTCTTGAGATAGCAAGATAGCCTAAACCGTCATACTCAATATTAAGTTTTTTAGCCCTGACATCAACGACATCATAGACTAAAACATCAAATGGTTTAGAGGTTTTAAATCCTGTGAGTACTGAACCTTTTTCAATATCAGCAGTAATTTTTACATAATCACTTAAAGCAGAGTTTACCCTTGCAATTACAAAGCGCAGACCACTTGTAGTAGCTAACAGGTAAAAGAGTGCTGATAAGATCAGAATTGAAATTACTGATCCTATAAGAGCTGCTATTTTAAAGGTCTTCTTTGCACTCATTGTTTGAACTCTTTTCTTTACTCTCTTATTCTGCTTTTACACCTTTCTACTCTACTCCTGCTAGAACTCAGGACCGAATGACAGATGCAACTTAAACTGTCGATTGTCGTGTTTATTATCTATACCATAAGCTAAATCGACTTTGAAGGTTCCGTACTTTGACATATATCTAAAACCGATACCAGGACCGTAGAGTATAGATTTATCCTTTGAATAAGAATTAGTACAGATTGCTGAATCTAAAAATACTGCACCACGGGAACTTTCAATACCAACTGGGAACATATACTCTAAGGTTCCTGCTGTTAAATAGCGGGAACCTGTAAGGTAGCCTAGGCGTCTTGATGACTGGGTCTTATAGCCAAAGCCTCTTAAAGTCTGCTCACCACCTACAAAGAATCGCATTGAAGGTGGGACCTTATTAGCATCAGCACCAAAGATTCCGCCCTGCATTAACTTGTAGAGAACTCTAGTTCTCTCAGTAGGTGAGAACACACCTTTTATTACAAGTTCTGATCTAAAGAAATTAGCATCAGTTACGGCTCTTGTACCAAAGCGGTTATCAAAGCTGATACTGTAACCTGTCTTAGGATCCAAACCACCTGTAGTGGTACGTCTTGAAAGAATAAGACCAGGAGTTAAATTTAACGCTGTGTCTTTTTCAAGGCCCTGAATATAGTCCTCATACTCTAAAGCAAGGTAATAGTCCCTTCTCCATACACCTGTCATATTAGCTACATAATGGAATGAAGCATGAGATAAATCTGACAGAGTATCGTTAAAGTCAGTATGAGTTTGCGCAAGCTTTATATAGAAATAATCTAAGTTAGGATTTTTATGAGGGATCTTATATATTGCCTGAGCATCCTGCTTTACTCTAGATACTCTAAAGTAAGAGCTAAAAGAGTGCCCCTTTGAGTTAATTAAAGGCTTATCCCAGGCTAAAATTCCACGAACACTTTCATCTGTTGAATAACCTAAACCTACTCTAAAGAGGTTCTTTGACTGTCTTTCAAGTGCAACTGATACAGGGATCTTGCCGTCTTTTTTCTCTTCAACTAAAGGTCTGACATCAACAGACTTGTAGAAATTGGTCTGTGACAGCGCTGAAGTGTATTCAGAGAGTTTTTTAGATGAGAAATACTCCCCTTCTACAAAGTTCTGTAAAGATAAAGATGGTTTCATCAAATCTTTTGTCTTATCATCTGCAATTACAGCACCGAACTGATAGCGTTTACCAGTATCAAAAACCAACTGAATATCAGCTACATTCTGCTCTTTATAGACTAATATTCTTGAAGAGATGATCTTTGCATCAAAAAAGCCTATTTCTAAGGCTCTGCTTTTTAGATCCTCTTTTAACTTTTCGTAATTGCCATGTCTTAAGAGGGTGTATGACTTTAATCCGCTCTCATCAATGATCTTGGCAAAAGAGCTGTAATAAGCACCTTCACCTATAACTTCAATCTGGCAATTACGAATGAATAAAGGCTTACCTAAATCAACGTTGGCTTTTAAGTTTCTGTCAAAAAGACTTTCTTTTTTAGGAAAATCTAAAGTAACCGTAGGATGGTAGTAACCAAAGGAATGCACAGCTGTAGTGATCTTATCTGAAATCTCACGAGTATACAGCCTTGCTCTTGATTTAGAAATGGTTGGCAGAGTTGCTAAATAAGCATTGATATTCTGTTCAACCTCTTCACTTTGCACTCCTTTAACCTCAATAGTTACAGGATCATCAACACCTGATTTAATTTTTAAAGGTTTACCATCTGATGAGCAGGCTGACAGAGCAATGCTCATTAAAACAGATGAAAGCGCTATTGAGAGAAGAGATTTTTTAATTGAATCGCGTACAAATGATTTTGTAAATGAGCTTGTAACAGGTGCAAAAGACACTGCTGACAGTAAATGTCTGCAAGAATACTTATGCTTTGACTTGTAAAAACTCATTTATCTAATCTTTGTAACGTTACTAATAATTATGAATAAAAAGCCTTAAAGCTTGGCTTATATAGCTTGTCATTATACTAAAGAATGAGCTTGTTTTTTTACTACAAACTCGCAATAACATAATCAAATTCAAGGATTTTTTTCAGCTTTGTTTTTAACTGTCTTTTACCTTATACGCTAGCAAAAAATTCTGAGCTTATGCTTAGAGCCTATCAAAATGGCCAGTGATTTTTTAATTTATTGTTTTATAAGTAAAAAATAAACGAGACTAAGATCGCATTTTTATCTTGAAAAAAAACAGGATTCGTCTAAAATATCCCAGACTAAGATCAGTGTATTTAACAAGCAAATATTCGATCTGCGTCACTTGGTGTACTCAATAACATTTTTGGGGGTCTTTGTGGTCGCATCCGCAATTTTGGCTCTTGCTGACGGTACAGTATTCAAAGGTAAAGCTTTTGGTGCTGAGAATACAACAACTGTTGGTGAGGTCGTTTTCAACACATCTATGACCGGCTATCAGGAAATTTTAACCGATCCTTCATACGCTAGCCAAATCGTTACATTAACTTATCCACATATTGGTAATTACGGTACTAATGACGAAGACGTTGAGTCTCGTGATATTTTTGCAATGGGTTTAATCATTCGTGATTTATCATTAGTTGCATCAAACTTCCGTAGCACACAGAATTTAAGCGATTTCTTAGCAAAATACAAAAAGCCAGGTATCTACGGCATTGACACTCGTATGCTGACAAGAATTCTTCGTGAGAAGGGCGCTCAGAACGGCTGTCTATCAACCGATCCTAATATGACTGAAGAAAAGGCTGTTGAATTAGCTCGTAAGTTCCCAGGTATCAAAGGCATGGATCTAGCTAAGGTAGTTACAACTCCTGAAATCTACACATGGACTGAAGGTACATGGGAGTTAGGTCAGGGTTATGTAAACAAGAGCCGTACAGAATTCAACGTTGTAGCTTATGATTTTGGTATCAAGCGCAACATTCTCCGCATTTTAGCCTCTCTAGGTTGCAAGGTAACAGTCGTTCCTGCAATGACCCCTGCAAGTGAAGTTATCAAGATGAACCCTGATGGCGTATTCCTGTCAAATGGTCCTGGTGATCCAGAGCCTTGTACTTATGCACAGGAAGCAATTAAAGAATTTATTGAGCACAAGATCCCTCTGTTCGGTATTTGTTTAGGTCACCAGTTACTGTCATTAGCATCTGGTGCTAAGACAATCAAGATGAAGTGTGGTCACCATGGTGCTAACCACCCAGTTCGTGATTTAGCAACTGGTGTAGTTTACATCACTTCACAGAACCACGGCTTCTGCGTTGATGAGGCTACTCTGCCTGCTAACTTAAAGGCAACTCATAAGTCTCTGTTCGACGGCACCTTACAGGGTGTTGAGCGTACTGACGTTCCTGCATTCAGCTTCCAGGGTCACCCTGAGGCAAGTCCTGGTCCACATGATCCAATGTATCTATTCCAGCACTTTGTAGAACTAATGCGCAATTACCGTAAGAAAGACTAGGGGATAACAGATGCCAAAGCGTACTGATATAAAGAAGATTTTGATCCTAGGTGCAGGTCCAATCGTTATTGGACAGGCTTGTGAGTTTGACTATTCTGGTACTCAGGCTTGTAGAGCACTTCGTGAAGAAGGCTACGAGGTAATTCTAGTTAACTCAAACCCTGCAACCATCATGACTGATCCTGATGTTGCAGACGTAACCTACATCGAACCAATTCACTGGAAGGTTGTAGAGAACATCATCGCTAAAGAGCGTCCTGATGTAATCCTGCCTACCATGGGTGGTCAGACAGCATTAAACTGTGCTCTAGACCTTGAAAAGCACGGCGTTCTAGCTAAATACAATGTTGAGATGATCGGTGCTAAAGCTGATGCTATCGACAAGGCTGAGAACCGTGAGCGTTTTGACAAGGCCATGAAGAAGATTGGTCTTGAGTGCCCACGTGCTGGTATTGCTCACAGCATGGAAGAAGCTTGGGATGTTCAAAAACAGGTTGGCTTCCCTTGCATTATCCGTCCATCATTCACCATGGGTGGTACTGGTGGCGGTATTGCTTACAACCCAGAAGAATTCGAAGAGATTTGTAACAAGGGTTTAGAACTCTCCCCTACTCATGAACTTTTAATCGATGAGTCACTTATCGGTTGGAAAGAGTACGAGATGGAGGTTGTTCGTGACCGCAAAGACAATTGTATTATTGTCTGCTCAATTGAAAACCTTGACCCAATGGGTATTCACACAGGTGACTCAATCACAGTTGCACCTGCTCAGACTCTGACAGATAAGGAATACCAGATCATGCGTGATGCCGCTATGGCAGTTTTACGTGAGATTGGTGTTGAGACCGGTGGTTCTAACGTTCAGTTCGGTATTAACCCACAGAACGGTCGTATGGTTATCATTGAGATGAACCCTCGTGTTTCACGTTCATCAGCATTAGCTTCAAAAGCTACTGGTTTCCCTATTGCTAAGATCGCAGCAAAGCTTGCTGTAGGTTATACCTTAGATGAGTTAGGCAATGATATTACTGGTGACAAGACCCCTGCATCATTCGAGCCAAGCTTAGACTACGTTGTAACTAAGATCCCACGTTTCAACTTCGAGAAGTTCCCTAACTCAGACGACAGACTGACAACTCAGATGAAGTCTGTAGGTGAGGTTATGGCTATCGGTCGTACCTTTGAAGAGTCTTTACAGAAAGCTCTACGTGGTCTTGAGACTGGTAAGTTAGGCTTTGATCCTCGTTTAGACATGAAGAGACCTGATGCACGTCAGAAGTTACTTCATGAATTAGAGAACGCTGGCGCTCACAGAATCTGGTACTTAGGCGATGCTTTCCGTATCGGCATGACCGTTGAAGAAGTATTCGGCTACACAAAGATCGATCCTTGGTTCTTGAGCCAGATTAAAGAGATCATCGACATTGAGCAGTCTTTAAGTGGCAGAACCTTAAAGTCAATCGATGCTGACGAAATGCACGACTTAAAGGCTCGTGGCTTCTCTGATGCAAGATTAGCTACTCTGTTAAAGACAACAGAAGATAAAGTTCGCGCTCGCCGCTGGTTATTCGAAGTTTACCCAACCTACAAGAGAGTTGATACCTGCGCTGCTGAGTTTGCAACTTCTACTGCTTATATGTACTCAACCTATGAGCAGGAATGCGAAGCAAGACCTACTGACAGAAAGAAGGTTATCGTTCTAGGTGGTGGTCCAAACAGAATTGGTCAGGGTATTGAGTTCGATTACTGCTGTGTTCATGCTTCAATGGCATTACGTGAAGACGGCTATGAGTCAATCATGGTTAACTGCAACCCTGAAACCGTATCTACTGACTATGACATCTCTGACAGACTGTACTTTGAGCCTGTAACTCTAGAAGATGTTCTAGAGATTGCAAGAATCGAGAAACCAGTTGGTGTGATCGTTCAGTTCGGTGGTCAGACCCCTCTAAAATTAGCTAAGAAGTTAGAGCAGGAAGGTGTACCTATCATCGGTACTTCACCTGATGACATCGATAGAGCAGAGGATCGTAAGTTATTCCAGGAAGTTGTAAACAAGTTAAACTTATTACAACCTCGTAACGGTACAACTACCTCTCTATCACAGGCTATCACTGTAGCTAATGACATCGGTTACCCTCTAGTTGTTCGTCCATCATACGTTTTAGGTGGTCGTGCAATGGAAGTTGTATACGGTGAAGAGGACTTAAAGAGATACTTCGCTGAAGCTGTTAAGGTTTCAAACAAGTCACCAGTTCTATTAGATAAGTTCCTAGATCATGCAACCGAAATCGACGTTGATGCTGTAGCAGACGGCAAGGATGTTGTTATCGGCGGTATCATGGAGCACATCGAAGAGTGTGGTGTTCACTCTGGTGACGCAAGCTGCGTATTACCTCCATACCACTTAACACAGGATCAGATCGAAAGATTAACTAAGATCTCTAAAGAATTAGCTTTAGCTCTGAATGTTAAGGGTCTGATGAACGTACAGTTAGCAATTCGTGAGGACAAGATTTACTTAATCGAAGTTAACCCTCGTGCTGCACGTACTGTACCATTCGTATCAAAGGCAACTGGTCTACCATTAGCTAAGATTGCAGCTCGTGTAATGACCGGTAAAACCTTAGCTGAGCAGGGTGTTACCCATGAGGTAATTCCTCCATATTACTCAGTAAAGGAAGTTGTATTACCATTTGCCAAGTTCCCAGGTTCAGATCCTCTACTAGGACCTGAAATGAGATCAACCGGTGAGACCATGGGTACAGCTACAACCTTCCCTGAGGCTTATGCTAAGTCACAGTTAGCTGCTAAGGCTCCTGTACAGAGAAGCGGTACTATCTTACTGTCAATTAAGAAGTCAGATCAGGATAGATTACCAGCTTTAGGTAAGTTATTAGTAGCAGCAGGCTTCAAGCTAGAAGGTACTAAAGGTACATGCAACGTATTAAAGGCTGCAGGTCTTGATTGCGTACTTGTAAACAAGGTATACGAAGGCAGACCAAATTTACTTGATTTCATCAAGTCAGGTCGTTACAGCTGGGTTATCAACACTACAGAAGGTCGTCAGTCTGTTGAGGACTCACGTTCATTACGTAGAAGCTGCTTACGTTACGGCATCTACTACACTACAACCTTAAATGCTGCATTTGCATGTATCGAGGCTGTAGGTGCAGATGAGTACGCATCAGTACACTCTCTACAGGAACTTCATAAGTTAGTTGATGAGAAGTATTCAAAGTAAGCTTTAAATACTTAAGCTAAAGAAGAGGCTCTAAAGGATAACTTTAGGGCCTCTCGTGTTTTATGGCAATCTTATTTAATGAACTTTACAAACTGATATCTCTTTACTTGACGTAGTCTTTAAACTCCCCGTAGCCCTTCTCATCTAACTCTTCAAATGGAATAAACTTTAGAGCAGCACTGTTAATGCAGTAGCGCAAACCTCCTGTTTCTTTAGGACCGTCAGTAAAGACATGACCTAAATGAGCATTACTGGTCTTACTTCTAACCTCTATTCTCTGACGATTTAAAGAAGTATCTAAATGCCGTGACAGGACAGTGTCATCAATTGGCTTTGAAAAAGCAGGCCAACCGCATCCGGATTCGTATTTATCTGTTGAGACAAATAGTGGGGCTCCTGTAATAGGATCAACGTAAATACCTTTTTTAAAATTGTCATTGTGCTCTCCTTTAAATTTAGGATCTGTCGCTGCATGTTGTGTTACTTCATAAGCTTGAGCTGAGAGTTTTGTCTTTAGAGTTTCTCGGTCAGGAGTTTGATATTTATCAGGATCAACAAACTGCTTTTTATCATCTTTAAGATCATTTAGTGAGGAAAAATCAATATGGCAGTACCCCTGTGGATTCTTTTTTAAATAGTCCTGATGATAATCCTCAGCATTGTAGAAGTTACGAAGTCTTCCCTTTTCGGTTACTATCTTTTTCTCGTACTTTTTCTGTTCTTCAGAAAAGACTTCGTCTATGGTTGGAATGTCATCATCATAAAAGTAGTAAATACCTGTTCTGTACTGAGTACCGCTATCCTCGCCCTGTTTATTTAAAGACACAGGATCGATGATCTTAAAGAACTGACGTAACAGTGTTTTTAAAGCAACCTTATCAGAATCGTAGGTAACCTCTACAGTTTCAGCTGCACCTGTGATACCAGACTTTACTTCTTCATAAGCTGGTGCCTTTACATCAGAGTTTGCATAACCTGTAACTGCAGAAAGTACTCCATCGATGCGAGAGAAGTACTCAGATACTCCCCAAAAGCAGCCACCTGCTAGATAAATAACCTTTTTTGACATTCTCTTACCCCTTGTACACGTATGTACGAATTCTTATTGTTATGTGCTGTTACTAGTATTTAAAAGCTGGTATCAGTGCGCCTTTGTAAGAATTTGAGATGATATCTGCTACCTCTTTTGTGTGGTATAACTCAACTATGTGCTGATACAGAGGATCATCCTTTTCAGACTCTCTTGCTGCAATCACGTTTACAAATGGATTCTCAAGTCCCCAGCCTTCAGTCTTTTCTGTATAGATAGCATCAGTTCTTGGGTTTAAGCCATGATCTACAGCATAACCACCGTTAATAAAGCCTGCAGTTACATCTGCTAGTGTGTTGTAAGTATTAGCTGCATCTACAAAGAAGAACTTTAAGTTCTGTTTATTCTCAACTACATCTGAAGGACCTGGTAAGTAACCTGCTCCATCCTTAATCTTTATAAAGCCTAAATCCTCTAGTACACGCAGACCACGACCTGTGGAGATAGGATCATTTGCTAAGGTTACGGTATCCCCTGCTTTTATTTCTTTTGGTGACTTAATCTTATCTGAGTATAAAGAGAGAGGTGCAATCACCGTAGTGCCGATAGCAACTAAATGGTAGTTATGCTCTTTAGACTCTGTCTTTAAAAAAGCACCAGTCTGGAAAGCATTTAAATCAATCTCACCATCTTCTAAAGCACGATTTGGCAACGGATAAGTTGCAAAGCGAACTAACTCTAGGTTTACGCCCTCTTTTCTTAACTTGTCGATAACAGGCTGCCAGAACTCGTTGTTCTCACCTACGACACCTACTTTTACATTTGTCTTGTCCCAAGCTTGTGCCTGAGTAGACAGCAGAGCTAAAACTACTGAGGCTAAAACGGTTTTTACTGATAATTTCATGATGTTCTCCAATTCTTTTAATCAATATGTGCATTAAATTTTTGAAATTTTTGTCAAAAAAAAGAGCTCTAAAAGAGCCCTTCTTGTATGTTTTTTTTGCTTACTACGTGTTAATTACAAGGCTCCATTGCTACACATTCGCAGATAACACATACACATAGCAGCCATGCACATTAAAGAGGAGAACACGGTTAATTTAGGATCTTGAGATGCAAGCTTGGCAATGCTTAATGCATTTGCTTTGCTTTCAATATATAAATTGTTAACTGCGTTTTTCATTTTTACTATCCCTCGTTGGTATGGTTCTAGTCTAAACAATGAAATTTACTTTGGCTAATACTATTTTTTAATTGTTTGTTATAGTTATTTTCTATATTACTATTTATTACGATAGTTTATTTTGTAAAACAATAAGATAGTCTTTTGAAATTCTTTGCAATTTACGCACAGCAAAACAAAATTCACTTTATAAAAGTTTGAGCAAAGTTAAATATTTTCAAGTAAAAATCAGATTTTTTTGGTGCATAAATAGATATTCTCTAAATTATTCCTATACTTAAGTTAGGTTTTAGATAAGGAGGTCACTATGATCTCAATTAGAAAAGCAGATTTTTCGGATGTAAAGATTTTAAAACAATTAGCTGATGTATTAGTACCAAACACTTTCAAGAGTGTTTTGAATACTTCTCAGATAGACTTCATGTTAGACAAGTACTATTCACAGGAAGCTTTGCAGGATGCAATTAACTCTGGTAAGGTTTACTTTATAGCTAACTTAGACGGTGAAGATACAGCAGCAGTTTCAGTTATACAGCATGGACCTGATCTTTTCTTGATGCAGAAGATCTATGTAGAGATAAAAAATCAAGGAAAAGGTGTAGGAACTGCACTTTTTAATCATGTTGTAAATTATATTAAGGAAAATCATCCAAAACCTTGTACAATAGAGTTGCTAATCAATAAGCATAATCCTGGACTTGATTTCTATGTAAAACATGGAATGGAAAAAGTAAGAGATACAGGATTAGATATGGGAGATTTCTTTATTAACGAAGAGGTCTATTCCATGAAAATTAATTCATAAAATAAAATGGCTGCCATTCTACAAGCTCTCATTGGCAGCCTAAAATAAGTTTGACATAATGAACAAAATTTTACCTTTATTACTCACCTTATGTATAAGCACAGCCATGCCGCTGGGAACGGCAGCTGCAGAAGAAAACAACTCTAGCTCAGGCGTCTATACAGACGAACTTACTCGTGTGGAAAACCAGAACATTTCAGTTAGGATCAATGTTGATAACAAACTGAGTCTGGCTGTCCCTGGTTATTTCAAAGTCTATGATCCTCAAAAGCACTTTTTCGTAGCAAGAATGGCAATCTCAGCTACAAGTGGCACCATTGATGTTGACTCATTAGAGACAGACAATCAGTACCACAGTAAGTCATGGATAGGAGCAAAAGTTACCTTTGAACCTATGTATGCTGATGATTTCACTCAGACAGGTCTTCTAAACAAGCTATATACCATTGGTTCTGATTCATTAAACCGTGAATTAGAAGAGATGTGCGCAGAATACCTCATCGAAATGAAACAGAACTATGAGGATGCGGGCTACAAGATCATCGGCAATATTGATGTTTACAATTCCTTTATCGCAGGAAAGATTGGAATCTGCTTTAAGTTCTTAAGAACGCAAACAAATTTAAATAACATCACTGAGGTTACTCAATACCATGTACCTTTAAAAGATACTATGGCACATATCAGTCTCTCCAGCAGCACTGATAGCAAAAAAGCTCAAAATACTATGGAGAGTATCCTTAAGAGCATCAAGTTCCTCTAATACCATTTGAGTGTAGAAAACACTTAAATAAGGTAGATAAAAGTCAGATTTCAAAATATATCAAAACCAATAATCAGACAAACATAGAAGCCTAGATAGAAAATCTAGGTAAACACTCTTCAAAAGATAGAGCCTTTTCCAAAATAATTCCCCAAATAATTACTCAAAAAATAAATTTTCCTAACACAGTCTTAATCAGAAAAACAAAATACAGTATCCAAATAGCCACAAAAAAATGCATTAATTGTCAAAAATAACGCTCTAAAAGTGTGCAATGCACTTTTTTAACAAATTTCCTGCAGTTTTCAATTTCTCTTTAAAAATCAATTAAATAATTATTTTATGATTTCTTTGAAAAATAAACTTTACTTCAATTTTCTTTACTACGCTTAAGATCTTTATTCTATCTGTATGTTTTTTCGATATTTTTTAGGTATCGCACCATTATGCAACATATAGTAAAATATGACGTGTAGTTTTAGTGCCAGTACAAATATGCTTTGACAGAGTTCACTATAACCACGAAAATTTACTCAGACATTAAAGAACGGGTACGTAATACCCCATCAATTGAAAAATTAGGAGCACCTAAATGGCAATCAAGGATTACAGTGAAGTAAAAAAACTCATCGAAGATAACGACGTTGTTTTTGCTGATTTAAGATTTACTGACACTAAAGGTAAAGAGCAGCATATTTCTCTACCTATTTCTTGCATCGATGAGAAATTCTTCGAGCAGGGCAAGATGTTTGACGGTTCTTCAATCGCAGGCTGGCGTGGTATTGATAAGTCAGACATGATCTTAATGCCTGATATCACAACTGTTATGTTAGATCCTTTCTATGCCGATCCAACCATTATCGTTCGTTGCGATATTTTAGAGCCACAGACCTTAACCGGTTACGATCGTGACCCACGTTCTGTTGCAAAGCGTGCTGAGGACTACTTAAAGTCAACCGGTATCGGTGATCAGGCTTTCTTCGGTCCAGAGCCAGAATTCTTCTTATTTGATGATGTTCGTTTCAAGTCTGATATTTCAGGTTCATTCGTAGCTATCGATGATATCGAAGCTGCTTGGAACTCAGCTACTGAGTACGAAGGCGGTAACAAAGGTTATCGTCCAGCAGTTAAAGGTGGTTACTTCCCAGTTCCTCCTGTAGATTCTTCACAGGACATTCGTTCTGCTATGTGTAAAGTAATGCAGGAAATGGGCTTAGTTATCGAGGCTCACCACCACGAAGTTGCAACTGCAGGTCAGAACGAAATTGCAACAGAGTTCAACTCATTAACCAAGAAGGCTGATGAGGTTCAGATTTACAAGTATGTTGTACAGAACGTAGCAAACCAGTACGGTAAGACAGCTACCTTCATGCCAAAGCCAATTTACGGAGACAACGGTTCAGGTATGCACTGCCACCAGTCAATCGGTAAAGATGGCAAGAATATTTTCGCTGGTAACTTATACGGCGGTCTGTCACAGGAAGCTTTATGGTACATCGGTGGTATCATCAAGCATGCTAAGTCATTAAACGCTTTCACAAACCCATCAACCAACTCATACAAGCGTTTGGTTCCAGGTTTCGAGGCTCCTTTAATGTTAGCTTACTCAGCTGCTAACCGTTCAGCTTCAATCCGTATTCCATATGCAATCAATCCTAAGACTGCTCATATTGAGGTACGTTTCCCAGATTGTATGGCAAACCCATACTTAGCATTCTCTGCAATGTTAATGGCTGGCCTTGACGGTATCTTAAACAAGTTAGACCCAGGTGAGGCTATGGATAAGAATCTATACGACTTACCTCCTGAGGAAGCAGCTAACATTCCACAGGTTTGCGGTTCTTTAGATGAGGCTCTAAAGGCTTTACAGGCTGACCACGACTACTTAACAGCAGGCGGCGTATTCTCAGAGGATATGATCAACGCTTACATCGAGTTAAAGGCAGCTGAAGATACCCGCGTACGTTCAACTCCACATCCTGCTGAGTTCGAGCTGTACTACAGCCTATAATTTAACGAAATGGGTTAAAAACACCCCATCAAAAATGGGGTGATAATAATAAGAAAACTGTAAAAGTTTTCAAAAAGGGCCCGTTTAGGGCCCTTATTGTATATATACCACTCGCAAAAGGTGACACATAAATGACTAATTCTGGCTTATACAGAAGTGAAAATGAACACGATGCATGCGGTGTCGGTTTCATTGCTCACATCAAAGGTCAAAAAAGCCACAGCATCGTAAGTCAGGGACTAGAAGTCCTAAAGAACCTGACTCACCGCGGAGCAGTAGGTGCAGATCCACTGCAGGGCGATGGTGCCGGCATTTTGATTCAGATCCCTGATCAGATCTTCCGTGATGATATGATGACTCAGGGCGTAAAACTTCCTCCTCCAGGTGAATACGGCGTAGGTATGATTTTCCTACCACGTGAGGAAGCTTCAAGACACGCTTGCCAAGAAGAAATTGAACGCGCAATTTTAGCAGAAGGACAGATTATCTTAGGTTGGAGAGACGTTCCTCTAAATGAAACCATCCCAATGTCCCCTGTTGTTCGCGAAAAAGAGCCTGTAATTAGACAGATTTTCGTAGGTCACTCTCCAGACGTCTTAGTAACCGACGCTCTAGAGCGTAAGCTGTACATCATCCGTAAGTCAGCTTCCATTGCGATTGCAAATCTAAAATTAAAACACTGCAAAGAATTCTATATTCCTTCATTCTCAGCTCGTACCATTGTTTACAAAGGTCAGTTATTAGCAAATCAGGTGGGTGAATACTACCGTGATTTAAACGATAGCCGCTGCACCAGTGCTATTGCTCTAATCCACCAGCGTTTCTCAACTAATACTTTCCCTCAGTGGTCACTAGCTCACCCATTTAGAATGATTGCCCACAACGGTGAAATTAACACCCTACGTGGTAACTTTAACTGGATTAAGGCTCGTGAAAAGAACATTTCTTCACCTGTATTTGGTAAAGATTTAGAGAAACTATGGCCTTTAATCTTCCAAGGGCAGTCAGATTCAGCTTCATTTGATAATGTCTTTGAGCTTTTAACCATGTCTGGTTACTCATTAGCTCAGGCTGCAATGATGATGATCCCTTCAGCATGGGAAAAAGATACTCTGATGGATCCAAAACTCAGAGCTTTCTATGAGTACTATGCTGCCATGATGGAGCCATGGGACGGTCCTGCTGCTGTTGCCTTTACTGACGGTCGTCAGATTGGTGCAACTCTTGATAGAAACGGTCTACGTCCTGCTCGTTACATCGTAACTAAAGACGATTTAGTAATTCTAGCTTCAGAAGAAGGTACTCTAAAGATTGACGAGAGCAGAATTGCTCGTCACTGGAGACTAGAGCCTGGTCGTATGCTTTTAATCGATACTGAACAGGGTCGTATCATCGATGATAAGGAAATTAAGTTAAGCTTAGCTACACTGCGTCCTTATCAGGAGTGGACAGACAAGGTTCGTATCAAGTTAACCGATATTAAAGATGAAACCTCAACTGTAGGTTTAAACTTAAATACCAAAGCTCTAATGGGTGTATTCGGTTATACCCGTGAGGATGTTGAAAGATTATTAAAGCCAAAGGCTATAAACGGTCAAGAGCCTGTTCTTTCAATGGGTAATGATGCTCCTTTAGCTGTTTTGTCTAACAAGCCAAAGAGCTTATATGACTACTTCCGTCAGCTCTTTGCTCAGGTTACAAACCCTGCTATTGATCCTATTCGTGAGGAGATGGTAACCTCACTGGTATCATTCATCGGTCCTCGTCCTGATCTTCTAAATATTATGGATAACAACCCTCCTGTAAGACTGGAGGTTCAGCAGCCTATTTTAGATGCTGTTGAAATGGAAAAGATCCGTAACATCAGCAAGTTTACCGATAACAAGTTCCGCTCAAAAGAATTAGATATCACCTATCCTCTTTCATGGGGTAAAGATGGTATCGAAGCAAGATTAGCTTCTATTAGAGCTGCTGCTATCGATGCTGTAAAGACTGGTCACAACATCTTAATCATTTCTGACAGAAATGTAGCTGCTGACCGACTTGCAATTCCAGCTTTACTTGCAACCTCAGCTGTTCACCTATGCTTAGTTGAAAACGGCTTACGTACAAGCACCGGTCTTGTTGTAGAAACAGGCTCTGCTCGTACCGTTCACCACTTTGCGCTATTAGGCGGTTATGGTGCTGAAGCTATCCATCCTTATGTAGCACTGCGTGTTGTAGCTGAATTAGCACCTGACGCAAAGACTGCTAAACAGTATCAGGATAACTACATCCATGCTATTGATAAGGGTCTATATAAGACCATGGCTAAGATGGGTATCTGTACCTACATGTCATACATCGGTGCACAGATCTTTGAAGCTGTAGGTTTATCATCTGAATTTGTTGATAAGTACTTTACCAATACTCCAAGCCCAATCGAAGGTGTGGGTCTGTTTGATATTGCTCAAGAAGCTGTTGAGACTCATAAAGCTGCCTTTAGAAAGATTGAGTTAAAAGATCCATCACTGTTGCAGGGTGGCGATCTGAACTGGAGATATGACGGTGAAGAGCATATGTGGACTCCTGATGCAGTAGTTCACCTGCAAAGAGCAGTTCGTTCAGGCTCATATGATGAGTACAAGAAGTATGCACAGATCATCAACGATCAGTCAAAGCGTCTGATGACCATCCGTGGTTTATTCAAGTTCAAGAAGACTAATCCAATCGATATTAGCGAAGTTGAAAGCGAAGAGAGCATTATCCACCGCTTTGCCTGCTCTGCTATGTCAATGGGTGCTATTTCAACTGAAGCTCACACCACCATGGCTATTGCCATGAACAGATTAGGTGCGATGTCAAACTCAGGTGAAGGTGGTGAAGATCCTCGCCGTGATGGCATCATCGATAAAGAAACCTCTACTAAGGCTATCTTAGGTGATGACGTTGTAGTTGACATTCCTCTGCACAAAGGCGATTCATTACGTTCTCGTACCAAGCAGGTAGCATCTGGCCGTTTTGGTGTAACTACCGATTATCTGTCAACTGCTGATTTAATTCAGATTAAGTTAGCTCAGGGTGCAAAACCTGGTGAAGGTGGTCAGTTACCTGGACACAAGGTATCTAAGTATATTGGTAAACTGCGTCACTCATTACCTGGTATTGGTTTGATTTCTCCTCCACCACACCACGATATTTACTCAATTGAAGATCTGGCTCAGCTGATTTTTGATCTGAAACTTGCTAACACCAAGGCTGACATTTCAGTAAAACTGGTATCTGAGGTTGGTATCGGCACTGTTGCAGCAGGTGTTGCAAAGTGTAAAGCAGACCATATCGTAATTTCAGGTCACGATGGTGGTACTGGTGCTGCTCCTGCTTCATCTGTAAAGCACGCTGGTTCTGCCTGGGAAATTGGACTTGCTGATGTACAGCAAACCTTAGTTATGAACAAGTTACGTTCACGTGTAACCTTACAGGTTGACGGTCAGATTAAGACCGGTCGTGACGTAATTATCGGTGCTCTTTTAGGTGCTGATGAGTTCGGCTTTGGTACTGCTCCATTAGTATGTATGGGTTGTACCATCATGAGAAAGTGCCAGAAGAACACCTGCCCTACTGGTATTGCAACTCAGGATCCTGAACTACGTAAGCAGTTCATCGGTACTCCTGAGCAGCTTGAGAATTACTTCCACTATGTAGCTCGTGAAGTACGTGAAATTATGGCTGAATTAGGCTTTAAGAAGTTTGAAGACTTAATCGGTCATGCTGAACTTCTAACTAAGGTATCAGACAGCGAATTTGCTAAAGCTAGAAACTTAAGCTTTGAGAGAATTTTCTTTAAGGATCCTGCTTATGCTGATGAAATTGCTCACCATGCAATCGCTCAGCAGCATGAAATTGATAAGGCTCTAGATAAGAAGTTTGAAGCTAAGGTTCTAAAGGCAATTGAAGAGAACAAGCCAATTACCATTGAGTCACCAGTTGTTAACGTAAACCGTTCAGTTGGTACTTATACCTCTGGCTTAATTGCTTCATTAAAGAAGAAATTACCTGACAACTTCATTACCTTTAAGTTATCAGGTACAGCAGGTCAGTCATTTGGTGCTTTCCTTGAAAAGGGTGTTACCTTAAATCTGTCAGGTCTTGCTAACGACTACGTTGGTAAGGGTATGTCAGGCGGTATCATCGCTGTTCATGAGAGTGCAGCTTTTGATGGAGATCCTCAACAGAACATCATCGGTGGTAACACCTGCTTATATGGTGCTACATCTGGTGAAGCTTACTTTAGCGGTGTCTGCGGTGAGCGTTTTGCTGTAAGAAACTCTGGCGCTGACGCTGTAACCGAAGGTTGCGGTGATCATGGCTGTGAGTATATGACAGGCGGTACTGTAGTAGTCTTAGGCTCTACAGGCAGAAACTTTGCTGCCGGTATGTCAGGCGGTATGGCTTACGTTTACGATAAGGACGGTACCTTCAGATCACGTATTGCTAAAGGATCATTTAACATCAGCAATGTTGTAAAAGCTAACAAGGCTGATCCTGCAATTCCTCTACATCAGGGTAAATCAGACGAAGAGGTTCTAAAGACTTTATTAACACGTCATTTGAATATGACCTCAAGTAAGGTTGCCAAGAAGATCTTAGAGAACTTCGATGTTGAACTGCAACACTTCGTCAAGGTATTCCCTGTTGAATACTTCAACGCATTAAACGCAATGAAGGAGGCACACTAAGATGGGCTTTTTAAGAGGATTTATTGAATTTGAGCGTATCGAACAGCCTCATGTTCCGGTTGAAGAGCGTGTAAAGAGTTTCTGTGAAATCTACGGTACTTTAACTGACGAGCAGGCTAAAGTTCAGGCTGGTCGCTGCATGGACTGTGGTATTCCATTCTGTATGCACGAGTGCCCATTGCACAATGATTCACCAGACTTTAACGAGTTTGTATCTGAAGAGCAGATGGGTAAAGCATACAATGTTCTGTCAGCTACTAATAACTTCCCAGAGATCACAGGTCGTATCTGCCCTGCTCAGTGTGAAGAAGGTTGTACTTTAGGTATTCACCGTAAGGCTGTAGGCATTAAGTCTGTTGAAAGAAAGATTGCTGAATATGCTTTTGAGCATGGTTTGGTAAAACCTGTTATCACAGAACACCATTCAGGTAAAAAGGTTTGTGTGGTAGGTTCAGGTCCAGCTGCCCTAGCTGCAGCTCAACAGTTAAACCGTTTTGGTCATAATGTAACTGTAGTTGAAAAGATGAACAAGATAGGTGGTCTGTTACGCTATGGTATTCCTGATTTCAAACTGCCAAAAGAAATTCTTGACAGAAGAATTTCTCAGTTAGAGCAGGAAGGCATTACCTTTAAGACCTCTACTATCGTAGGTGCGATTAAGAACTTAGAGCACGGTGTTCATAACGACTCATTAAAGGAAGTTCGCGGTCAGGAACTATTAGATAACTATGATGCTATCGTTCTAGCTCCAGGCTCAGAGGCTCCACGTGATTTAAGATTACCAGGTCGTGATTTAAAGGGCATCTACTTTGCTCTAGATTTCTTAATTGCTCAAAACCGTGAGAACAATGGTGACTGCGAGAATCCTATTGATGTTCGTGGTAAGAACGTGGTTGTAATCGGTGGTGGTGAAACTGCATCAGATTGTATCGGTGTTTCAATCCGTAAAGGTGCTGCCTCAGTAACCCAGTTAGATTACCATGACGAGTTACCAGAGAGTGTTGATTTGACCATGGCATGGCCTGATTGGAGAAAGATCAAGCGTACCTCAACTTCACATGAAGAAGGTTGCACAAGATTGTTCTCTACTAACACCACTGCTTTTGAAGGTAAAGACAAGCTAGAGGCTGTTGTAACCGAGAAAGTAAAGTGGGGTGAAGGTCGCCACTTTGAGGGTATTAAGGGTACTGAGAGCAAGATCAAAGCTGATGTAGTCTTAATTGCTATGGGTTACTCACATCCTTCATCTGCTTTAATTAAAGAGTTTGCCTTAGAGACAGACAAACGCGGCAATATTAAAGCTGAGGTAAAGGGGGAGAATGCATATCAAACCTCAAACAAGAAAGTATTCGCAGCAGGTGACGGCAGAAAGGGCCAGTCACTGGTTGTCTACGCCATCGCAGAAGGTAGACAATGCGCTGTTGCAGTTGACAATTTCTTAAAAGGAAATTAGTCACTAAACATTTGCCTGTTGGTAGTTGCCTCCTATACAAATAGGAGGCTTTTTTTATCCCCTCTCTTTAATCCACTAATGCACCGTTTAAGTGAGGTTAAATTATTTTTAACTTTAAATAATCTTAATTTAGTGTACTAAATTAAAACACAGCTCGCATTTCTTAATTTTTATCTTAACTACTTGATCTTAATTCATTTTACTAAAGGCATTTTTGAAAAATGCTCTTTAAAATTGCAGAAAAAGTTAAGATTTCGTCACAATTTTTTTTCTTATTTGATAATAAGTTACATCGCATTTACACAGCTTTCACTAACAATGTGCACTGTTTTAAGTCAGATCTGCACCAAATATGTGAATATTCGATTTGGTATTGCAAGCTAAAATTAAGAATTGTAAATTTGATTTCAACAAATTAAAACAAACTTTTCTTATCGGTCCAAACCACCGATAAAACAATTTTATCAACAGGTAAACAGGAGACATTAAATGTCATACACACAGAGAGTTTTAGACTCTTTAAAAGCTAAGTATCCATACCAGCCAGAATTCTTACAGGCAGCTGAGGAAATCTTAAACACATTACAGCCTGTAGTAGATAAAGAGCCTAAGTATGAGAAGTACAAGATCTTAGAGCGTATGACTGAGCCAGAGAGAACTATTTCTTTCCGTGTTGAGTGGGTTGACGATAAGGGTGAAGTTCAGGTTAACAAGGGCTACCGTGTACAGTTCAATTCAGCAATTGGCCCTTACAAGGGTGGTATCCGTTTACACCCAACTGTAAATGAAGGCGTATTAAAGTTCTTAGGTTTAGAGCAGATCTTAAAGAACTCATTAACTGGTACACCTATCGGTGGTGCAAAGGGTGGTTCTGATTTCGATCCTAAGGGCAAGTCAGAGACTGAAATCATGCGTTTCTGCCAAGCATTCATGATCCAGTTACACCGTTACATTGGTGCTACTATCGACGTTCCTGCAGGTGACATCGGTACTGGTGGTCGTGAGATCGGTTACATGTACGGTGCTTACAAGCGCTTAACCACTCGTTATGAAGGTGTTTTAACTGGTAAAGGTTTAACCTACGGTGGTTCTTTAGCACGTACTGAGGCTACAGGTTACGGTACCGTTTACTTCACTGATGCTATGTTAAAGGATCGTGGCGATTCATTAAAGGGCAAGAAGTGCGCAGTATCAGGTTCAGGTAACGTAGCTATCTACTGCTGCGAGAAGTTAATCCAGTTAGGTGCAACTCCTGTTACCGTATCAGATTCTAACGGTACTATCTATGATCCAAACGGCATCAAGGTAGATGTATTAAAGCAGGTTAAGGAAGTTGAGCGTGCACGTTTAACCCGTTATGCTGAGTTAGTTCCAACAGCTCAGTACACTCCAGTTGATAAGTACCCAGCAGGCAAACACCAGGTTTGGACTTACAACGTAGATTGTGCATTCCCATGCGCAACTCAGAACGAGTTAAATGAGGAAGATGCTAAGACCCTATTAGCTAACGGCTGTAAGGTTGTAGCAGAAGGCGCTAACATGCCTTCAACCTTAGGTGCTATCGATCAGTTCTTAAAGGCTAAGATTGCTTACGGTCCTGCAAAGGCTGCTAACGCTGGTGGTGTTGCTACTTCTCAGTTAGAGATGGAGCAGAACGCTGGTATGACTGCTTGGACCTTCGAGGAAGTAGATCAGAAGTTACACACCATTATGACCAACCTATACAAGAATGTTGCTGATACCGCTCGTGAGTTCGGTGTTGAAGGCAACCTAGTATTAGGTGCTAACATCGCTGGCTTCCGTAAGGTAGCTGATGCAATGATTGCTCAGGGTGTAATCTAATAGATTTACTCCACTAAATAATTAAGTTCAAAAATGCCCCTAAAGGTTAATAGCTTTTAGGGGCTTTTTTATTACTTCGTTCAAGAACAAGATCTGTTAGATTCATGTTGTTTTTTCAAGTTTTCGCACATTTGGTAGGTAAGATCAATGTATACCTTATAAGGAATCTTTGAAAAGTAAGCTTTGTAAGCATCCTCTACCCTACACTTTAAAGGTCTCATATCGTAAATTGTACACAATTACGGAGCTTCGAGCATAGTTGTGGGTAAAAACGAAGCCTCTGAGTAATATATTTTACCCTTTAAGTTCATTTAACATGATCTTAAAAGTTCGGTAACTACTCAGAACCTACCCTAAAACGCTCTCAGCCTTACCATTAAAAGCAGAGGTTAAAACTTCAATAGCATCTATACCTTGTTTTCTGGCTGTGCTGAGGTAGGATGTGAACGTTAGGTAGGTCTGAGCTCCTTTAATTGAACGAAAACATCCTGAAACCTTTGATTTAGTTTTTACATTGCGAACATCTCTTTCAGCCTGATTATTGTCAAAAGGCACAGCAAAGTTATGAATAAACATACATACCGATGCCTTGAGTTTAATCAGTCTCTCAATCAGTGAACGTTCTTTACCTTTCTTACTTTTGCCTCTTTTTATAGGCTCAGTATTATCAGGTGGAGGACATTCTTTATTGGCATAATCCATAATTTCATCATATTCTCGTTCTAAAGAGCTGATATGAGAGTCTTTTAAACTGCTTTGGTTCAGCTCAATAGCTTTTTCTTTAGCAGATTTCATGGTTAAAAGCAGATTGCTCAGTCTCTTTGCCCAGATATGGGATGGATTATTCTCACTTGCTGCAATTAACTCTCTTAATAGATGAGCACAGCATACTGCATGACTGATGTTTTCAAATCTCCAATATGGACCCCAGCAGTCATGAACCGCTGTACCTGTAAAATTGGTTATCACACCATTGTCAGCAATACCCACCTGACCTCTTTTACTGTTGACTGTAAGGTAGGTATACTTCCCATTAGAAGAGTTATGTACCCATTGAGTAGAGCCTTCAACTCTGACTCCTGTCTCATCGAAATTAACGACTTTAGAGCCTATTAGTAACTCTCTGATTTTTTGCACTACAGGTTTTACCTTAAGTGCACATTTCTCAATCATTGAACAGATAGTGCCCTCTGATAGAGTTACATTGAACATGCCATCGATTATGGTTTGAATTCTATCGGTACTTACAGCTCCAAAGGTACTTAGAAGACCTGAGATAGCAGTAAAACTGTCTCCATACTGAATATAGCCTCTTATGTTCTCAGGAAATTCTCCCTTGAGCTTTGACTCTCCACATGGACAATCTATTGCCTTGACTGTCTGATGCTCTATGACCTTAGTATTGATTACTGCTTCTACCACATATCTCTTTTCGGTACATTCAAATACTTGTCCGTTTGCTGAGCATGAGCAAAGATATGGACAGGTTTTACATTTTTCTGGTAAATGTACTTTTACCTCATCAGGTTCATGTGGGAGCTTCATGTTCACTCCTTTATGACCTTTCTGTCCACCTGTCTTTCTTCCTGTTTTCTCTCTCAGGCTTCTGTTTTTATTTGCTTTCTTATAGCCATCACTTGATGGTGGTTTTGAGCTGTTATGGGAATCCATGTTCAGTTGGCGTTGCAGCTCTTTTATGGTTTCCTGCAAGTCTTTTATTGTTTCCTGCAAGTCTGAAATGGTAGCTGATTGTTTATTATTCTGCTCCATAACTCCAGAGAACATGGCTATCATCATTTTGTTGATGGTTGTCAACGAGAGCACTAGTACAGATAAATCTGCTGGAGCTTTATCTTTTAGCTCTTTACAGAGTTTCTCTGCATCTTGTTTTAACTCGTTGAAATCCATTGAATCACCTTTGCTTTTTCTACTGCTGTTATTATACCAATAGCGATTTTTTGCATTAGTGATGGCTCAATTTCAACTTGATGATGTATCTCAAAACGATCTTTTAAGATCTCTACAGATCGATGACAAGAGAAAATGACAAAACAAAGCCTCATAAAAGAGTTCCTCTATAATCGCTTTATATGCGCTTATAGATCGCTTTTGAATAACCTTAAGAAAAAAAGCTATTTAGCTAGACTTTGTGATATTGTTCACAATGTAAATTTAAAAAAAACTCACTGACTGTAAAAGACAGTATAAAAAGCTTTAATGCTACTCAGAATCTCTTAGGGGGTCTGAGTAGTTACTTTTTACCTTACATGATTTGTTATATACTCATACAGTGAAGATGCAATCTTCTCAGGTTCAGAACCTGGAGATGATTGATACACAATACCAGCTTTATCCTGCCAAATAATAATTCCGTCCACGCAAGTATTTTCAATAACATACAATGAGTTTGGAATTTTTGAGTTCAGTTCACGCTCTTTTTTTGTGAGAGAAACAACATTTCGATATTCAGATTTAGCGATGCCAGTCAATTCAATGCCGTCCGCTATAATTGAGCCGAAGGCTTTCAAATATTCTCTATACTCATCAGCAAATCTAACTCTAAGTTGCAGTTCGGCATCAGAAATCTGTACTTCATTAGCGGGTTTTAGTGGTAGCATCCCAGGCAAAGAATTTATCAAATCTACAATCTTTTTCATTCAATTCACCACTTACTTTGTTCGGCTCTTGCTTTCCAATGATCTTTTCGCTCTTGGTCCCAACTATTTCCCTCACCATGAACCTCGGTTTTCACCGAGTTATCATGCCAAAGGCTCTGATTTTTCTTTCCATTCTCGTACTCTCCGGTTCTGTGTTCTTCTTCGGTCAATTCAACGAGTGAGGAATCAGCTTTTTGTCCTAGGTGATGCAATTCAATCGGCTTTCCCGTTTTACTATCTAACGGAGCCAATCCACGAGAAACTCTGTCTCTATTAGATACGCCGTCTTCATCTGTATAATTAAGGTCAATATTTTCCTTAATTAAACACTTTCTGCCATTGATTTCAGCCTCGATAACACCGGCATTCTTTAGAATTTCATATTGCTTCATGTTTTTGATATTATCAATTATATCATCAGACCATCCTTTTTCTTCTTTAATCTTTTCCTTTTCTTCCTCGGTTAGCCTCTTATATTTTGTTTCTGAAACTTCGGATTTGCTTACCTCATCCGCTCTTGTTATTTCTATTGTTCTCAGAGAACATTGTTCCATGAGAGCAGATCGAGAAGTGCGTTCAATGTATGTAATATCCGGTGGTTCAATAATCGACTTTTCACTATTGTCAATTTTGTCAGGAAGATCTTTAGCTTCTGGGATTTCCTTTCCAAGGTCTGATAGGACACTTTTTTCTAACTGTTTTCCTGTAAAAGATATCATTCCTGTCATTTAGCGAACTGACCTCTTTTCAAATTCATTTCAATCTCTGAAATGGTATCGTTAGATGCACCGATAAAATACTCACGCACAGTGCTCTGGATATCAGTATTGTTTTTTATCGACAGACTTACGAGGGCTGCTACATTATGCTTTGCGTATTTTGCTAAGTCTTTTGCATACAATCCTTGCAGAGCCGTTTTAATCGATTTGATGTTTTCGCAAGACGGAGAGTAGAGGACTTTTTCTAACAATTTCACAAACTCATCATTAGGAAGATGCTTTGTGCAATACACGCCCCTAACCATCATAGAGAGAATTGACTCGGTCAAAAACTCTGCATTTAGGTGATCTTGGTCATCCATTAAAGTAAGACGAATGTCGCTTCGCTTGACCTCATTCTCGAAAGCCCCCATAAGGGCATTACAAGCTGACATACAACAATTCTCGTTTTCAACCAAAAGAGTATTCAAAAAGGCAACGACTTTTTGCTTGATGCGGGTGTTGTTACTCAAAAAACTGCGAATAACATTTAGATTGATATTATCAAATCTGTTGATACTATGGTTATAAATCATCTCATCGGTAACAAAGACATCAAGACTTTGCTTATCAGCATTAGAGGTATAGTAGTCCATAATCTTCACTGGTGTCGGAAGGACCATCCCCTCCTTGTGACAATACGCAAATCCTGTTTCCAATGAACCGAGCTGAATTGCATCTTCACTCATAATTCCTATCGTATTTGCTATTGCCTGCTGGTCATCCGCAGAAACAATGCGTTGTACGATTTTGTTTGATGAGTTTTTTATTACATCAGGAGCAAGCTTAGTAGGGATCTGCTCAGCAACAATAACTCCTTGCCCATAGGAACGCATTTCAGCGATCATATTAGTAAATAGCTCAACGGCTTTTCCTTTTGGGTTACCAGATATTTCAGTTGGACGTTCAGTCTCAACATTTTTTAGCAAACGGTGAGCTTCTTCAATGACAAGCAAATGTTGCAAGCCAGTTTTCTTGCTTCCTATGATTTCCTTTTGAACTTGGCGGTACTCATTAATAAATATCACCAACAATCCCACGCAAAATGCCTTGTCTGAATCATCTGCAAGTCCTTCCAACTCAAATACCACATTTTTTTCAAGCATTGCATTGAAATCAAAGAACTCACTTGTATTGAATGAATACCCTTTAGCACCAACACAGAGATTTTCCAAGCGTACTTTTATGGCGGTTTTAACATTGCCTGCAACCTCACCGTCATAATTTAGTTCTTCCTCAACATATCTTGCAATTTCGTCTTTCAACTCTTGCATTGTGGGAAACAAGAACTTGTGGGATAAATTTGAATATTGAACCTTTGTGTATTCAATGCTAAAAAAGTCAGTAGGGCTTTTGATATTTACTAGTAAAGGATGGTATCCAAGAGTTAAATTCCAACCTTTGTTTTTATAAACCGTGTGCAGACATTTTTCTAAAATGTACGACATTGGACCATAAAAAGAGAACGATGCGTTGAATAAATCCTTTAAGTAGTCAATGTGTAATTGTGGACTAACACCAGGCATAATATAAAAAGGATTGATCTGCGGTGCGTTGATTTCAGGTTTACCAAGGGTGTACACCGTCGTATCTACAGCTATATTTCGATATTCCTTTTTTGCAGACTCAATAACAAGGAAAGGTTTTTTTTCTTCTATGAGTATCTTCTTTACTGTTGTAGTTTTACCGCTACCGGTAATACCGCAGACAAATGTATGCTTATTTAGGTCTCGCTCACTTAGACAAAAAGGCATATTCTCCATTGGTCTTTTACCGTCAACTACATTACCAATTTGAATTTTGCATGCGCCATTCCTGCTAGCCATAAAAGGAAACTTCTTTTCAAGTCGAAGTTCAAAATCGGGGACGCTTTCCGTAGGAACAGTACACAGAAGTCCTAATTCTGCTGAGTTTATATATGAGCACAGTGAATTTTGGCTAGTATCTTCAAGAAAATTCGGTATTACTAAAGCCTCTGAAGATGTCTTCGGTTCAAATGCCAACATGGGTAATTTTTCAGCATCAAGTTTAGAAAGTTCACCGCTTAAACAAGCTCGAATAATATTTCTTGAAATGGCATTTTCAGCTGAATAAGCAATAGCAGTTTGCCATATTCCGTTGTTTTTTCCTCCTTTTAACCTTTCAATAGCATTATCGGCATAGTTCATCAATTCGAGCGCAAATCCATTTTGAATATCGCAAGAAATCGTGTCACCTTTAGTTATTGTGTCAGTCACGGAATTACTATATGTGTCTAAATGGTTTTTACCTTTTCCGACAATATTACCGATGATTGTACCTAAACCACCTCCAATTGAACCACCTATAGCAGCGCCAGCAGCGGTTCCGATAATTGGCAGAACAGATCCTGCAAGCGCTCCCACAGCAACACCTCCCATAACTCCGATCCCTCCTCCGACTTGTCCAGCTACGCTGTTCTTTCCATCAGAGGTACCTATGCTCTCAGATTCGTTATGAGAAGTGCTGCTTGAACGAGCAATATTTCGCTTGCTTACTGCAAATGCCGCATCCCTAATTGATATTAACTCTGAAAGTTCCTGCGAGATAATATCTTGGCTAACAGGTTTGGCAATAAACAGGAGTGTATAATTCTGACCATTCAAACTACGCATGATGGAGGCCAAACTAAAGGTCTGTTTATGCTCTTTTACATAAAGGGAAGGTACACCGGTCAAAATACCGTGATTGATGTTATTGCTCGCGCTTGTTGAAAAGTCGGGAACGAATTCTATCATGTCTATTCCAGAAAGCATTCCTTGCGCAATTGTTTTAACGACTTCAACATCATTTCTGGAGTATACACCAAGTACGAGGTTGGTTATACCATTACGACTCACAATTCCGTAGGCAATGGAAATATCTATGGAATACAGTGCGGTAAGGAGTTTTTCAAATTGCTCGTTTACATTATCAAAAACCTTATCTACATTATCTGCTGTGCAACTACCGATCCTGAAGAAAGTCATGCTTTGAAGTCTTAGCGTACTGTCTTTTTCAAGTAGAGTTCCGAGGTTTTCTTTATCAACGAGGTATGAGGGATAAACTAAACTTAGGAACTTAGCAGTTTGCTCTCCGATTATATGACTGTCCTGATTAAATTCTTTTATAATTTTCTCTTGTTTGGCAGTAAGTTCATTCATAGCTACCTTCTCACAATGTTTGCTTAATTTTTTCAACTCGCATATTGAAGTATTTCTCAACTTCGTCAAACCAGTTCAAGAACTGCTGTTTTGCCGCAACAAGGTAACTATCCAAAGCTTGCGCCAGCGCTTTTTTGTTTTTCTTAGGCTCAATGGCGTAATAATCTGCCAATACAACACCTATAGATGCAACAACAAGCACGCTGACAGGGATAGGCACAAGGCTGGAAAGTGATAGACCTGCGATTAAAACGACACCAATTTCAGCAACTCCTCCTATTACAAGGGCTTCCCCTCCAATTTTTAATGCTTGTACCGTCCTAGAAGCCTCTTTGTAGTTTACTGTTGCGCTTGGTGCAAACTGGTACTTACTCAATATTTCTTGTCGAAGATTGATTTCTGAAAATTTGTTTTGTCTTGCAATATCTGCAAAGAAATCTGTTTTCATTAAGTTATCTGAAAGATCAAATAACATATCACTCAGAATAGATTTGCTTCTAGTAGCAAGCTCGGAGCTAACCATCTTTGTGATATTATTGACAGTCTCATTGAACGAGGAAGATTCAATCACGATGGAGAAAACTTTTTTTTCAAGGTCATCGAACATTACATCCACTTTGGGGCTAATTGTTGAGCTGTACATATTTTGAAATACCACCTTTTATCTTATTTACTTCCGCACGAGCTTCATTGAGTTTATCTGCCTTAAATGTGAGTTCATGGACAATATCTCTTATCTGTTCAGCAGTTGCTTTCGCATTCATGATAGCATCCAACTCATTTTTCTTGCCACGAGCATTGGTGGCAAGTTCTTCAATATACTTTGTACGGATATTCTCAACAAAATCTTCAAGATTTGCTATTAGGTCATTCTTCAGCCCCTCCAAGCGACGCAGAATATCATTTTTAATAATATCAAAGTGCTTGTTCTGAACGTATTCAGAGTATGCGTGTGTTTTTTTGAAAGTAACGCCATCCTCATAAGAATGGGTCTCATAGGCTTGGGATTTAGTTGATTCTTTAATCTGCTTGAAGGTTGCTTCGGTAAAATCTGGTTTCAAAGATTCAAAAGAGATTGAACTCTTATTGCTTAATGCCACCAACTCTTCATCAAATTCTGAGACAACCTGATGCTGTACCTTTTCTGTCAGCTCCTTAAATTGGTCGATTTTTTTCAAAGATAGCCGTTCCAATTGATTGAACGCATCACTTGAGTCGGGAGCTATCTTCCCGACAGATGCTAAAAAATCCTTTACCGCACTCTCTGCTTCTGATCTAATAATTCCATTATCACCTCGAAAACGACGTACAACTCCATCCACGCCTCGACTCATTTTATTTTGAATTATATCTAATTCCTGCTTTATCACAGCAATCTTTTTAGCAAGCTCAGTAGGGTCTTCTGTTTTCTGCTTGAACATATCAATTCTGGAATTCATATCATTCCAGAGCTTTGCGTACAGATTATTTATCGAATCAAGCAAAGAGGCGAGTAGAATGTAATGAGCTTTTCTTCCAAAAATGTTTAATGATTCATAAACTTGCTTGAAGCGAGATTTTTCTTTCAGCTTTTCAATAAAGTCTTGCGTATCACTAGGACCAAACTTACCGTTTGTTTCAAAGTAAGCTAGTTTCACAAAAGCATCAAGCGTTCCATTTTGATTCAATCTACAAAGTTCTGACTGAATATCTTCCACATTGACGAGGCTTTTTGCATACAGTTCTGCTTTACTATCAACAATCAGGATGTTTTTTTCATCCAAATTTGAGAACTGTTTGTGAGCTTCTTCTTCTAACCGTTTCAAATCTACTTCTGTCACATTTGTGGCACGAGTAAAAACGAGGAATAATGCATTTTTGTTTCTTTCAACACTCGCATTATTCATAAACTGATTGAACTGAGTTGATTCCAAAGCTTGTCCTGAAACTGGCTTCAAGAAAATGATAGCATCAGCATTTTCAATGTATTTAGATGTAATTTCAGCTACACCGCCACGAGCACAAACGCCAGGACTATCGATAATTTCAATGCCATGAAGATCTTCACAAAAAGGGAAAAGTACCTCAATTTTGGTTACAATATTTTTCCAACTATTTTTTCTTGCTTCAATATATGACTTAATTCTTTCGTTATAGTTTGGAAGGTTATAAATATTGGCGCCCTGAACTTCTGGAGATTGAAGCATAGCTTCAACCTCTGCACTAGAGATGAAAATCTTCTTATTTTTTTTAAGAGCACGTAATCCTGACTTTACAAGAATTTCACTATTAATGGTTGGTACAGGAATATCTCTGTAATCATCATCCAAAGAGGCATTTTTCTTTAAGAACTCGCGAGCTTCGTCATCGCCAGAGATAGTTTTCTGTCTGCCATCTGCGTATGTTGCTCTAACAGAAAAAATATCTCCATATTTTATTTCTACAATAGAGCTTGTGCATTGTTTTACATCCATAGGAAGCAACTCAACACCCAAGTAGGCATTGATAAATGTTGACTTACCACTTTTGGATTCACCTGCAATCATAATGTTGAATCGATCTTCCTTAACCTTTTCCGCCTTATTTCGTATGTCTGCAAGCAGCGTTGCTAAATTCTTCGTTGGATCAGGCAAATTTATTGTCTCAGCATAATTCTGCAGTTCAGCTATCAAAGTCTCAACTTTTTCATATGAAGCTAAAACCTCGTTCTTTCTTGACTTGTAATCTACAACCATAAATATTGTTCCTTTCGGATTTGTGTAATATTGTTTATCAGAGATATTTGCTATTCATCTATTCAATTACATTCTTCAACAAAATCGTCCGACGAAATAACCTTTATACGTTGCACCAAGTTCAAAAGCCACATCTTTTCCCCTCGTTGTTGAATACATCAGTTTCCACAGAGTAGGTTCTTCCGCTACGATCGATAACTTGGCAGTAGGTAGTTTGTCAAAAACAACTTGAATAGCTGAAACAGTGAACTCAAAACGAATGGTCCTGAGTTTACCTAAACACATAAGCAAGCTAAATAGTCTAAAAGTTAGCCTTCAACCTCTGTAACTTCACATTGATGTCCTTTTTCTGATGTTTAGTTTCGTACTTAATTCTATCTATAGGGAAATACAGAGACTTATCAAGCATTTCCTCCGTATTAAAAGCCATAATAATTATTTACTAATATAGCTAAATCAAATGGAGACTTTACAACGACACATCAGTCTAAAGACAAAATTAGTAATCTAAAGAAATTAAAAAGTACTATTTCATTCAATATCAGTGGTCTAAACAGTTCCGTTTTTGGCCTACTTTATTTTGGTTAAGTACAAAAAATATTTAGATAAAACCTATACAAATTTAAATTCTTTATTTGCATTCTCATTGGATCTAAATATCCCTTTTCCAATTAACTTCTACAGTGTCATCAACCGGATGTTTACAGATTTCATAGTCAGGATCCCAAGTCGCAAGATTATGAACTACAATTCCTGCCAAGGCTGCAAGTCTAAACCCAGTTAACAAGGAGGCACCACCAGCCACTGCTGTTCTATTTGCGGTGTAAACGCGGCACTTATAACCTGCGTTTTCGATCATGGACTCAACCTTGCTTGCTACGTTACTAGTATCTTTTGCATCATAAATAACAAAGCTGCGATGTTCTGATATAAGTTTTGGTCCTAATGAAGAAAGATCGTCAGCAAAAATTTTTTCACTCATAAATACTCCTACAATTAAACTTTTTGAGTTTTTGTTTATTTAACTACCTATATTTCAAATCAAATTTAGAAACACATATATTTCTTATTTCTGATTTAAGAATAAGCGTAAAAAAAAAATAGCAATATTCTTTTTGTAAAATTAGACAACATGACTAGATGAATTTAAAAAAATGAGATCTGTTTGACAGATCTTCAGAATACGGAAAGTTCTATTTGGTCTGTTTTGTAAGGTTAATTAGACATTGATTTATTGATATATGATGGTTTCACAATGGATTGAACCACAACATTTAGTTTGCGAATTTTAAATTCACTACACTTAACAGTAAAATACTGAATTTGCCCCATTATTGAGAGTTTTTGCTCTATTTTTTGCCATTTTTCGAAGATTTATATATAATTTCGCGTCATTTTGTGAAAAATTGAAAAATATGAGGAATTGATTAAATGCTCATAGCGGAATTTATATTTTTAATTGCTACCTTATATATAGGTAGCAGATTTGGCGGTATGGGACTGGGTGTAGTCTCTGGTGTAGGCTTATGCATTGAAGTATTTATTCTAAGAATGCCACCTGCCTCCCCTCCTGTAGATGTAATGCTTATCATCATCGCAGTTGTAAGCTGTGCTTCAATCTTAGAAGCCTCAGGCGGTCTTAAGTGTATGCTTCAATACGCAGAGCGTATGTTGCGTAAAGATCCTAAAAAGATCACATTCTTCGGACCATTAGTAACCTACTGTCTTACTCTGATGTTAGGTACAGGCCATGCTGTTTATACCATCATGCCTATTATTGGCGATATTGCACTAAAGAATAAAATTCGTCCTGAAAGACCAATGGCTGCAGCTTCTGTTGCGTCCCAAATGGGTCTTGTAGCATCCCCTATTTCAGCTGTAGTTGCCTGTTATTTGGGTAAAGATGTTCTACAAATTCCAGGCCTTGAAGATCTCTCTTTATTTAAGATCTTAATGGTTAACATTCCAGCAACTCTAGTAGGTGTGTTCTTACTGTCTTTATACTCTAACTTTAGAGGTAAAGATCTTGAAAAAGATCCGGTCTTTATCGAAAAGATGAAAGATCCTGAGTTTAAAGCTGATATTGAAAAGTCATTTAATACCACTTTAAATGAAGATATCCCATTAAAGTCAAAGATTGCAGTTTTAATGTTCTTTACTGTACTTGTGCTTATTGTATTAACCGCTGTATTCACAGAGGTTAGAATGGTAGGCGATGGCGTTGTATCCATGAGCATGGTAATTCAGATGCTCATGTTAGCCTTTGGTGCGGTAATACTTATTGGTACTAAGACTCCAGTTAACCATGTAGCAGATACTGTGGTCTTCAAATCAGGTATGACAGCATGTATTGCTATCTTTGGTATTGCCTGGATGGCTGATACTTACTTTACAGCAGCAATGCCTGAGTTTAAGGCAATCATTACCAATATGGTAAGTGAACGACCTTGGACCTTTGCTTTTGCTCTAGCTGCTGTATCAATTGTGGTAAATTCACAGGCAGCAACTGCTAAAATCTTAATTCCAGTTGCAGCAGCAATTGGTCTGCCAGGTCCAATTTTAATTGGTTTAATGCCTGCTACCTATGCTTACTTCTTTATTCCAAATTACCCTTCAGATATTGCAACTGTAAACTTTGATATCTCAGGCACCACCAAGATTGGTAAATACTATTTAAACCACTCCTTTATGCTGCCAGGTCTAATAGGTCTTGTAAGTGCCTGTCTTGTAGGTGTAACTTTAGCTGAGCTGATAATCTAAGGTATAGCTCATTTAAGCCTTTTTAAAGTTAGTAGACAAATGTCTACTAACTTTTCTCTGTTCTCTAACTTTCCTCTTTTAAACCTTTTGACGATAAAAAATCTTCCTTAAATCAAAACTTTGTTACAGCTAACAAAATTAGCATTAGTTTTATTACTTCACTTTAAATACTAAAAATCTGACCTAAACTTTAGAAAAGATAAGAAAAAAACTAAGGAGCGTCTTATGTTACTTGAAGGCAAAACCGCACTGATTACCGGTGCAAGTCAAGGTATAGGTAAAGAGATTGCCCGCATTCTAAATAAGAATGGAGCTAAGATCTATATCATGGCAAGGAGTGCTGACAAGCTCTCTACCACAGCAAAGGAATTAGATCCTACAGGTAAAGAAGTGTTTGCTGTTCCTTGTGACATTACTTCTAATACTGCTGTAGAAGAGGTATTCAAGCGCTTTAAAGCTGATGGTATTTCTATTGATATTCTGGTTAACGCAGCAGGCACTGCTAACTCAAATTCTATTGAAACCACTGATATTGAGCTTTGGGATAAAGTTCTAGATACCAATCTTACAGCTGCCTTTAATTTAAGTCAGAAGTGTTTCCCTATGATGAAAGAAAAAGGTGGTGGCAAGATCATAAATCTTGCATCTATCTTAGCTAATGTAACCAGTCCTGGTATGGCAGCTTACAGTGCTTCAAAAGGCGCAATTAAGATGTTAACTAAGACTCAGGCTGTAGAGTGGGCAAAATACAATATTCAGTCAAATGCTATTGCTCCTGGCTACATTAAAACTGATATGACCAAAGGAATTTTAAACAACAAAGAGCTTACTCAAAAGTTAGTAGGCAGAACTCCTATGGGCAGAATTGGTGAACCTGAGGATGTAGCAAAAGTAGCTTTATTCTTAGCATCCCCTCTGTCTGACTTTGTAACAGGTACTCTGATCCCTGTAGATGGAGGTATTTTAGCTGCTTTAATGTAAGTGAGCTAATTGATGAGAGAGAGTTCTTTAATGAGAATTAGTTCTTTGATGTAAGTATTGATGTGAAAAAGCCAGAACCACGATTGTAGGTTCTGGCTTTTGATTTTATGAATTAAGATTAAGCCTTATTTAGACCTAAAACCTCATTCATATCATATAAACCAGGCTTCTTGTTCTCAAGCCATAAAGCAGCTCTGAAGGCACCACGAGCAAAAGTCTGACGAGAAGTAGCGATATGGCTTAACTCCACGCGCTCACCTTCTGAGCAGAACATAGCAGTATGCTCACCAACGATATCACCACCACGAATTGATGAGAAGCCGATTGAGCCATAAATACGCTCACCGGTAATACCGTTACGACCTGCTACCATAACGTCTTTTAGATTTACGTGACGACCTTCTGCTGCAGCCTCACCGATAGCCAAAGCAGTACCTGATGGGCTGTCTACCTTATAACGGTGGTGAGCTTCAACAATTTCGATATCAGCATCAGCCATGATCTGTGCTGTCTTTTTAACTAGGTTTAATAAAACGTTAACACCAACAGAGAAGTTAGCAGCAAATACGATAGGAATATGCTTTGAATATTCCTTAATCTTATCGCGTTGCTCGTAATCAAAACCTGTGGTACCTAAGATAACTTTGCAGTTATGCTGCTTTGCATATTCAAGAATATTTAATGAGCACTCTGGACGAGAGAAATCAATGAACATGTCAGGAGCTGCTGACAGTTTTGAAGGCTCATCTACAACTTCAACATTGCAGCCTGATGGTAGTGTATCGGTGCTCTTATCAATGCCGCATACAACCTTTGCGCCATCAAGACCTAAACAGCAGTCCCACAGTGCGTGGCCCATGCGTCCGCCTAAACCTACAATACCAACCTTAAGCATTATAAAACTCCTTTCGCATAACAATTAAGTGGTCTAATTTTACACTTACTTTTGCAAATTGTAACGAGGTATAGAAGCTGATTGCCCCTTTATTGAGCACTTCCACATCAACTTCGATTGATGATCCGCCCTTCATTCTAACCATCTGTTCTGCTGTCTGAAGTAAGAGTTTACCTATTCCAAGTCGCATATAAAGCGGATCGATATACAGTGCGAGAATTTTACCTGACTCTATTTCATTTTTAAAAGTTAAGAAGCCATAGAGATTTTTTGCACCACAAGCAAGCACTGTCCGATAATTTTCATCAGAAAGACGGTTCTCCCACAGTGCAGTAAATTGAGGATGGGTAAAGGTAAAAGGTTCAGCACGATTCTCATAATGAGAGGCATTAAGCTCAAGGCGTGCGATGTTGCTAGCATCAGTTACATTAGCCCAACGGATATGAACCTTAAGATTTCCTTTTACAAAGACGGTATTGTTGTTATTCACGAAAACTACCTGACTAAGGCTTTGCCAAAGCTTGTTTTAAAAGGGCTAAAGCACTCTGACGAGTAGCTTCAGTTACGACATTACCGCCCATCATACGGGAGATCTCTTCGATGCGGCCATCAGTATCAAGCTCAGTTACCACTGAAACTACGTTTTGACCCTGCTGTGATTTTGTCACTAAGAACTGATGATCAGCAGCTGCTGCAACCTGAGGTAAATGAGTTACAGTAATTACCTGCACATCCTGACCTAAAAGGTGTAACAGCTCACCTACAGCTGATGCGGTACGACCTGAAATACCAGTATCGACCTCATCAAAGATAAGAGTCTGTGTTGAACCTTTGCGTGAGGTTAAAACCTCAATTGCTAAAGCTAGACGTGATAACTCACCACCTGAAGCTACAGCACCTAATTCTTTAGGGGCTTCACCTAGGTTTGCTGAGAACAGAAATTCAGCATTGTCTCGTCCCGTAGCTCTAGGTCTTATAGTTTCATCTCGAGTTACTTTAACTTCAAAGACTCCATCAGGCATTGCTAAAGTTTTAATCTTTTCTGTAACATCTTTTGACATCTTTAAAGCTGCCTTTGCTCTTAAGTCTGACAGCTCTTTAGCTTCAGTCTCATAGGCATCTCTTAACTTTTTGACATTAGCGGTTAAAGATGCAATCTGCTCTTTTAAAGATAAAAAATGCTCTAAATCTTTTTCTAATTTGTCTTTAATCTTATAAAGCTCGTTTGGTTTGATCTCAAAGCGACGAGCTAATTCATGACATTTTGAGAGTTTGTCAGATAACTCTTCAACTAAAGCAGGATTTGCCTTTAAAGTTAGCGCATCTAACTTTTCACGAGCAAAATCCAAATGCTCACAAGCAGTTGTAAGATCGGCAACAATAGGATCGATACTGTCTTTAGCAAAGACAGCAACTTTTGATAAATCGGTAATTCTAGCTGAGATAATATCGATGATGTTGTGCTCTTCGTTCTCTAATACACCCTGAGCTAGGGCTACAGCATCTGATGCCTGTGACTGATGCTGCAGAGCATCATAATCAGAGCTTATCTGCTCATAGTCACCTTCGTGCAGATCAAGCTTGTTTAATAAATCCAGTTCATAACGTAAGGTCTTATAGGTCTGAGCACCAGCTAACTGCTCGTCAGCTAATTCCTGTAAATGCTGACGGTTTTTATTGTATTTTTCAAAAGCTACTTTTACAGCTTCAACTTTGTCTTTTAATCTGCCAAAGCTGTCTACTAAGGATAACTGATTGTTCTTATCAATAAGCTTAATGCTTGCATGCTGTCCATGAATAGCCACAATGTAAGAGCCTAGCTCTTTTAGTAAAGCTAAAGTACATGGAGAGCCGTTAATATAAGACTTTGACTTACCATCTGAGCTGATGACACGGCGGAGCATTAGAGTGTTATCCTCTGTTGTAAGCTCGCGCTCGTTTAGAAAATCGATAACTGCCTGATTGTTCTCAATCGAAAACACAGCATCAAGTTCAGCTTTAGCACAGCCTGTTCTTACGCACATAGCATCTGCTCTTGCGCCTAAGAGCATTGATAAAGCATCAACGGTTAAAGATTTACCGGCACCGGTCTCACCTGTAATACAGGTCATGCCACTACTAAAATCTAAGGTATTTCTATCACTTAAAGCAAAGTCTTTTACGATTAACTGTTCAAGCATAACTACTCCAAACTAAGCTTTGAGCCCTAAACAAGACTTTGAGCCCAGCCTAATTTCTGACGCAACAGGCTGTAATAGTCATAACCTTGAGGGTGGATTAGTGTCAAAGGTATGTGATGCTGTCTTATAAGTACTGAGCTTTTAGTATCAGCTCTCATTGTTACCTGACCGTCACAGTTAATTGCAATTAACTCAGCCATATCATCAGGACATTCAAAATCGATTCTAACCTCAGATTTTCCAGGAATGATAATTGGTGAGCAGTTTAGTGACTGTGGGAACATTGGCACTAATGACAGGACATCAAGATTTGGTTCAATAATAGGACCACCTGCTGATAATGAATATGCAGTTGATCCTGTAGGAGTATTGACGATAATACCGTCACCACGCAGGGTGTACATATAGGTACCATCAATAGTTACTCTAAACACCATCATATGAGCCATGGTGCCTGAGTGAATAACGGTTTCGTTAGTAGCTAATGACTGACCGATTAACTCGCCTACACCATCATCAGAATCACGAGACACACGTACATCGATCATGGTTCTGTCTTCTAAGGTATAGTAGCCTTTTACAACCTTTTGTAAGCTCTCATCAAGATTGTCAGGATTAACATCGGTAAGTAAACCTAAGTGTCCGCGGTTAATACCTAGTACTGGTACCTTTAAATCTACTAAGGTTCTGGCAGCTCCTAATACTGAGCCATCACCACCTACCACGATGATAAGGTCAAGATCACGCATCTGACGACGGGTAATACTTTCAATTTCAGGAATGTTAAAGCCTACAGATGTATTAGCCTCAAGATATACTTTTACACCTAATTTGGTTAATTTTGAGGCAATATCTCTGATAGCTCCAGACACAGGACGCTTATATACTTTAGATACAATTACAGCTGATTTAATTGGCTTTTGCTGTACCATTGAAGCTACCACGGCTCTCTCCTAAAATTATATTATTCAAGCCTCTATTGTACATTCTGCTTGCGTCTTTTTCAAAGTTACATAACTTACAGATAAAAAGCTGTATAAACGATCAAAGTTTGACACAACATGGGAATTTTGCCGGACTTGTCATGCTGCTCCTAATTTTCGTTAGATGCTGTTTTTAATCGCTATAAATAAAAATACCCCGAACCTTGCGATTCGAGGTACTTTTGTAAGTGCTTACAGACTATTTCTTGTTTAAGCCTTTAGCAATCAGAGCGTCAAGTTTCATTGACTCAGTGAGCAATGAATCATAGCGCAGATCTAGATCAGGCATATAACGCAAGTTTAGTCTTGAAGCTAACTGTGAACGTAAAAAGCCTTTTGCGCTCTTTAAGCCTTTCATAGCAGCATCAATTTCTTCTTTTTTATCTGTTAAAAAAGAAATGTAAACACGAGCATTTCTAAGATCAGGTGAAACATCAACTTCAGTAATAGTTGCATTCTTCACACGAGGATCATGAAGCTCATTTTGCAGCACATCTGCAAGCTCACGTCTTACAGCTGCTGCAACTCTTTCATTTCTACCGTAACTTCTTGGCATAATTTCCTTTAATCAAGAGTACGTGCAACTTCAACCTTCTCGAAGCACTCAATACGGTCGCCTACACGAACATCCTGGTAGTTCTTAACACAGATACCGCACTCGTTGTTCTGCTTAACCTCAGATACGTCATCCTTGAAACGACGTAATGAATCAAGCTCACCTTCGAAGATAACGGTATTGTCACGCAGCACACGGATAGGAGCTGAACGCTTTACGACGCCTTCAACAACCATACAGCCTGCGATTGCACCATACTTAGGATGACGGAAGATTTCACGAACTTCAGCATAGCCGATGAAGTTTTCTCTGATCTCTTTCTTGAGCAGACCAGACATTGCCTTCTTCACATCATCAATCAAGTCGTAAATAACACTGTAGTAGTGTAAGTCAACTGACTCTGAGTCGATTACCTGACGAGCAGGACCATCAGCACGAACGTTAAAGCCGATTACAACAGCACCATCAGCAGCTGCCAAGGTAGCGTCGTTAGCGGTAATACCACCAACACCAGAACCGATGATCTTAACCTGAACTTCATCGTTACCAAGCTTCAACAGAGCATCAGAAATAGCTTCAACAGAACCCTGAGTATCAGCCTTTAGAACAACCTTCAACTCTGAAGCATTGCTCTCCTTGAACATAGAAGCTAACTGTGCACTCTTCTGTTTTGCAATCTTTAATTCACGGTATTTGCCCTGACGGAATAAAGCAACTTCACGTGCCTTTCTTTCATCAGCTACAACGGTAACCTCGTCACCTGCTGCAGGAACACCTGACAGACCGAATACCTCAACAGGAATTGAAGGACCGGCCTCGGTTACTTCCTTACCGTTTTCGTTTCTCATTGAACGTACACGACCGTACTGCAGACCGCAAAGGATGATATCACCCTTCTTTAAGGTACCAGAACGTACAAGAACGGTTGCTACAGGACCACGACCTTTATCAAGGCGAGACTCAATGGTTACACCTTCAGCCATACCGTCATGAACAGCCTTTAACTCTAAAACTTCAGCCTGTAGAGTAATAGCCTCTAACAGATCATCAACGCCCATACCGGTCTTAGCTGAAACTTCAACGAACTGGTTTTCACCGCCCATTGCCTCAGGAATAACACCGTGCTGCATTAACTCGTTGATAACACGCTGAGGATCAGCACCTGGCTTATCCATCTTGTTGATAGCAACAATCATAGGAACTTTAGCTGCCTGAGCATGCTGAATAGCTTCTAAGGTCTGAGGCATTACACCGTCATCTGCTGCTACAACCAAAACTACGATATCAGTACACTGAGCACCACGAGCACGCATTGCAGTAAATGCTGCGTGGCCTGGGGTATCTAGGAAGGTAATACCATCATTACGTGTCTGTACGTGATAAGCACCGATACGCTGTGTAATACCACCAGCTTCACCTACTGCAACCTTTGACTTTCTGATGTAGTCAAGTAAAGAGGTCTTACCATGGTCAACGTGACCCATGATGGTAACTACAGGAGCACGAGGAGTTGCCTCAGCTTTTGAATTCTTGTTGCCGTTTAATAACTCGTCCTCAAGCTCATTCTCTTTACGCAGAATTACCTTGTGCCCCATTTCCTCAGCAACTAACTGAGCTGTTGCCTGATCTAGAACCTGGTTGATAGTTACCATCTCACCTAATTTCATTAAGGTCTTGATAACTTCAGTTGCCTTAACAGCCATCTTAGCAGCTAATTCAGCTACAGTGATGGTCTCACCGATCTCAACATCGCGGTTTACAGGAACAGCAGGACGGTTAAAGCCGTGTTGCTGCTGATTTAATTTTGCAGCACCCTTTACGCCCTTACCACCTTTACCGCCTTTCTGACGACGGTTGTTTGAATTCTGCTCATTCTCTTCAAAGCGCTTTGAAGAACGTCTGTCACCATTTCTGTCACGGTGACGGCCTCTGTTCTCTGCCTCACGCTCCTGACGAGCCTCAGCTTCACGAACATACTGTGAAGTATTAGCATCATCATCGTCGTTTTCGTGAGAACGTGCTTCTTCTTCAGCTGCCCAACGAGCTTCGTTTTCCTCAGCTAACTTTCTAGCCTGCTCAGCAAGTCTCTTTGACTCTTCTTCAGACTTACGCTTCTGCTGCTCTTCTTGAGCACGGCGTAACTCTTCAGTTGCCTTATCCTCATGTTTCTCTTTATGAGGAGCTACAGCAGGTTTTGGCTGAGCCTTAACAGCTGCAGCTTTAGCTGCTTCCTTAGCCTTCTTATCAGCCTCAGCTTTTGCAGCTGCAGCCTTGCGAGCTTCTTCGGCTTTTTTAGCTTCTTCAGCCTTACGAGCCTCTTCAGCTTTTCTTGCCTCTTCTTCAGCCTTTTGCTTTGCAATAGCTTCCTGCTCTAACTGAGCCTTACGCTCTTTAGGGTCGAAGTTAAATTTCTTTTTACGAACTTCAACCTGAACTTTCTTAGCACCGCCTGCATTCTGCAGAGTCATGGTGCCAGAAGACTTCTTCTTTAAAGACATACGCTTTGGTGCATTGCCCTGATTTTCTTCATTCATCATTCAAGTCTTCCTGTATTATTTGTTTTCTTCTTTGAACCAGTACTCATTACGAGCTGCCATAATGATTTCACCAGCTTTCTTCTCATCTAGGCCTTCGATATCGGTTAAATCATCGGTAGCCTGATCAGCAAGATCTTCACCTGACTTGATACCGTGAGCTACTAACTTAGCAGCTAACTCTTTATCGATACCTTCTAATGATGACAGCTGAGCGATAGCTTCAGCAGTTTCTGCGTTCTCTTTGCTCTCAACAGCCTTTCTTGCTACTTCCTGTAACTGAGATGCTGTTTCCTCATCCATACCGTCGATAGCTAAAAGCTCATCTGGTTCAACGTATGCAACTTCTTCTAAGGTGGTGAAGCCAGCATCTGACAGAGCAGTTGCGAACTCTTCATCAACATTTAAAGAATCTTCAAATAGCTTTACTACCTTACCTACTTCCTGCTGAATGTTAGACTCAAGTTCCTTTTCAGTCATAACCTTCAGTTCCCAACCGATAAGCTGTGAAGCTAAACGTACGTTCTGACCGTTTCTACCGATTGCTAAAGCTAAGTTCTCTTCAGCTACAGCAATTAAAATAGTGTGGTCATCTTCGTTGATGATGATACGTGATACTTCAGCAGGTTCCATAGCATTGGTTACGTACTGAGCTAAGTTCTCATCGTATAAAACAACGTCAATCTTTTCACCTGACAGCTCGTTAGATACAGCCATTACACGAGCACCACGCATACCGATACATGCGCCACGAGGATCGATTCTTCTGTCCTTTGATCTTACAGCGATCTTTGCACGTGAACCTGGATCACGAGCTACACCCATGATTTCGATTACGTCTTCACCAATCTCAGGTACTTCGATTCTGAATAACTCTTTTAAGAAATCAGGTGAAGTTCTTGAGCAGATGATCTGTGGACCACGATTTGGCTCTGTACGGATGTCCTGTAATAAAACCTTAACTCTGTCACCACGACCATAGGTCTCATGAGGAATAATCTGCTCACGCTTTAGAACAGCTTCAGCATTGTTGCCCAAATCTAAAACCATGATGTCATGAGTCTGCTTTTTAACAGTTGCGTTAACAACATGTCCGATTCTGTCACGCTGCTCTGCTACAACCTGCTCGCGCTCAGCATCTTTAACTTTCTGAGATAGAACCTGCTTTGCTGTCTGAATTGTGATACGGTCAAAGTCAACAGATGGGATCTGCTCTTCAACGATATCGCCAGCTTTAATACCTGGGTGGTCAACTGCAGCTGCTGCAAGTGAAATTTCCTGAGCAGGCTTCTCTAGTGGGCCGTCAGTATCAACAACTTCCCAACGGCGGAAGGTGTCATATGAGCCGTCTTTCTTGTCAATTACAACACGAACTAAGATATCAACAGGATACTTTTTCTTGGTTGCAGTTGCTAATGCAGTCTCTAAAGCTTCAAAAATCTTATCTCTAGGAATAGCACGCTCGTTTGATAGTGCCTCTGCGATGGCAATGATCTCTTTACCCATTTTTAATTTAAGACCTCTCTATGATCCGCTTTTAGGAGCTTTTTTGTTGTTGGTTGGAAACTCTGGGACAACACGTGCTGTAGATACATTTGAGAATGCAACTTCGATAAGACCTGAGATCTTATCGTTAATCTTCAGCATGCCATCATCAGATACTTCATCTAAAGTACCCTGAAGCTTATGTCTGCCCTGAGTAGGAATTCTAAGTTCAGCTTTTACAGTTTTACCTGTATAAGCCTTAGCTTGCTCAAGTGTGAACAAAATTCTGTCAAGACCAGGTGAAGATACCTCAAGTGTATATTTAGGAGCAATAAGATCAGCAGCATCTAAAGCTGGAGATAATACATCCATTAACTCTCCGCACTTATCTGCGCTTACACCCTGCTCAGAATCAACAAACACCTGCAACATCGCATGATCGTTACCGCCACGGAATCTGATACCCCATACAGTAAGATCCATAGACTCCACTAGAGGAGTTACTAGCTCTGCTACTTTCTCTTCAATGGTTCCTGCCATTAGTACCTCAATTTATTTAATTTTAAACACAAAAAAAGGACCACTAACTAGGGTCCCTTTCTTTATGAAGTTCCACTATATCTATCAGTAATAAACTCGTTTATTACTGAAGGTTCAAGCTCACACTTGAACAGGCTTGAAACTCTATTAGCTTCAAGCCCTTTATTTATAGCAAAAGTAAGGATAAAAATCAAGTTTTTTCCTACTTTATCCTATAGAGTTTTAAGACGTTAATTGCAGTTGCATCAGCGCTGAAAACTTCAATCTTCCAGTCACCAACTTCTAAAGTTTCGCCTTGCTTTGGAACTCTCTGCAATCTGTCTAAAACGTAACCAGCAATAGTCTGATAATGCTCTGATGGAGGCAATTCTAAACCGGTGATTCTTGCAACATCAGGTAAGATAGCATCACCATCTACTCTAAATGACTTACCATCTTTGCCAAAACGTACAATCTCTGGAGTTTCACTCTTTTCAGGCATCTCACCTGTGATCTCTTCGACCACATCATGAACTGTAACAATACCTTCAAAGCCGCCGAACTCATCAA
>DKDL01000056.1:0-4628 GCA_002449335.1 Succinatimonas sp. UBA6849 | reverse complement strand
CAAATCCAAAGTATTTCTTTGACTGTCTAAATTGCTCTAGGGCACTTAAGATGTTAATTGTTTGTGGAAGATATAGTGGCTCCTGAACAATCTTTTCCATATGAGCAACATCTACTTTATCTTCAACAAATAGACCTAAAACATCAGCTCGCGAAACAAAACCTAAAGGCTGATCTTTATGACCGCTTCTGTAGGCGATCAATAATGACTTAGTGCAAGATAATGCCTTGTTTAAGATGTACTCTTTAGTGCCATCAACTTTGATAGTCTGCAGATCGGTTCTAGCTGTCATTACAGCCTTTACAGGCAGTGATGACATTTCAAGAACACGAGATACCATCTCTTTTTCTTGCTTATTAAAGACATAGGCACTAGGTCTTGAAACAATAGCTTCCTGAATTGAGTGCACATCATCGTCATCTTTTGAGCCTAGCAGTCTTAGAACTAAGTGAGCTGCAACCTGACGAGCCTGCATATTATTAGAATGCTTTAAGTTTAAAACAGTCTTACGTGATGCCTGATTGAAGATCTCGATTAACAAAGAGAAACCAATAGCTGAATACAAGTATCCCTTTGGTACTTCGATATGGAATGATTCCATAATCAAGCTAAAGCCAATTAGTAGCAGGAAGCCTAAACACAGAATAACAACAGTTGGATGCTTTGAGACAAAGACGGCAATAAAGCCAGATGCCCACATCAGCAAGCCCATAGCTATAGTTACGGCAATGATCATGATGTAAACATGATTGGTCATACCAACTGCGGTGATGATTGAATCACCTGAGAAGAGTACATCCAAGATCATGATCTGGGTTGCTACAATGACAAATGAGTGTCCAGCTGATTTGGTTACAGATACTGATTCATCACCACTTTGATCTTCTAACTTAGAATGAAGTTCTTCTGTTGCTTTGTATATCAAGAAAGCACCACCTAAGAACATCATTAAGTCTCGAACAGAAACGTCAAAGTTCCAAACAGTGAATAATGGCTCTGACATTGCCATTACGTAGGCTGCGAAGATCATCAAAATAATTCTGATGATTAAAGCACCACCTAAACCAATGTAACGAGCAGTCTTACCCTGACTTGCAGGAAGTCTTGCTGACAGAATGGCAATGAATAATAAGTTATCAATACCTAAAACTACTTGGATTGCAGTTAAGGTTAATAGGCCTAACCATGCGGTAGGATCTAATACCCACAGCATATCGAATAAAAGTGTTGGATGAGCTAGAGCTTGTTCTTGCATAGTTATTTAGCTCCTAGCTTTAAAAATGAAATAAAAAAGAAATCTGATTGGATAGATTGACTAAATATAGTCGGGTCTGCGTTCATTTTAAGTTTTAATTTCTCAATAAAATTCAAAAGAATGTCTAATGATGTAAATATAGCAATTATAAGCAACAAATGTTAACAACGTGTATTAATTATGTGAAGTAAGATCGCTTGCTTTGCTATATATTACAGTGGAGAGAACAAATTAGCATAGCACAATTGCAATAAGAGCTTTCTTTTGCTTCAAATTGATAGATATGACAGCTAATCAAAGTTTTTGAGTTTTTCAAAATCTTCATGCTCAAAATTGTTTTGCAGAAGCTTTATGTTATCTTGTGAAACTTTGTATTTCTTAAGCAAAGTAAGAGATGATTCTTGAGCTTTCTTCATATCAAGCAATATTGATTTATAAAGTTTGTCATCAACATCAAAGAAGTCTTTTATCTCAGCAAAAAGCTCAAGTGAAGGCAGATCTTTTCCATCAACATAACATAACGCATGATGCTGCTTATTGTAAGGTACTGTATTTGGAGTTAGGTCATAAGCTGGAGATAAATGCCATTTTTCTTTGACACGTAAAAACCCATGATTTCGCAGATGATCGTCAGTATTTCCGAATAGTCCGTTAAAAACCATTCGTCTGAATAACTCTTGCTTTTGTTCTTTTGATGACATGACATCTGACATAGCAAGATCTACATAGCTGTAATTCTCCAACTCATCATCTTCGGATAAGCCAAGAGCAGTCATTGCTGACATGAAGGGAATTCTGCTGTTATCCTCGTCTCTGTCAAATCTTGGGAGAAGAAGGACATCTCCAAACTTTGTTTCAATGACTTTCGAAGAACAGGCATTGATACCTGCAATCTTAGCAAGATCAAGATAGAGTCTTTCTATTCTAGATACTTGAAGAACGTTATCTTGAATTGAAGGCAACTTGGCAATGTACTGTTTTCCTTCAATTTCTAAGCAGACTTTGGGTCTTGCTCCTCCTACAGTTGCACTTGCAGAATATAAAAGCTCTAGATCCTCTTCAGAGCTACAACCTTGTTCTATGTGAAAAGAAGCTTCTATTATGTTCTCTAGTGATGACACATCATAAGTTTGACTAAAGGTATTTACTAACTTATCTTTAACTTTAACTCTTAAAGATCCTTCTCGGATAGCATCATTTGCTCCAAGTAAAAGATCTAACGATGATGGAGTGTAGCCTAGTTTTCTCTTTTGAATTAAGGTTCCCCAGCGATCTGGGATAAGATCTCTCAAGCAAGGAGGAATTCCTTTTGTTCTTTGAATGTTTGATGAAAATTCAAGAGAAGGATCGATTGGATAGCCTGAGCTCAGCCATGATTGAGAGTAAGTAAAGTCATAGAATTCATGATCTCGACAAGACAAGGCAGAAACGTGAGCTACAAGAGCATCATTTGAATACAGTTCAAATTTAATTAGCTCTTCCACATTTCTGCCCTTTATCAGTTATTATGCTTAGTAAGAACCTCTATTTGTTCTTCTAGGTCTTGCAAAAGAAGACTTTGATACAGCACTACCTCTGCTCTTTACAGCATAGCCTTTATTAAAAGACTGCCCTTCTTTTTCAGAGCGCAGATTTGTATGTGATACAAAGTGCTTTGCTGAGCTGTTTGATTTAGGACCAAACTTTCTTGAAGAATCATCTTTGGTAAAAGACTTTCTTCTGTCATTCTTATCAAAAGAAGAGTCTTTTGAGAACTTGCGTCCTTTATTCTCGCCAAAAGATTTACCTTTCTTAGGGAAAGATGATTTCTCTCCTCTTGCTGAACGAGCTTGAGGCTTGCCATAAGGAGATCTTCTTGAAGACTTATCATCATTTTCTTCTTTTGAAGAATTAAATGAAACAGGCTTTCTTGCAGGAGCTTTTGTTGCTTTTCTTCCCTTATTTGAAGATGAAGCATTTAAGTCTAATGCTGGAGCCAACTCTTCAACAGGATCTAAATGAACGGCTTTTCTTAAACGGTTTAACTCATTTAAGGTAAGTTCTCTGAACTGTCCTGTCTTTAGATCAGGATCAAGATCGATACCTGCGTACTTAATTCTGATAAGACGAGATACTTTAAGACCTACAGCTTCCCAAAGGCGACGTACTTCTCTCTTACGACCTTCTTTTAAGGTTACGTGGTACCAGGCGTTACGACCTTCACCTCCTACGTAAGTTACCTTATTAAAGCGAGCTTTACCATCTTCTAGCATTACGCCTTGGGTTAACTGATCGATTTGTTCTTCACTTACTTCACCATAGATACGAGCTGCGTATACACGCTCAACTTCATATTTAGGGTGCATAAGCGCATTTGCTAATTCACCATCGGTGGTAAATAAGAGTAAACCTGAGGTATTGATATCAAGACGACCAATATAGATCCAACGACCGGTAGGAGGCTTTGGAATATGGTCGAAAACTGTAGGTCTGTTTTCAGGATCTGATAATGTAGTAAGCTCACCTTCAGGCTTATGATACATTAAGACTCTGCAAGATACTTTTTGACTGTCAGGTGTTAATACTACCTTACCGTCAATTTTAACTAAAATGTCATCTGCTTCGTATCTGTCACCGATGGTAGCCATTTTGCCATTTACGGTAACTCTGCCCTGATCAATCATCTGCTCAAGAGCTCTACGTGAAGCAATTCCAGCGCGGGATAAAATTTTCTGTAACTTCTCAGTCATATAATATTTTCTACTTTAAAAAGCATAAATTGAAATTTCAGGCTCTATTTTACATGAGAGCTTTGAAAATATGAAATTCTCAGTAAGAATTATTAGACTGAGATTTTAAAAGATAAGCTAAATAAAGCTAAAGAGATAAACTAATCAAAGAACTCATCATCGTCATACTCTTCGTCTTCTTGAAAATAGCAAAATTCAGCTGCGTCTTCAATATACTCCTCATCAGTAATTTCATCATCTTTGTAGAACTCACCTGAGGCGATTGAAGCGTTGATCTCTTTAATGATCTTGTCCCAGTCTTTAGAATCGATCTTGTTTGAAGCTGAACTCATTTAAACTCTCCAAAAGTTATTTTATAAGGCAATTATACCATGTCATATTTATTATATGTATATATAAAACTAAAAAAAATTATTATTATAAGTATTTATTTAATTACATAATTTGTATATTATAGATAAAAAACTTGTTTTACTTAAACCTTATATTTAATTTGAATTTTAATATTTTAAGGTTCCTTTGTCTTAACAAGGTATCTCAACTTAACTATTGCGTTTTCACTAGAAAAAAAAGGTTGAAGTACAGGAAGTAGCAATGAAATCTAAGAGAAATAAAGATTATTAGGTTCTTCCCATTAATCGGTG
>DKDL01000130.1 GCA_002449335.1 Succinatimonas sp. UBA6849 | reverse complement strand
TATGCAAGAAAACCTCACGGCGACAAGGCTGTGAATTGAGGTTACACAAAATGAAACTTAGAGATCTGAACTAGTAGACAATACGTGAAAAACTTGGGGAGATTTTTTTGATTTTGTGGTGCGGGAGAAGGGACTCGAACCCTTACACCGAAGGCGCCAGAACCTAAATCTGGTGCGTCTACCAATTTCGCCACTCCCGCATTTTGAGAGGTTTCAGATGGGGTGGCTAAAGGGGCTCGAACCCTTGACAACCGGAATCACAATCCGGGACTCTACCAACTGAGCTATAGCCACCATCGGAAACATTGTTAAATCAATTCGAACTGGCGCGTCCTAGAGGAATCGAACCTCTGACCCACAGCTTAGAAGGCTGTTGCTCTATCCAACTGAGCTAAGGACGCAAGTTGCTGGATAAATAGGTCTTAACCTGTTGTTCCAACCACACTTCAGTGAGGTGAAGTGATTTAACGGTGCATATAATACAGGAGGACTCCCCTATCGTCAACGAATTTTTAACAATTTTCTCGAATTTTTTTACAATTTCCTTTTAAAGATCTGAGCAATGGCTTATTTATCACTTTTTATTTTCAGACATTTCTCTGACTTCTCTTGGTTCATTTTTACAAAAAATCCATATAGTTAAGTTCACCTATCTTAATTTTGCTAAAATTAGCACACTTAGTTTTTTATGGTGAATAGAATGATTCTTGGTATTCCTTTATATGAATTAGCTATTACAATCGGCATACTTTTATGCTGTGGCGTAGTAGCTGGCTTTCTGGCAGGTCTTTTAGGTATCGGTGGTGGCATTATCTTCGTACCATGTTTCTACTTTGTTTTTACCCTCTTCTTTAAAGTAGATCCTAATATTGCAATCTTAGTTGCAACAGGAACCTCTCTTTTATGTATGATCCCTACTTCTATTTCTGCAGCGCTCTCTCAGAATAAGAAAGGAAACACTGATATGGCTGTAATCAAAAGCTGGTCAGTATTTATGTTAATTGGTGTGGTTGTAGGTATCTTAGTATCTAAATTCTTAGGTGGCGCCTGGTTAACCTTACTCTTTGGTGGAGTAATGATTTTAAATTCAATCAATACTCTATTTAGGGCAAAAGCAAAACCTGCTTTTGATTCATTACCTGGTAAAGCAGGTCAATCAGTTATCGCTTTTTGCATTGCCTGTTTCTCATCAATGCTGGGCATCGGCGGTGGTACTTTAACCGTACCTATCTTAAATGCTTGCTCTGTACCTCCACATAAAGCTATTGGTACCTCATCAGCTGTATCTTTATTTGTTTGCGTACCTGGCGCAATCTTAATGCTGCTAACAAATACAACTCCAGATCATGCACCAATCGGTACTTTTGGCTTAGTTAATGTTCTTGCAGCTATCTGTGTAGTACCTGTTTCTTACTTCTGTGCACCATTAGGTGTCAATATTGGTAAAAATATCAAGCCAACTACATTAAAGAGAATCTTTGCTGTAGCTTTGTTTATAATTAGTGCACGTATGCTGTTCAGTGGCATCAGCTATTATGTTGAGGATAATAGTGCACAAGCTACAACTGAAGTTTCTACAGAAGCTTCTACAGCTGTAGAACCTACAGAACAGACAAGTAACAACAGTGCAGTGGAGAATAACTAATGTCAGCACAGATTATTGATGGTAAAGGTATTGCAAAAGAACTAAGAGCTGAACTTCGTCAAGTTGTTGATGCAAGCGTAGCTAAAGGCAACAGACAGCCTGGTCTTGCAGTAGTGCTTGTAGGTTCAGATCCTGCTTCACAGGTTTACGTAAGAAATAAGCGTAAGGCTTGTGAAGAAGTTGGTATCAAATCTTTTGCCTATGATCTTCCTGAAACAACTACTCAAGAAGAATTAGATAAAATCATCGATGATCTTAACAACAACGATGAAGTTGATGGCATCTTAGTTCAGTTCCCATTACCAAAACACTTAGATGAATCAAGCATTGTTGAAAAGATCAGCGCCTCAAAAGACGTTGACGGTTTCCACCCTTACAATGTTGGCAGATTAGTACAGAGAATTCCTTATATCTGTGCTTGCACTCCACACGGTGTTATGACTTTACTACACAAGACCTTAGGTGAAGATCTTAAAGGTTTAAATGCTATAGTAGTAGGAGCTTCAAATATCGTTGGTCGTCCTATGGCTTTAGAGCTGTTACTGGCTGGTTGTACCACTACAGTAACACACCGTTTCTCAAAGCCTGAAGATCAGAAGATGTTAATTAAGAATGCCGATATCGTGGTTGTAGCTGTAGGCAAACCAAAGTTCTTAGATGGCGATCTAATTAAAGACGGTGCTACCGTAATTGATGTAGGTATTAACCGTATGCCTGATGGCAAATTATGCGGTGACGTTGACTTTGAAAAGGCTAAAGAGCATGCTGCCTTTATCACACCTGTTCCTGGTGGTGTAGGTCCTATGACTATCGCAACTTTAATGCAGAACACCATTACTGCATATAAGAGCCATATCAAAGCTTAATTTAAATGAGCTTTGAGACTCTGTTCTCAAAGCTCTGTGGATAAAAAAATTCCGTTATCACTTTCGTGATAGCGGAATTTTTATTGATACGATGTAAGTTTTTATTAACCTACAAGGTTATCTAAATTATCAATTGCAACTTCTGGATTTACATCCTTAGTGTAATCTACGCCTGGAACCTCAAAGCCGAATAACTGTAAGAACTGCTTCTTGTAATCAGCATAATCAGTTTTCTCAAATAGGTTCTCAGTTGTAACCTGTGGCCATAACTCTTTACACTTGTTCTGTACAGAATCACGTAATTCCCATGAATCCATACGTAAACGACCTTCAGCATCAACTTCAGCCTGGTTGCCATATAAGGTTGTAGCAAATAATCTGTAAATGTGCTCAATTACTGACTCGTAGATACCCTGCTCACGCATGATCTTAAAGCACATTGAGATGTATAAAGGCATTACAGGAATAGCTGAAGAAGCCTGAGTTACAACACTCTTTAATACAGCAACACGTGCATCACCATGTAGTGAAGCTAAACGCTGCACGTTAGCCTTTGCTGCTCTATCAAGATCTTCTTTTGCCTTACCTAAAGCACCGTGCCAATAGATTGGCCAAGTGATCTCAGTACCGATATAGCTGTAAGCTACAGTCTTGCAACCGTCTGCTAAAACACCTGCGTTCTTTAGAGCTTCAATCCATAACTCCCAATCCTGACCGCCCATCACTTTTACAGTGTTGTCGATCTCTTCTTGAGTTGCAGGCTCTAATGATGAGGTGATGATCTCGTTCTTGTTAGTATCAATAGCAGTTGAAGTGTAGGTCTGACCAATTGGCTTTAATGATGATCTTACAACTTCGCCAGTATCAGGCATCTTTCTTACAGGAGCTGCAAGAGAGTAAACAACTAAATCAACCTGACCTAAATCACGCTTGATGATCTCAATTACCTTATCACGGCACTCATTTGAGAAAGCATCAGCATTAACGTTGTGTGCGTATAAACCTGCTTCTTTAGCATACTTTGTGAAAGCTGCGGTATTGTACCAGCCAGCTGTACCAGGTCTCTTAGCGGTACCTGGTTTTTCAAAGAATACGCCAATTGTAGCTGCACCTGAACCGAAAGCTGCGCTAATACGTGAAGCTAAACCATAACCTGTTGAAGCACCAATAACTAGTACTTTCTTAGGACCATTTTCTACCTTACCCTTTTTCTTAACTAGGTTAATCTGCTCTAAAACGTTAGCATCACAGCCTGTAGGATGAGTGGTAACACAAATAAAACCACGTGCCTTAGGTTCAATAATCATGAATATTCTCCTTTAAACGCAAAATGCGTCATAGATTTATTGCGCAGATTTTATCATATTTTACGAATAGCTCAGCTTTTTGTTATCAGCATTTGTTACGTAAACACACGCTTTTCATCACTTTAACCAAAAGATCATGACAAAATGGCTAAATTTAATCCTCAAGATCTGATTTTTGAAGTGTAATTTAGAGCTATTTCATACTTTGCTTTATACATAAGAACTCTTGTGCACGTATCTGTACACGTCATGCTCATATAGTTGTATAATTTCTCAACTTAAAAATTACATATAACGCACTATCTAAAATGAACAAATTTATAAAAAACAAATTCATAAAATTTTTCGCAATTCCTCTATTTTTATATTCATCTGTATCCTCAGCTATTGTTGCAACTCCTAACCCAATTCCAGGCTCAGAAGTTGGTGTAGCTTATTTAAAGCCTAACGACAATAAAATTTACGGTCAGAATGTTGATACCTTTATGCATCCTGCTTCAACTCTAAAAGTTGTTACAGGTCTTGCTGCTATTCTTTATTTAGGTCATGACTACACCTTTAAGACCACTTTGGAAGTTGCTGCTAATAATGCTGATTCTCAAGGCAAAGTTGCTACAGATCAGAACGGAACGTTACACGGTAATGTTTTAATTAAGTTTGTAGGCGATCCTAGCTTTACTACTAAGTCATTTAGAACTTTAGTAAATTCTCTTTCAAAAGCTGGCGTTAAAAATATCGCAGGTGACATTATTCTTGATGTAAGCCGTTTTGGAGGTCTTTCAAAAGGTTCAGGCTGGTCTTGGGATGACACTCCTGTTTGCTTTACAGCTCCAGCAGGTTCTGCCATCATTAACCGAAACTGTGTGTTCGCACAGCTTCAACCTAATGGCGTAGGTAATGTTGCAACACCAAAGTTAGCAGCAGGAAGTCCTATTACTCTAACCTCTGATGCTGTTGGAGTATCTCCTTCTAATTACGGTGGTAACTGTGAACTTGAAGCTGATCTTTATATGAAGAATCAGTATCACATCACTGGCTGTGTGCCTGTTCTTGAAAAGAACCAACCTTGGCCTCTATCACTGTCAGTTTCAGATCCAGATCAGTGGGCTGTAGATTGGACCAACATCATCTTTAATGAAAAGAAAATTTCCTTTAATTCAATTAAATTAGCTCGCGCTCCTCAGCTAGGCTACACAACTATTGGTGTTATTGAATCAGCTCCATTAGATGAATTAGCAAAGTACATGCTACATCGTTCTAATAACCTTTACGCTGATGCTATTGCCAAAACTGTAGCTGCTGAGTACTACAAGTTACCTGCTACCTATAGCAGAACAACTAAAGCTCTGCGTGCTGTATTAAAACAGTATGCAAATATCGATTTGGGCAACAGCTATCTTGTAGATGGTAACGGACTGTCACCACACAACCTAGTAACTCCACACAAGATGTTAGAGATCTTACAGTTCATCAATTTAAATGATGACAAGATCCACTTTATTAAGTTACTTCCTGTAGCTGATGAATCAGGTACATTACATTGGAGAGCTTCTACAAGAAATCCTCCTTTAGGAAAAAACGTAACAGCTAAAACAGGTACTTTACAAAACGTTTCTAACCTAATGGGCTTTATGCGTACGAAATCAGGTGTAAGAGTACCATTCGTGTTCTATACCAATGCTATTTCTTATGATCAGAGAACCAGAGATCTTGTAAAGTATCACAAGATTGCTTCTCCTCATTTAGGTTACGAAAGATACGTTCTAGAACAGATTTATGACGAAAAGGTTATGGGCGTTGATTTCTAATTTATAACTTTTACTTTCTATTCCCAAAAATTAAAAAATTTTAAAGTTTTGGGAATAGAATTAATATTTTCTTTAATTATCATAAAGTTAATTTTTAACTTTTTTACAAAATTTTCACATTTTTCTACAAAGCTATACTTAAGCCTAGTCCTCTAAGAATTTTAAGAGTTCTCTTTTACACTCCTCGTTTGGGATGAACACTTCATATTGTTCACAGTTATATGCCATGTAACCTAGATGAATTAAGTAGACAATAACTGAATCTTTGTTAGTGTAAACTGACATCTCATTGTTGAAACGAGTAATATCAATGCCTTTTAGAGAGCTACCATTTACCAGAGCGCAAAGATCTTCTTTCAAGCCACTAAACAAAGATAGGTTAGCTTTTATTAAACGAGATTGTTCTGTTTCATTAAAGTAACTTTGATAAATACCTGTACTCATCAATGTCATGATTGCTCGAGGGTTAAAAATCTCATGACCATCTAGAAGGTACCCTCCAAACCAACGCTTTGCTTTTTCAAAATTGATATCATGCTTTTGACAAAGAGTTGATACTTCTTCATGTGTAAATCCTACTAATTTTCCTAATCTGAATAATGTGGTGACAAGG
>DKDL01000057.1 GCA_002449335.1 Succinatimonas sp. UBA6849 | reverse complement strand
TCGGCTCTATTTGGTTGCCGTATAATTTCTTCAAAGAATTGCACTTTTTGTCAGTAAATTAACTAACAGGCTTTTTTCATACCTTAGAATGCACAAAGGAGGTAATATGAAATGAGCTTAAGATTCAACTCAACTCGTCATTTATTCAAAAAAGTACAAACTAAGGACAAATCTAAGAAAGCATTTTTTGGTAAATGTCTGTTCCTGACTGCATTTAGCGCCTATGTCATCACATTACTTCCAAATGCTTTAAATATTTGGATCAATGTCTCTCCTTCTATTCCTTATGGCATCTACAAAAAAGTTGAAAAGTATCCTCAAAAAGATGACTACATTCTGTTTTGTTTAGATAAGGAAATAGCAAAACTTACAGCCGACAGACACTACGTAACCGCTGGTAATTGTGCCTTTCAGTCTGCTCCCATTGGAAAGAAAGTCGTTGCAGCGCAAGGTGATCTTGTAAAGATCGACGGTGATGGAATTGAGATAAACGGAGTATTGCTTACATACTCTAAGCCATCTGAATATGACAATCTACAACGCAGAATGCCAGTATTTTCCATGCACAGATATTTAGATAATGATGAGTTTATCGTAGCTTCAGCTAAAAATAATTCTTATGACAGCAGGTATTTTGGAATTGTAAAAGGAGAGCAGATAAAAGGTGTGATAGAGACAATAATCCCGTCGTAAAGACGGGATTAAAAAGCGTTTTATTAACTAAATCTTAGTCAACACGCTTGAATAGTAATGAGCCGTTAGTGCCACCGAAACCGAAGTTATTTGACATAGCGTACTCAATATCATGTTTCTGAGCTGTACCAGGAACAAGATTAAAATCACCAACTTCATCTTCAGGGTTCTGTAGATTGATGGTTGGAGGACAAATCTGATCCTTGATTGACATAACAGTAATTACAGCTTCAATAGCACCAGCAGCACCTAATAAGTGACCGGTCATTGACTTGGTTGAGCTCATGCAGCAGTTCTTAGGAGCGTCACCGAAGATGCTCTTAACTGCACGTAACTCTGATAAGTCACCAACTGAAGTTGAAGTACCGTGAGCGTTGATGTAGTTAACCTGCTCTGGTTTTACACCTGCATCCTTTAATGCATGAACCATTGAGCGTGCTGCACCTTCACCAGTCTCAGGAGTTGCAGTCATGTGATAAGCATCACCTGACATACCGAAGCCAACTAACTCAGCATAAATCTTAGCGCCACGTGCCTTTGCGTGTTCGTACTCTTCAAGTACTAATACACCTGAACCGTCGCCTAAAACGAAGCCATCACGATCTTTATCCCAAGGACGAGATGCATGCTCAGGATCATCATTACGATGTGATAGAGCCTTCATAGCAGAGAAACCGCCGATACCCATTGGGGTAGAAGCCTTTTCAGCGCCGCCACAAATCATTACGTCAGCATCACCGTAAGCAACTAAACGTGCTGATAAGCCGATAGCATGAGTACCGGTAGCACAAGCTGTAACGGTTGATAAGTTAGGACCACGTAGGCCTTTCATGATTGATAGCTGACCAGAAACCATGTTAATAATGGTTGATGGTACGAAGAATGGGCTGATACCGTGAGGACCACGATTTGCTAAACCATTGATGTTCTTCTCGATTAAGGTTAAACCACCGATACCAGAACCGATCATGGTTCCGATTCTGTCGCGGTTCTGATCATTAATTTCGAGACCAGAGTCATTGATAGCCATGACGCCTGCAGCGATGCCGTACTGGATGAATAAATCCATCTTACGCTCATCTTTACGAGCAATGCCCCACTGCTCAGCATTAAAATCTTTAACAAGACCAGCGATTTTAACTGTGAAATCTGAAGTATCAAAGTGATCTATTGTGCTGATACCACTTTTACCGGCTAATAGGTTCTTCCATGATTCTTCAAGTGTACCGCCAACAGGGCTTAACATGCCCATACCGGTAACTACAACCCTACGTAATTGCACCGTTGGATCTCCGTAAATGTATTTGAAAAAAGAATGGAGATGAAATTCATCTCCAGTCTATTTATTAAATAACAGAAGATGGGTTCCCCATCCCTATTGATGGATAATAACTAAAAGTTATTATTCCTTGTGATTGGTAATGTAATCAATAGCAGCCTGAACAGTATTGATCTTCTCTGCTTCCTCATCAGGAATATCAGTACCAAACTCTTCCTCTAAAGCCATAACTAGCTCTACAGTGTCCAGTGAGTCAGCGCCTAAATCATCTACGAAAGATGCCTCAGGTACAACATCTTCAGGCTTTACGCCTAACATGTCTACGATAATCTTCTTTACGCGCTCTTCAATATTGCTGTTGCTCATTTCTTTCCTTGATCAGACTGCAAAATGCAGATACTGTCCTATTCAAATTAAAAGGGCCAGCCCAATGCTAGGTCCCAAACAAACTTGTGCTAATTATATATGTTTTCTTTCAGTTTTGGTAGTAAATTATGCTTATATTTACAATAAAAAGTGACAGATCACATTATTAGCACAAAATTAACTATATTTGGTCAGCGTCAAACTAGACACTGACCGCCTAAAATACTAGTTGCAGTGTAAGCCGCCATTTACATCAATGGTAGAACCAGTGATATATGAAGCCATATCTGAAGCTAAGAATACAGCTGAAGCTGCAATATCATCAGCTGTTGCTGCTCTCTTTAAAGGAATGGTGTTAGTCCAAGCCTTTAACTGCTCTTCGTTTAAAGCAGCTGTCATATCAGTTGCTACAAAACCTGGAGCAATGCAGTTTACGGTAATGCCACGTGAACCTACTTCTTTAGCTAATGATTTGCTAAAGCCAATTAAGCCAGCTTTTGCTGCTGAGTAGTTACACTGACCTGCGTTACCATCCTGACCTACGATAGATGCGATGTTGATAATTCTACCAGCACGCTTTTTCATCATAGGAGTTACACATAACTTAGCTAACTGTACACAGGCAAATAAGTTACACTGTAAAACGTCATTCCAGTCATTGTCTTTCATTCTCATGAACAGACCATCTCTGGTGATACCTGCGTTGTTGATTAAAACATCTGGGCAAGTACCAGCTTCTGCAACAACTGCATTGAAGCAATCTTCAACTGACTGCTTATCTAATGAGTTCATTACAAAGCCTTTACCATGACCGTTTAAGTACTCGGTAATACCCTGTGCACCTTTTTCTGATGTAGCAGTACCGTATACAGTTGCGCCTAACTGCTCGAAGTTCTGAGCGATTGCCTTACCAATACCACGGCTAGCACCAGTTACGAAAACTACTTTGCCTTTAAAATCTAAATTAAACATGTCTTCTTACCTTTAAGCTAATTCTTCTAATGCTTTCTCTAAGGTAGCTTCGTTGCATACGTTAGCTGTACCTAAAGATCTGTCGATTCTACGAGCAAGACCGCTTAAAACTTTATTAGGACCAACTTCAATTAAAGCCTCAACGCCTTCAGCCTTTAATGCCTGAACGGTCTCAACCCAGCGTACTGGCTGAGTTAACTGCTTTACTAAAGCATCAATAATGTCAGCTGCTTTTACAACTGGCTTTGCATATGCGTTAGCATAAACAGGGATCTGTGCATCCTTTACGTTGATCTCTTTTAAAGCTGCTTCTAATCTGTCAGCAGCTGGCTGCATTAGAGGGCAGTGTGATGGAGCAGATACAGCTAAAGGAACAACTCTCTTAGCACCTAAGGTTGTAAATTCAGCGCATGCCTTATCTACAGCTTCTTTGTTACCTGAAATTACTACCTGACCAGGAGTATTGAAGTTTGCTGCCCAAACTTTTGACTTATCATCAGATACTTTCTTGCAGGTATCGATAATTACCTGATCTTCTAAACCTAAAATAGCAGCCATTGCACCAACACCAGCTGGTACAGCTTCCTGCATTGCCTGACCACGTAATCTTACTAACTTTACAGCATCCTTAAAGTCAATTGCACCAGCTGCAACTAAAGCACTGTACTCACCTAATGAGTGACCAGCTAAAGCTGCAGGCTTCTCAGCCTTTGACATTAAAACTCTAAATGCTGCAACAGAAGCAGTTAAAATAGCAGGTTGAGTTACTTCAGTCTTATTTAACTCAGCCTCAGGGCCGTTTAAAGTGATGTTCTTTAAGTCATAACCTAAAGCTTCATTAGCCTCAGCATAGGTCTTTACTACAATTTCATTGTCCATGAAATCAGCGAACATACCAACACTCTGGGATCCCTGACCAGGAAATACAGCTGCATATTTTTTCATATTTATCTCCTAAAAAAAGCACAGTAAATTATCACTGCGCTTTTGATTGAAAAGATTAGTAGCGGATGAGAGCAGAGCCCCAGGTAAAACCACCACCAAAAGACTCTAGTAACAGAACGTCGCCACGCTTAATTCTGCCTGAACGGATACCTTCATCTAAAGCTAAGCCTACAGAAGGAGCTGAGGTATTACCCTGTTTATCTAGAGTAACGATAACTTGAGACATGTCCATCTTCAACTTTCTTGCAGTAGCTGCAATAATTCTCAAGTTAGCCTGATGAGGTACTAAGAAATCAAGATCTTCAGCACTCATGTTACCTTTCTCTAAAGTCTTGGTTACAAGAGATGCTAAAACTGTAACTGCATGTTTGAATACATCATTACCCTTCATGTAAAGCCATGAGCTGTTAGATGTATCTTCACCACGCTTTGGATATGCTAAAGAAAGTAAAGGACCATACTTAGCATCAGCTGACATATGAACAGCAATGGTTCCTTCTGTCTCTGACTGTCCTAATACGCAAGCAGCTGCACCATCACCAAATAGAACAATTGTTGTTCTATCATTTGGATCACATGCTCTTGACATTAAGTCAGCTGCAACTACTAGCACTTTCTTAGCCTGACCAGACAAGATCATAGAATGAGCTAAAGCGTAGCCATAGCTGAAACCTGAACATGCTGCAGCAAGATCAAAAGCAGGACAATCGGAAATTCCTACAAGTCCAGAGATCTCACAAGCTGTTGAAGGGAAAGCATTCTGTGATGATGTAGTAGCACAGATAACTAAATCAATTTCGCTAGGATCTGCATTGGCTGCTTCTAAAGCTCTACGGGCAGCGATTGCGCCCATAGTTGCAGCTGTCTCGTCAGGAGCAGCGATTCTACGCTCGCTAATACCTGTACGTTCTAAAATCCACTCGTTTGATGTGTCTACCATGCGCTCTAAATCAGCGTTGGTACGTATCTGTTCTGGCAAGTAACTGCCTGTTCCAAGAATTCTGGTAAACAATGAATTCTCCAAATAATGCAATTAAACAATTTGTCTATTTTATACAAGATGAGGCTAAATTTCCATGAACTAGACGGATTTTTTCAGCTCTTCCTTGATAGAATCAATAAGATTAAGCCTTGCAAGTTTTACTGTACCTGCCAGAGCTACAGCCACAGCTTCTTTACCTGCACTAGCATGGCTCTTAACAACCAAACCGTCCACACCTAAAAGTAATGAACCGTTGTACTGCCATGGAACTAGCCAATCAGGTCTTGCTAGCTTTGAAAAGAATTTTTTGATGCCAGGTGCATTTAAGAAAGCAGATGCCACACCTTCTGCTGCTTTTAGAGCAACATTGCCAGTAAAACCATCAGTTACAATTACATCAGCTTCATCTGTAAAGAGTTTGTCTGCCTCGACAAAACCGCAACAGTTGATGCGTTTTACCTGTTCAATGAGATCACGACCTTCTTTAACTAAAGGATTGCCCTTATTGCGCTCAGAACCTACATTGAGAACACATACACGAGGATGCTCCTCTTTGTACATTACTTTATAGGCGGCATTACCTAACAGAGCAAATGACAGAAGATCTTTACTCTTACTTTGAGCATTAGCACCTAAGTCTAACATCAAAGAATACTTCTCAGGACCTGCAGGAATTCTTGCGCATAAAGCCGGACGCATATTATCAATAGTTCCTAGAATGTGTCTTGATAAGGCTACTAATGGACCTGTACCACCACTTGAAACTACTACATCAGCTTTTTTGTCACGCACTGCTTCAATGGCTTTGCGCATTGCAGAATTGTAATATCCTTCTAAGACCTTACGTGGGTCTTCATCCTGAGGAATACATTCTGGTGCTGAGAAAAACTCATAACGCTTAGCGTCGATTTTTTCTTGAGTCAAAGCCTGCTTAAGTTTTTGACTGCCAAAAACCAAGACTCTTAAGCTAGGATTTAAAACCAAAGCGAAACGAACAGCACTGGCAACGCTTCTTGCATCAACGTTGTCACCACCGGTTCCATCTAAAGCTACAGTTACTAAATTCTGATCCTGCACAATTTAAAAAGGGCGTAGCGAGACCTAGTCTCGACGCCCTTCTCCATAAATTACTTAATAAGAATTATTTGTTCTCACAAATTATTTCTTTGATGCTAAGAACTCTTTCTTAGACACTAAAGGCTTTGCTGGGGTAAGATTTAACTTCTCACCACGATAGTAACCGCCCTCGGTAACATTGTGACGAATATGAACTTCTTCTGAAGTCTTATCTACTGATAATGCTAATGCTGATAAAGCATCGTGTGAACGACGCATGTCACGACGTGAACGGGACTTATGGGTCTGCTGAACAGCCATGTTTTTGTCTCCTAAATATTACTACTTTTGCGGAGATCAATAACCCCGCTAACTTTATTTATTAACCAACTGCAGCCACACTCTGTGGCACTAATCGCGGTATTATACTGATAATGATTTACCATTTCAAGCAAAAATTGAACATTCAAAATATTAATGGCTTATGTTCAGTCTGTACCGTAATCAGCAATGCAATTAACCTATTAATAAGCTCCGATTAATTGAACTTATTAATTACCTTTTAACTGATCCTTTAATGATGCTAACTTGGCAAAAGGGTTGTCATCATCGCTTTTTTCGATTTTACCAAAAGACCAATCACTGTCCTGAGATACACAATTCTCATCACCTTCTTCATGTGAAGTAATGTATGGTATTTCAAGTAACAGACAATCTTCTAAAAAGTTTAAAAGATTAAAGGTTCCATCTTCGTTAAGCTCAACGATATCTAACTTTTCATCAATCTTTAAGCTCTTAGCTTTCTGCTCATCACAGGTAGATAGGAAAGAACTCTCTAAATCTTTATCAAATTCTTTTTGGCATCTTTGACAAACAAAAGTTACATTTGCCCTAATGTTACCTTCAATGGTTCTCAATCCCTGCATATCAACATAGAATTTGAAGTCTGCCTGAACAGGACCATTTACCTTAACACAAGCTGTCTGCAGTCTTTTTAGGTTCTCAGGATCAATTTTGGTACTGTAACTAGACTCTTGAGAAGCTAGCTTGTCAAAATTAACATTTTCGGTAAATGACAAATCTGTCATATATTCGTGTCTCCTGACCTTTATTTTTAAAATTTGCGATACAAGTTTAGATACAAACTATGTATATTGAACACAAAAGTATACACTAGTGTTATGTATTTATCGAATTTTGGGTGCATTATGTTTTCAAAGGCTCTCTTAAAAATCTGCATTACTACCTCTGTACTCTTAGGTGCAAGCTTCAGTTTTGCTGCTAATGCTTACACTCTTACAGAAAAAGTAGCTACAAAACACTTTGCTTTATATGAAGTTATTTTAGGTAAAGGTGAAGTTTATGACAGTAGCTTAAAGAACATAATTGCCAATGATGTTGCAAGAAAAGGCAAATACCAAGCAACAGCTGCTATCTTTAGTAATGGTTCTAGAGGAATGTCTGGCACTATTGCAGAACCTATGCTAGGCGTAATCACCACTGAGAACTACTCACAAAACGCAAGTTCTAATATTACCTTTGATGATAACGCAAAGCATGCTACCTATGCAGGTATCTACCTTACCTTCAAACAGTTCTCAACCATGGCTGATAACAAGAATTTAAGTCAGCTTATCTCTGAATTAGTATCTTTTCCTTTAGTTATCTCACAAGTACCACTTGAGATGGTATCTAAAAACTACAGAGGAGAACTTTTCTATACCACTGACAGCAGAGCTTTAATTTTTGACTTTGCACCAATTGACAGTGTTTACTATACAAAAGATCAGATGGCTAAAGTAAAGAAGACTTGTAAAGTGAACATTCTTGCTATTGCAGACAGAACTGTTAATAGATTACCTTTCTTTATCAGCGCTCATGGAGCTGTAAACGATATTCTTTGTGAATAGCAGGTTAATGAAGAGAATTAAAAAAGCAGATCAGAACGCTCTGCTTTTTTTGTTTAATTGAATCTTTTTAATTGAAGTAGGATGTTAAATCACCAATACTCTTAATTAGCATGCTAGGCTTTAAGGTCATTAGAGCATCTCCACTCCAAACGCCTGTCTGAACACCTAAAGATAGAGCTCCTGCGTTTTGATACATCTTTATATCAAGACCTGAATCACCTACGCCTAAGACATGCCCTTCTTTAACATTAAGTCTCTTACATAGAGTATGCATCATGGTAGGATCTGGTTTTGATGGAACCTCAGATCCTGCGCAAATACCATCGCAGTAGTTACCTAAAAAGGTAGCATTCATGGTTCTTTCAATGCCCTGCATGGAACGACCTGAAGCATAACCAATCTTGATATTGAGAGATCTTAATTTTTTCATTAAAGGCTCAATACCTGAAAAGAGATTATCTAACTGAAAATCGCGTCTTGACTTAAAGATTTCGCGGTAATCTTTAGTGACACTAGCTCCCAAGTGCTTTTTATCCTCAGGTAATAAGCTCGTTAGAGCCTCACCTAGCTCAAGACCGATAGTGCTCATAATGGCCTTATCTTCAGGTTGAGGAAGACCTAAATAATCAAAAGTTGCATGTGTACAGCTTAAGATCTGCCCGATACTGTCGGTTAAAGTGCCGTCTAAATCAAAGACTACTGCTTCAAGATTAGACAGAATTTTTTTAGCATCAGCATCAAAAACAATGTCACGACGACCTTCTATGTGAGCAAAACGAGAATTATCTGACATAAAAGTTATTCCTTGTCGTCTTTTTTAATACGTAATGCTTCTACGGCTGCCTCTAACTCATCAGGCAGTGGAGCTTCGATTTTTAAGACATGGTTATCAGCTGGATTTAAGAAAGTAATTCTAAAAGCATGTAAGAACATTCTCTTTAAACCAATTTCTTTTAATCTTGCATTGAACTCTTTATCGCCATACTTTTCATCACCGCCTACAGGATGCTTTACATAGGCTGTATGTACTCTAATCTGATGAGTACGTCCTGTATGAGGCATGGCAGCAACTAATGTTGCTCCATCTAAAAACTCAACTACATCAAAACCTGTTGACGAAGGAGATCCGTTCTTAAAGCTTACCTCCACCATTCTCTCGCCTGATCTCAGTTCGTTTCTAACTAGTGGAGCATCAACTAAGTGAACTCTTCTATCCCATTTACCAGGAACTAAAGTTAAATATCTTTTTTTAACAATTCTCTGTCTGAACTGTTCATGTAGATTTCTAAGAGCAGAACGTCTTTTAGCTACAATTAAACAGCCTGAGGTTTCTTTATCAAGACGGTGAGCTAATTCTAAGAATCTTTGCTCAGGTTTTAATGCGCGCAGAGCTTCAATTAAACCAAACTCAATACCACTGCCACCGTGAGCCGCAAGACCTGCAGGCTTATTTACCACCAATAAATCGTCATTTTCAAATAAAATGCGATTTTTCAAATCCTGAACTAAGTGCAGATTTGATGAAGGAATAGTTACAGGACCTTCGGTTACTTTTACAGGAGGAATTCTGATAGTGTCACCTTTCTTTAATTTATAAGAAGGAGTAACTCTACCTTTGTTAACTCTTACCTCGCCTCTGCGCAAGATTCTGTAAAGCATGCTACGAGGCACCCCTTTTAAGATGCGAGCTAAATAATTATCTAGTCTCTGACCGTCATCATTTTCATCTGCGGTTCTATATGTAACTGAGTGGGATACTACTTGCTTTTCAGACATTGCATTAACCTTGTTTGTGCTGTTTTACTCGCGGTATTTTAATAAAAAATAAGGCTAAAAGGTGATTTTTAGAAAAATTCATTTTAAATTTAGCCAAACGTACAATAAATTCACTCTTGATGCAGTTCAAATTATCAAAAATATTTAGCGTCCATAAAGACCTGTGCATTAAATATTAATCTGATTTATGGCATAATATGGTCCGTCGGGTACGGTAACCCCTTTGTTCATGGTTTCTACTCGATTTTAGTTAATCTGACGTCTGTAGGGGATGCCCTGCGGTCACTGCTGTGGATGCGTAGCATTCTGTAAAAAGCAGTGGATAAAGATTGAAGATTACGGTTGTTCTTAAGATTAACCCCTCTTTAAAGAAAGTATTGGCGCGTTGTCTTTTGAATGTAAGGAAAAACTTGTTCTCTCAGAGCTGGGGCTTGGACGGTTTCTGTCTAAAAAAGCTAAGAGCCCTCGCAAGTCTTGTATTGCCTGACAGAACTTAAAAAAGGAATTTTTCTCGTGAAGAGAATGCTTATAAATGCGACCCAACTTGAAGAGGTTCGCGTTGCCCTAGTCGATGGTCAGAAGCTGTATGATCTCGACATTGAATCACCACAGCATGCAAACAAGAAAGCTAATATCTACAAAGGTACCATTACCCGCATCGAGCCTAGTCTTGAAGCAGCCTTCGTTGACTATGGTGTTGAAAGACACGGCTTTCTTCCTCTAAAAGAAATTGCTAAAGAGTATTACCCTGCAGGCACTAACTTTAGCGATCATGCACAAGTTCGTTCTGCCCTAAAAGAAGGTCAGGAAGTTATTGTTCAGATCGAAAAAGAAGAGCGTGGTCTTAAGGGTGCAGCTCTTACTACTTTCGTTTCTTTAGCTGGCAGCTATTTAGTTTTAATGCCTAATAACCCTCGTGCCGGTGGCATTTCACGCCGTATTGAAGGTGAGGACAGAACTGAATTAAAGGCTGCTCTAAAAGGTCTTACTGTACCTGATGGCATGGGCGTTATCGTACGTACTGCAGGTGTTGGTAAGAGCGCTGAAGAACTTGAGTGGGATTTATCAATTCTAACTAAGCTATGGGGTATGATTAAGCAGGCAGCTGCAACTCGTCCTGCTCCATTCTTAATTCATCAGGAATCAAACATTGCTCTAAGAGCAATTCGTGATTACTTACGTCCTGATATCGGTGAAATTCTGGTTGACAGCACTGATGCTTACAAGCAGATCCTTCACTACATTGAGTTAGTTCGTCCAGAATTTGCTTCAAAGGTTCATCTGTACAATGGTGATATTCCTTTATTCAGCAAGTTCCAGATTGAAAGCCAGATCGATACTGCTTACAAGAGAGAAGTAAGACTTCCATCAGGTGGCGCTATTGTGATCGATCCTACTGAGGCTTTAACTTCAATCGACGTTAACTCAGCTAAGGCTACTCGTGGTGGTGATATTGAAGAGACTGCTCTTCAGACCAACATCGAAGCTGCTGAAGAAATTGCCCGTCAGTTAAGATTACGAGACGTTGGTGGCTTGGTTGTTATCGACTTTATCGATATGAGCCCATTAAAGAACCAGCGTGAGATTGAAAACAGAATGCGTGAGGCTGTTCGCCAGGATAGAGCTCGTATTCAGTTCAGCAGATTATCTCGCTTTGGTCTTTTAGAAATGTCAAGACAGAGACTGCGTCCTTCATTAGAGGAGAGTAGCTCTCACGTATGTCCTATGTGTAACGGACAGGGTACTTGCCGTGATACCTCATCATTAGCTCTATCAATCTTAAGACTGATTGAAGAAGAGGCTCACAAAGAGAACGCAGGTGACGTATTTGCTATTGCTTCAGTTGAAGTTGCAACCTTCATTCTAAATGAGAAGAGAGCAGCATTAGCTGCAATTGAAGAGAGAACTAAGACTCGTATTACTATTGTTCCTGAAAAGACCTATATGCCTCAGGAATACACTGTAAACCGTTGCATTCAGACTCCAACCAGTAAAGAAAGCAACATCAACAGCTTAGAAGTATTACGCGATCTTGATAAAGAGAACCGTAAAAAGGCTGAAAACTTCTTAGAGAATCCTTTCTTAAAGAAAGTTGTAGAGAATTCAGGTATCACTCAGAATACTAGTGACACTCCTGCTATCAATGCAGACATTCTCTCATCAACCATGTCAACTCCTAAGGTTGCACCTAAGAAAGAGACTAAGCCACAGCGTAAGCAGGCTAAGAACAGTGAGCCTTCATTAATTGATTCTATCAAGTCATTCTTTGGCACTATCTTCGGTTCAAATGAGAAGAAAGAGCCTCCAAAGAAGAACAGCAGACAGGGTCAGAGAAAGAACTCTTCAAGAGGTCCTCGTACTACTGAAGGTCAGAAGAATCGTCCAGCTCGCAAGCCACGTCCAGCTAAGACTGAGCGTCCTGAAAGACAGGAAAGAGCCGAGAAGGCTGAAAAGCAAGAACGTACTCCACGTAATGAAACAGAGCGAGAGAATACAAAGCCTCAGCGTGCTCCTAAGCAGTCTCGTCAGAAGAGAAATGCAGAAGAGTCACAGCAGGTAAAAGAGCCTCGTTCACGTCGTCAGAACAAGGAAAATGCTCAGGCACAGACTCAGGCTTCAACAGAGCAGACCACTGCACCTGTAAAGCCAAGAAGAATCAGCACTCCTCCAAAGGCTGCAACTCCAAAGAGCAAGATTGTTGAGGTAAAACCTTACACTCCTGTTGAGAGAGTTTATACAGAGCAGGAGATGGGTCAGGGTGAAGACTACAACGTAGACTTCTCAAATGTTCCATCATCAAAGAATGAGGATTCAATCTCTGTTGAGCATTCTTCAAAGGCTGGCGGTCTTCGTGATGTTACCTTAGCCGGTATCGAAGGCATCTCAGAGCCAAATGTAGAACCAGTTGATTACTCAAATGTACCATCAGGCCGCAACGATGATGAAGCTAAGCCTTTTGAGAAGAGTGAGAGAGCTGGCGGTTTTGCTCAGAGAACAGCTACAGCTGCAACTAAATCAATCGACACTCAGAGAGATTCAGATCCATTTATCGACTAATAAAATCGTCAACTAAATAGATCATAATCTTTGATTGTTTTAAATACACCATCAACTAAAATTGATGGTGTATTTTTTTATGATTGTCATCAAAAATTTAAAGTCTGTCTCATTAACATTCTTCCGATTTTCATATACTTAAAGATTATAAAAACATAACAAAATACATCTTTATGAAAAGCGATGTTTTATTTTACACCGCAGGATAATGAGGTCAGTCATGGATAAATCATTACTTCCGAACATATACGAATTCATTTCACATACCTACCCTTTTTCTCAATTAAACGATCTTGAAAAAGATGCAACTGCCACCAAAATTCAGATCACTTACCATACTCCAGGTGAGGAGCTTGATAATGAAAGCCTGGCAGGTGCCGGCCTTTTCATGATCCGTACTGGTGTAGTTGAAGAGCGTAATAAACCTGATGGATCACTGCGTGCAAAATTTGGAGCAGGAGACACCTTTGGTTTTACCCAAATTGATAAAGAAGGTGAAAGTGACTATAAGGTGGTGTTCTTAGAGAATACCCTGCTCTATCTGTTACCAAAGAATGTTCTGCACTTTTTAATTGAAAAGAACAAAGAAGTTGGTGAATACTTCAATGCTAAAGAATGGGTTAGATTATCCTCTTCTCATAACTATGCCGATGAGGTTACAGCTGATGAGAAAGGCTCTTCTAATAAGAGCATTGAAAAAGTATGTTCTCATGATTTAGCTATCGTCACAGCTGATACCACAATCTGTCATACAGCAATTAAATTAGGCGAGAATAATACCGATCTTGCCATGGTAATGGATGGAGATACCCTTTTAGGTATCGTAACCAAATCTGACATTACCTTAAAAGCTGTAGCAAAATGCATGGATATCAATGCTCCTATATCCAACATCATGACCTCTAATGTTATGACCATTGATGCTGATAAGACCATCTTTGATGCTCTTGAGATCATGGTGATGTATAACATTAAAAACTTACCAGTTCTAAAAGACGGTAAGGTCTTTGGTACCGTATCTACTACAAGTTTATTACAGAATTCTCAGTTGCAGGCAGTTTACCTCTGTCAAGAAATTGCAAGAGCTCATACTGAAGAGAAGATCATTGAACTATCAAGTCAGAAACAGGAAATTTTCCAGACACTGGTACAGACTAACGTAAAACCTCACACCATCCAGAAAGTTATGAGTCATATTGCAGATACTTTCTGCAGAGCTTTTGTAAAGATGGCTGAAGAAAAGTTTGGTATTGCACCTGTAGATTTTGCCTTTGTAGCAGCAGGCTCTCAGGCTCGTTCTGAAGTTCAGTTCTTATCAGATCAGGATAACTGCATTATCACCAAGCGTGAACTTACTGATGAAGAGCATGAGTACTTTGCAAAACTTGCCGACTACGTAAATCAGAATCTGGCTAAATGCGGCTATTCACTTTGTGAAGGTCATTTCATGGCAAACAATCCACGTTGGCTTGCAAGTTTGGATAAATGGAAAGAGTACTACAGTGACTGGGTACTAAATACCACTGAAGATGCTATCTTATGCAGTTCTGTATTCTTAGATATGAGATGCCAGTACGGTAATACCTCATTAGTTAAACAGTTAAGACAGCACTTAATTGAAAAAGCTAATGACAACAGCAGATTCTTAGCAACCTTAATTAGTATTTCCACAGCTGTAGCTCCTCCATTAGGCACCTTCAGACAGTTTGTTCTAACCAAAGATGGTGACAACAAGCCATATCTTAATATCAAGAAACAGGCTATTAACCTTATCATTGAAATTGCCCGTGTTTATGGTATTGCTGCAAAATCTGACAGTACCGATACTTACGAGAGAATGAAGGCTGCTGTAAAAGCAGAACTTATAAAAGAAGATGATTATCAGGAGTTAAACGAAGCTTATACCTTCTTGAACCATGTAAGATTCAAGCATCAGTTAAGAGCAATCGAGCATCAAGAGAAGCTTTCAAATAACTTAAATCCTGATGAGTTATCTCAGTTTGAAAGAAATCACTTAAGAGATGCCTTTAGAATTATTGCAAAACATCAAAAAGCTGCTTCTTTTAGATTTGCTTCAGGCAGAGGTGTACTATAAATGAGCCTCTTCTCAAGATTTACACCTATTGAGATACATAGAAGACGCTGTTTAAAGTTTGCCAACTCTAAAAATTGCCCTGATTATTTAAAGGCTTTTTATCAAAGGGAATTGCCAAACGCAAATAGCTTTATTGATGAGTGCCGTTTTACATCCATTGACTTTGAAACCACAGGCATTGATCCTAGTAAGGACTATGTTCTGTCTATTGGCGGTATCTGTTTAAGAAAAGGTGCAATCGATTTTACAACCTCATTTCATTACTATGTGAATAACTCTAAGTTCATCAAAAAAGATTCTGCAGTGATTAACCAGATCACACCAGAACAGCTAGAGCAAGGCAAAGAGCCTGTTACAGCTATGATTGAGCTTTTAGATAAGATCTCAGGTGGTTTAGTTTTAATGCACTGTATGTATATTGAAACTAACTTTATTAAAAGTACTTTAGGTCTTAAAAGAAAAGATCCATTGCCATTTCTCTCTTTAGATACAATGGCAATTGAAAGAAAACTAAATCATGAAATTACATCTGTTGAGGATGTAAGATTGTCAGCTATTAGAGAAAGAAGAGGCTTTCCTGCTTATGAAGCGCATAATGCGCTGGTTGACAGCCTTGCTACAGCTGAAGTGTTCTTAGCTCAGGAAAAGGATGTCTTTAAAAATAAAAGACCTTATTTACTGCCTTTATATAAAAGATCATTGTAAATAAGGATGTAAGATTGCAAAGGGCGCCTGTGGCGCCCTCTTTTGTGTTCTAAAAAGAATTATTTTAAGATTGCAGGTAAGTTCTGAACGTCGCAGATCTTTAATAATGCACGTAGCATCTTAGGGTTACCTGATACTAAGTTACCGCTCTTAACGTAACCAGTCTCACCCATAAAGTCTGATACGATACCGCCAGCTTCACGCAGAATTAAATCACCTGCTGCAAAATCCCATGGCTTTAAGCCCTGCTCTAAGTAGCCATCGAAACGACCACATGCAACGTAGCATAAATCTAAGCTTGCACTGCCCATACGACGTACGTCAGCACAATTTGCGATTAGTCTTGAGAATAGTTCAAGATATGCAGGCATTCTGTCACGATATCTTGTAGGGAAAGCAGTACCGATAATAGCTCCGTCTAATGAATCACGAGGAGAAACACGGATTCTGTGGCCATTTAAAAATGCACCTTCACCTCTTGCTGCTGTGAACATCTCATTTAACATTGGATCAAATACTACGCCAACCTCAGTCTTACCATTGTGACGTAACGCAATTGATACTGCGCAATGAGCAATACCCTTAACAAAGTTAGTAGTACCATCGATAGGATCGATTACCCACTGATACTCTGAATCAGGATTACCAACAACACCAGATTCCTCAGCTAATACACTGTGATCGCGATATGACTTTAACAATGTGTCAATGATTACCTTTTCACACTGTTTATCAATAGTTGTAACTAAGTCGTCCTTGTTCTTCTCTTCAACTTCAAAAGAACCTTGCTGACCTAAGTTACGAGCAATTAAATTACCGGCAGAACGTGCAGCGCGGGCTGCGATATTAAGCATTGGATGCATCTTTAAATTCCATTTGTCAAAAAGCATTGCATCGCGAAGTGTCTCATACACTCGGATGTCTGAAAAAACTTCATGCATTATAATATAAAAATGCGAAATTTATGCATTCTTTGGACACTATTTTCAAAACTTTTAAGAAAGCTCCTGGTTAAAGTATAATGAGTGAATTAACGAGAGCAAATAAAACAGTTCAGATGAGCATGCTCTTACTTCATACAAGATAGATTTTAAAGATCTAGTAATTATTACAGGATAGAAGATGACTGTTAAGAACGGAAATTATAAGAAAGTATTAGACGATTTAACCAAAGCTGGTGTTACTGAAAATCAGTTCTCATGGTTTTCTTTAATGATTGGTGTACTTGCTAAAGGTGTTGAACCAGGCAGCAGGATCTTTATCAGTGTCTTCTCAAACCTTTTAAATGACGGTCAACCATTACCTGGTGCTTTAGTTGCTACTCTGACCAATCTTGCAATGGATACTAAAGAGAAATTAGAAAATGCTGATGAGGATTTATTTGCAATGCCTGATGACTCTTATGAAAAGAAAGACAGATTAAAGACACTAGCAGATTTATCTTATGGCTTAAGCTTGGGTCTTACCGTAAATGCTAAAGACGGCTCTTTAGAGAAAATCACTGATCGTGAAGTTTTAGGCGATCTCAACACCATTTCAGAAGTTGCTAAAGTTGATGTTGACGCTGAGCTTGATGAAGACGATCTTGATAATGTGCTTGAGTTTATGATTGATGTAGCTACCAAGAACTACCAGATCCACTCAAAAGAATAATCCGCACGTAGTCGACCGCACTTTATAAAATTCAGATCTTTATCGAGTAGGGAGGTGTTT
>DKDL01000047.1:17078-44010 GCA_002449335.1 Succinatimonas sp. UBA6849 | reverse complement strand
TATCTACGTAGTAACGATTCTTTTCTCTAATCTCAGCAAAGGTATCACCGGTTACTGGTAAGGCTAAGAATTGTTTTTTGCTCATTATATGATCCTGTTATATTTTGCTTATTTACTTACATGATTATATGTTATTTGAATGACTTTATTAGGCAATTAGTTGCAAATATTGACAATTTTTAAGAAATTTGAAAAAAAATAATCACCTACGTACAGTAAAGAAAATCCTAGATGGCTTTTTGACCTATCTAGGATCGTATATTAAACTAAACTGTAACTTGGAACTAAACTATAAAGTGAATAGCTTTTACATACTATTTACTCTTTTCATGACAGTTCATCATTTCATCTGAATTAGAGGGATCATGATTCATTGAAGACATGTCCATTGAGTCATGATCCATGTTCATCTTCATAGGCATGTTATGCATATTTGAATTTTCTATAACCTGTGGAGCATCAGTCATACCTAAGGCAGGATCTAACATACCAAAGACCATTGCTGCATGTGATGTCACAAGATAAATACTCAAAAGCACAATCTTTACAGCCATCTTAGATCGCTTGTTAGCTTTTCTAAAGATTAGATTTACCTGTAAAAGTGACATGATAACTAATGGAATTACAGCTACCATAAAGCAAAGAGCTGAAGCGTAATCAATCCAACCGTTCCATAGATGTTTCTCATTTGCTACAAGCACCAGCTCCTTTACAAAGAGCACACCTAAAATCAGCATCACAATGCCTGAGATAAAAGTGCAGATTGAATTTAATCCTTGAACTTTTGGTAAAGGTTTTGAGCTAAATAGGAGAACGATTTCAGTGATAGCAATGGTCTCAGCAATTACCATTGGCACTACCATGAAGAGAATTAAGTTATAAGGTGAATTCGCCATTAAAAGCGACATATATTGTGTCATTAACATTTATGAATACCTTTCAATTCAATGAAAAAACATAAAGTTTGTTTTGAGTTTGCTACTCAAGAGGCAAAATTCTACCAAATAAATGCTCAGCTTTTACGATGAAACTTATCACCATGTTCAATTGATTAAACATGTTTTTTATCTTGTTTTTGCACATCTACTATGTTTTTTTTACAGATAAGCTTGATTGGTAAACGACATTTTGCAGCTCAAAGATGTAAACAAAATAGTTAGATAACGAACTTTTTTCTTATCAAAATAGCGAATTTAGGTAAATAATGTTAAACTTTTGGCATTGATTTTAATTTAAAGGAGTTTTGCAATATGTCAATGCCAGAACGTTATCACCCAGAATGTCCACCTGATGCACACAAGGTAATCAGACCACCTGTAAAAGAGGTATTTGCTACTCTTTGTGTCAAGGTTGAAGATTCTGAAGAGAAAAACGGCATGGCAAATGTTGTAGAAATTCTCTCCTTAATGAGCAAAAAGCCTTTAATTTTGTGCTCAGACAAAATGCGTAAGCTCATTTGCGACTACACCAAAGATGGCGAAGTAAAGCCTGAATTCTTAAGAGTTCATGATGATGGTAAAGCTTCAATCAGCTATGAGAATGGCGCAATTGGTCCTACTACAGATTTCTATGATTTTGCAGGTAAAGCTGAGAACTACAAAGATTTCTTAAAGACCTTAGAGAAGAAATGCATTGTAAGCGTAGATATGCTATCAATGTTTACCTTACGTTCAATCTCTACTGTATATCCGTGGGATGAGCTTTTAGCAAATCAGTTCTTAGGTCAGTATTTGGATGCTTCAAAAGCCCTGACTGATGACGATATTGCCCTGCTTACAGATGTTCGTTATGGCAGATTTGATGCTCTTAACGTTGAAGAGAAGAGTGCTACTGCCTATAAATTCTTAAGACTTGAACGTAAACTGTTCTTACAGTATCCAACTGAAGATGACTAAACTATTATCTAAGACCGCCTCTTTGGCGGTCTCTTTAATTCAAAAGCCTTCAATTACTCCAAACGATCTTGGTTGTCAGGATTTAGTAAGAGCAAGACTTGAGAGTATTAACTTCAAGTGCCTGACTTTAAAAGACAGTGGCACTGAAAATCTAATAGCTCTCCATGGTGATGGTTCCCCTTTCTTTTTATTTTTAGGTCACACTGATGTCGTAAGTCCTGGTGATGAAAGTGCCTGGACTGTACCTCCTTTTGATGCCTTAATTGATGATAGTGGTGTTTTACATGGCAGAGGTTCTCAGGACATGAAAGGCTCTGATGCTGCCATGACTGAAGCTTTAGTCAGCTTTGTAGAAAAACATCCAAATCACAAAGGAACTGTAGGTATTCTATTGACCTCTAATGAAGAAGGTGACGCTAAAGGTGGTACACCTTTTGTAGTTGAGTACCTAAAAAAGAAAAACCTTATTCCTGATTACTGTCTTGTAGGTGAGCCATCATGCTCTAATACTTTTGGAGACACCATCAAAAATGGCAGACGCGGTTCACTTACAGCTCATATTACTGTAAACGGTATTCAGGGACATGTAGCCTATCCTGACAGATGTGATAATGCAGCACATCATGCAGGTGCTTTAATTTCAAGACTGGCATCTATAAAGTGGGATGAAGGTTCAAAGTTCTTTCCACCAAGCTCATTTCAGGTAACAAACATTAAGTGCGGTACCGGTGCTGAAAACGTAGTCCCTGGCAGTTGCTATATTATGTGCAACTGGAGATTTAATGACGCTTTATCAAAAGATAAGATCTCAATAGAAGTTGAAAAGATTGTAAGAGAATTAGAACTTAACTGTGAAATCAGATATGTTCTAAATGGTGAGCCTTTTATTACAAAAGGCGGAGAGCTTTTAGATTCTCTTGAAAAAGCAATTGTTGCTGTAACTGGAAACAAAGCGCAGTTATCCACAGCAGGTGGCACCTCAGATGGTCGCTTTGTAGCACCTTTAGGCACTAAAGTAGTTGAGTTTGGGCCTGTATCAAACTTAATTCATAAAGTAAATGAAGCGGTTGAATTAGACTCATTAGACAAGCTTCATGAGGTTTATGTTAAGACTTTAGAAGATCTGTACAGATAAGCTTTTAATTAGGCTATGAAACATAGCCTAATTAAAAAGATCAGAAGACGTGCTCTTTGAATGCTTTAATCATAGTCTTAGTAAGAGAAATTACAGGATCAGCAGTTTCTAGCTCCTCGCGTTTTTTCCATAAAGCTTGAGCTAATTCATTCTCATCACGTACAATCGTACGTGAGCCGTCAACCTCGGCTATATAACCTAGCAACAGATTACTATCAATTCCCCATGGCTGAGAGCCATAGTATCTTAGATTTTTAATCTTAAGGCCTACTTCTTCTGCAACTTCACGGGCACAGGTCTGCTCTGGTGTTTCACCTATCTCACAGAAACCTGCAATTAAAGCTACGCCTCTGTATGGTCTGTCTTTGTATTGAGTAACTACGATGCTATCGCCATCAGTTACAGCTACAATTACCGCTGGAGCAATCTTAGGATAAATGGTGTTACCACAATGAGTACATACTAATGCACGCTCTGTTTTAGAGTGCTCTGTTCTGCAGCCACAATAACCACAGAACTTATTAACTCTGTACCATTGGAATAACTGATAAGCTGTAAAGCCAGCAAAGCAAACAGTACGAGGATTGTCAGAGCGTAAAACTCTTTTGGTCATATAAGAAAAACCATCAAGATATGGGCAGTTCTCACCTGTATATAGGAAATAAGCTTTATCATTAATCTTAAAAAGATAGGTAAGTTCGTTCTGATTGAATGCTGATGCTTTAGGTAAAGCTAAAGGAGAGTTCTCTCCATCACCTGAGACTAAAACATTATTACCGTCAAAGACGAAGACTTCATCATTATCTAAAGGTGCTCTTTTTAAAGAGAACTCGTTATAAAACTGATGTGGAAATAAATCTTGGATCATAGTTTACTCTGCAGATATTTCTCTGCATCTAACGCTGCCTTACAGCCCTGACCTGCTGAGGTAATGGCCTGACGGTAAACTCTGTCAGCACAGTCACCAGCTGCAAAGACACCTGGTACTGAGGTTGAGGTCTCTGTTGAGAAGCCTGTCTTTACAGTACCATCGTCATAAAGTTCAATCTGACCTGCAAAAGGCTTAGTTGAAGGTTCATGACCTATAGCCATGAAAACACCTGAAAGGGCAATATCTCTATCCTGTCCGTTAACCTCAACCTTTACACCATTTACAAGATTACCATCTCCTAAGATCTCTTTGACGTTGGCATTTAAAACAAATTCAACCTTACCTTCTGTCTCTAACTTTTTTAATCTGTCTACTAAGACCTTTTCAGCTCTAAACTCTGCTCTTCTGTGAATTAAATAAACTTTAGAGCAAAGGTTAGCTAAATATAAAGCTTCAATAAAGGCAGCAGATCCTCCGCCTACTACAGCTACATCTTTACCTCTAAAGAAAAAGCCATCGCAGGTAGCACAGGCTGAAACGCCTTTGCCTTTGTATTGAGTCTCAGACTCAAGACCTAAATATCTTGCTTTAGCACCGGTTGCGATAATTACAGTCTTAGCTTTTAGAATGTTACCAGATGAGAGGTAAACCTCTTTAATCTCATTTTTAAAGTCAGTTTTTACAACTTCATCATAGATGAACTTGGTACCTAACTTTTCAGCATGCTTTGACATATCCTGCATTAGTGAAAATCCATCAGGAGCATCAGAGCGTGAAGGCCAGTTCTCAATTTCAGGTGTAGTAGTAAGCTGACCGCCAACCTCTGAGCCACAGACTAAAACTGGCTCTAATTGTGCTCTGCAGGCATAGATAGCTGCAGTATAGCCAGCTGGACCTGAACCTATGATAAGAGTATTTAAGATCTCACTCATTTAGCTAAAAGCTCCTTATAGTGTTCTTTAGCATATGCTGCTGCATATTTAACCCAAGGCTCATTAAATGAGAGCAGGTACTCTAAAGCAAAATCTACAGGGAATGCATCAATACACTCATCTGCTTTTTTAGTAAAAGAGATGTGCCAAGGCTCAAAGGCAATAGTACCTTTGCCGTTGAATGGGCGCTTAAAACCGAACTTTATGAGGTTTTGAGCCAGATACTGACCTAATTTGTAGAAATAATTGCCCTTTTGATATTCTCTTGCGGTAAGTTCTAATTCTTTACCCTGAGGTAAAAGATTGATGGCATAGATATCAAAATCAGTACCAAAATGGTGGCGTGAAAAGCCAGGAATTGCTGAAAAACGGATGATTTCCAGAACTTTTTGTTCATCAGACAGAGTGCTGATGTCCATAGGATTTTCATTTGCATCTAAAACAGGACGTTTGCCTTTGAACTTGTCATCAAAGATTTTAAACTGCTTATAAAAGCTTCTGTAAGCAGAAGCTATGCGCAGTTCAAAACCTTTATCAAAGGCATCAGAAAATAAATCCGGTAATGCCTTGGCTGCGTCTCTGTCACACATGAGCACGCTCATGCGTCTGGGATCATCTTTAATATTTACTAATTTACTGTCATCAAGACCTATTAACTGTTCTTTAGTTGCCATATGTCTCTATAATCTTTGAAGCTTCTTCTTTAAGATCTGAGCTACCGTTTTCCTTGACATCATCAATGATCTTTAAGGCCTCTTCGGTATCACCTGTCTCAAAGTACAGTCTAGCAAGATTCAGCTCATCAACATAGTACTGATGCTGCTTTGCATTTAATCCATCAAAATTGTCAGAACCATCAGAGTTTAGGTTGTCAGCCCCATTCTCATAATCGTCAGAATCAGAGCTGATAGGTCCAATGGTATCTGCTACATTCTCTAAAGAATGATCTTCAGAAGTATCTGTATCAGTTACTTTTTCTTCAACAGGTTCATCTAAAGCTAAGTTATCCTCAGGGATACTCTTAGGATCAACAGCATTAGCAGAACTCATCATTGAAGCGATTTCATCATCTGTAAAGGCTTTTTCACTTTCATGAGGTAAATCGTCATGAACACCGCCACTTAGCATGTTCATGATATCCTCATCAGCGCCAGTATCATACTGAGCTTTTGAAGCACTCAATCTTTGTTCAAGATCATCTAAAGCCTGAGCATCTTCTGATGAATCATCAGTATCTGCAACTTGAGGCTCTGTTTCCTGCTCTTGAGCTTTTGTATTCTCAACATCAGAGGTATCTGTGTTTTCTGCTTCTTTTGTATCCTTTCCAGAAGTCTCTGAAACTGGTTCATTAGAAACGGTAGCATCAGCATCTTTACCCTGACCTACGATATCAAAGTCGTCATCAGGTACAGCCCATGAAACTACGCCGTTCTCATCTTTACTGTTGTCATCAGTCGTATCGTTGTTAAAGATTTCCTGCTCTGACTTAGACTGAATATCACCGATGTCATTGTTGTCATCAGTGTTTTCAACGTTGGTATCTTCAACGTAGATATCATCAGCACTGTTATCATCAGAAGCGCCATCTGCTGTATTGTTGTCCTCAACATCAGTGTCAAAATCAGCATCTTCTACAGGAGACTCTTGAGCTTCTTCAATCTCGTTGTCGTCTGTGTTGTCAACTGGTTCGCTCTCTTCAAACTCAGGCTCTGTATCTTCACTGTCAAAGTTATCATCGGAAGAAATTGGTTCAGCATCTAATGTTTCTGTGTCTGATGTTTCTGTGTCTGATGTTTCTGTGTCGTCTGAATCTGTGCTATCTGAGTCTGTATCAGGCTCTTCGTCGATAGTGTGCTCTTGTAAGTTCTCTTCATCCTCTGGGATTGCATCAAAGGTCTCTACACCTTGAGCTTGCTCTTGAGGAGTTTCAGTCTCTTCAGGAGCATCAACAACATTGTCATTACCGTTTAGGAGATCTTCTAAATTAAGATCATCATTTAAAACTTCATCAACATTGCTACCAACTGACTTGTTAGCAGGGATCTCGTCTTGAGGTACTACATCTGCATTAGCATCAGGGATGTTGTCTTGAGTTTGCTCTGAAGGTTCTGCATCAAATTCAGGATCAATCTCAGTATCTTTATTGTCTGTTGCAGTATCAGAGTTTGACTTATCAGACATTGACTCTAAGAAAGCTTTTTCTTCACCTGAAAGCTGCTCTTGAGGATCTTCTTCTTTTGTAGAATTTTCTTCAGCAGAAGCCTCTGCAGGCTCACTTGTATCTGTATCCTGAGGGACTTCAGTATCATCTGCTGCAACATTATCTGTATCAGCGTTTGATGCTGTATCGTCAGTTGTGTTTTCTGCGCTTACATCTAAATTCTCAGGAGCTACATGATTTTCTTCTAAAATCTTGTCTGTATTCTCTGAGATGCCATTTAGAAGTTCATCTTCACTGACATCTTCTACCTTTACATCATCTGTAAGAATGGTGTCTGCGACATCATCAGTTGAAGTTGTTGCATCAGGAGCTGTTTCTGTTGTCTTGTCTGCTACATTTGCATTAGCATCATCAACAATAGAATCAATATCTACATTATCATTATCAGACTCTGCGACATCAGGAGTTGCGTTCTGAGTATTGTCAGCAGTATCTGAGCCATTGTCATCACGAGCTTTGCTCATTGCCTCAGCAATAGCTTCTGCTTCAGACGTTGGGGTATTAGCTTTAACATCAGACTTATCATCAGCTACAGTCTCATCTGTTGGAATGTCAGCAGCTGGCTCTTCTGACACTTCATCTTCAGAAGGTTGTGATTCGGTCTGATTCTGTTCAGCGTTATTCTGTTCATTTAAGGCAGCACTCCAGCCATCAGCCATTGCCTCTTCTTCAGACTTTGGGGCACTAGCTTTGTCCTCTGACTTTTCTTCAGGCTGATTTTGTTGTGCGTTACTCTGTTCAGCGTTGTTCTGTTCGTTTAAAGCTGCACTCCAAGCGTCTGCCATAGCCTCTTCTTCAGACTTTTGGGCATTTGCTTTGTCATCAGACTTATCATCAGATGCCTTTTCCTCAGCTTCTTTCTGCTCATTTAGAGCTGCGCTCCAGGCATCAGCCATTGCCTCGTCATCAGACTTAGCACTGTCGTCTTTCTTTTCAGCGTTTTCCTGTTCGTTCAAAGCAGCTTCCCAAGCTGATGCCATATCATCCTGAGAGGTATCTTTATTCTCATCCTGTCCAAGATCAACGTTCTGCTCGTTACCAGACTGCTCATCTAAAGCCTTTGACCACTCATCCATTACAGCCTTATCGTCTTTAGACTCATCAGCTGAATTTGTAGTAGCAGCATTATCCCAAGCTTCCTGAGCTGCATCCTTTTGATTATTGCCATCATCTGTTGCAGTAAAGTTATCAGTTGCAGCATTATTTTCAGCAGGTGCAGCCTGTTCTTCTGGTGCAGCAGTCTCAGCATCAGCCTGCTTTTTCTCATTTAAAGCAGCTTCAACATCAGATGCAGTATCAGATGGAGAGTTTATAGAGTTGTTGTTCTTATCCTGTTCTTTTTGAGGAACATCTGAAGTATCAGGCTCATCTTCACCTGATACAGGAGCTTCAAGATCAATAGAACCGTTCTCGTCAGATAACAAGGTATCATCAGATGAGAAATCATCTTCAACATCAAAGTCATCAGTCATCTTAGCGCTTGCACGTGACTTTAACTTGATGATTAAGAAGATGATCATCAGTACTAGTGCTAATAAGCCTGCGCCAAATAAGATCATCATGACAGGCTTATCAAGATCAACTACAGATGTAGGTGTACTTACAGAGAATTGAGACAGCTGTAACTGCATATCCTCAATCTTTTCATCATTAGCAAGTAGCATCTCTCTCATTCTGTCATTGTCCTGAGAGAGCTTTGAGATGTTACCTTTGATCTCAATGATGTCCTGCTGAAGACCTGAAATAATATTGTCATACTGAGAAGCTAGAGTAGAAACACTGTCAGCAGCTGTTTTAGCAGTAGCTGCTGAAGTTTTCTTCATTCTGTCCATAGCTTCGGCTAACTGTTGCTCGAGGACCTTAGTTTTCTCATCAATAGCTTTCTTATTGCCTTCGAGCATAATTCTGATTGATTGAGCATCCACAGCAGCAGCTGCAAGATCAGCGCTCATAGCTTTTACAGAAGCCTGCTTTGGATTATTGGCATTAGTCTGTGAATTATCAGTAGATACAGTCTGTTCTGTAGCCTGATTTTTATCCAAATCAGAACCACGAGTATTCTCAGGCATTGCCACAGAGAGATCTTTTTTAGCCTCTTCTTCCTGTAACTTCTTAATCTTGGTCTCAGTCGCAGTGTACTGTGGGATATCGTTATCAGAAAGTGTCTGCATTGGTCTTTGGCTGGTTGGTGTAATTGTTGCAGGAGTTGTGGTATTAGCAGTGTTAGCTGCAACAGGAGCATTACCTAATGGAGGTAAAGTCATACTGCCAGATGCTAACAGCTTTGAGCCGGTATCAGTTGTCTCTCTTGCTATCTCTGATACAGGAGGAATAGTAATAGTAGTTCTTAAAAGGTTGTTGACGTTGCCCTGACCGAATGCACCGCGGTTATTTCTATAAATTGAGGCAACAATCTGGAATTCATTAACACTTCTATCTTGTGGTAAGTAGCGGTGAGCAACTGACCAAATAGTATCACCCTGTGATACTGTATAGGTTCTAGCTGGGGTCTGCTGAGCCTGAGTTGTGGTAGTAGTAGCAGTTGTAGCACTTCTTACAGTCTGAGGTTGTTGATTTACTGTAGCTGAAGGTGTTCTGGTTGCAGTTGCATTAACTGGAGCCTGTCTGTTCTGTCTTGGAGTTGCACGTCTTACAGGAGTTCTACGAACTGGCTGTACAGGCTGCACTTGAGGAGCTGTATCCTCAACTTCAGGACCTTGAATAGTAATAGTAAAAGTACCGTCATCATCAGCAGACATTGCCGAAAACGGTAATAAAAAAGATAAAGCTACAGATAAAAGTGCTTTTTTGTAAGCGTGCATAACTAAACAACCCCTATTTTTATGCATTATTCTACTCAAAATGGGACCAGTCAAAATAAAGTCAGATCCCATTTTTGGGAAAAGTTATGCATAAAGTGTGCACATTTTACAGATTAGAGTGATTTTGCAATCAATTTTGCTATTTCAACGCAAGAAATAGCTTCGCCTCTTCTGGTGTTATCCATCATGATCACAAAGCTGTACGATTTTGAACCAGGCTTATCCTGCTTTAATCTTGTAAGCATTACTGTTCTCTCATTGATGATATCTGCTACGGGAGATAAAACATCATCTTCAGAGGCTACAGTTACATACTCTGAAGCATCAAAAGCCTGCTTTACCTCTTCTAAGGTTGCCTTATCCTCAAGATCAACATTAACTACCATAGTGTGACCATAGAAGACTGGTACCTGAATACAGGTAATATCAAAGCCACGCTCGAAACGACCGAGGATACGTGAAACCTCATGAGTAATCGCATTCTCATGATCTGAATAACCGTTATCCTCAAGTAAGCCCATTCTAGTATGCAGGTTAAAAGCCAACTGAGCTGGGAAGCCCTGATGCTCTGCTGCCATACCATTTAAAAGTAAGGTTGACTCATGAGCTAAAGTTTCAGTGCCTAAACGACCGAACTCTGACACTGACTCCATAGAGGTTACAGTAGCTCTTGCAATACCATACTCATCATGCAGCACTGATAAAGCTAAACATAACTGAACAGATGGTGCCAGAGCAGGAATTACCAAACGGTTTTCAATAGCCTTTTTAATATCAAAAGGATTGATTTCAGGTACGATGGTTACAGTCTTGTCATCACCGTTAAATAAATGGCTGTCATCAATGACTATACAGCCTTTTTCACGAGCAGCATTAATCCAGTGCTGAGACTCATCCTGAGTAGTTAAAAATAAAGCTACATCAGCTTTTGAAAAATCGAATTCCTCAACGGGTTGAACAAAATAGTTCTGACCTTTGATTTGAACTGCGTCATATTCGCCGGTTAATGGAGATAATGGAAATACATCATCAAAAGAGAGATCCTGTTCTTCAATGGTTTCAATCACAAGTTTACCAATATCAGTATCATAACCGTAAATAGCCAGTTTCATTGCCACAGTATCGCTCCTAAATAATAAAAGTTATGTTCTCCATTTCTTAGGTAAAGGCATGTATCTGGTGCCTGAAACCATAGTAAATGAACATAACTGTGTGAATAGTTTATGCGTACGTTCTTTATCGTACTGTCTTTATCGTACATTACCTGTCAAGTGTCACAGCTCTGCTTTTGTCTTATGCTTCCTTACTCTCTTACTCTGTGATGATTTTAGAGTTTTATTTTAAGAGCATACTTTTAAAGTTGTCTTTGAAAGCTACCTTTTAAGGACTTTTTACTCTTAGTAAAAACTCATAATAAGACAAATATCTGCAACATTAATAGGTAGAGAATTAATAGCCTTGATTGTACCACAATGTCACATTGATAAACGTGCATTGATAAACGTTAGCTCTAGTAGAGAAAGAAGCTAATAATGAACATGAATTAACGAAGTTAAAAGATAGTTTTAAGCTTACGCTAAAAAACTCAAGTCATGAAAAGCTTAAAATTTAGTATCAAGACTGCTACATATAGAAGTTTCTGCCGTTGTCATTCGGATCTTTTGGATAAGTCTTAGGTGTTCGACGGTATGGATACTGACTGCGACCACGGTTAAAGCGAGAGTTGGCATTCTTTTTAACTCGAGTTTTTCTAATGATAGAAGAGACCACACCAAAGAGTTCACATTCATCTACATGAGTGAGATTAATATCAGGAATTGTGTCGTCAGCACAGACAAGTCTTGGTTCTCTACCATCTAAGAACTGACGCAAAAGAAAAGTTCCATTGATATTCATGACCACATAGTCACCATTTTCAATAAGCAGACTTCTGTCAACAATGACTACATCCCCTTCAAGAATACCATCTTCATGCATAACATTAGAGCTCATTCTGAAAAGATAAACTGAAGGCAGGTTCATATAAAGATAGCTGTTAAGATCCTGACCTTTAAAAGGACCTTCTTCTAGCTCAACATCACTTCTGATTAGAGATTTCTTCATATTCAATTTGAACCATTAGAATGCAGTGAACGGATAACAAGCACCACAAAGATACATCGTGATTAGATTAGTTGGAATTCAGGATCAGAATTGAAACTAAAAAATGTTACCAGAGTACGATTTTATATTTAAATCTTTGATTATTTTTAAAAATATTGCACTCATCACGAAAAATTTAAGATTTTTTGTATTATATTACAAGTAGTAAGTAAATAAGAGCAGATTTTATCTGTCAGGTTCTAGCTTCAAAAGAAGGACACTATTATGGCATTAACTCGTGCAGAAATAGCAGAAAGGCTGATTATCAAGGTAGGTCTTCCTAAGGCTACAGCTCAAGAATTTGTAGATAAGTTTTTTGAAGAGATCGCAAGAAAGCTTGAAAGAGGTGAAATGGTAAAGCTAACAGGCTTTGGTAACTTTGAGCTTAAGCTAAAGAGCGCAAGACCAGGAAGAAACCCTAAGACCGGTCAGGAAGTTACTATTTCTGAAAGAAGAGTAACTACATTCAGAGCAGGTCAGAAGCTAAGAAATCGTATCGACTTTAAAAAAGAATAATTTTTTTTTGTGCAAGTGTTATATATATCATTGAATTTGATATTATGAACTTAAAACAACAATCTTTTTTATAAAAACAACTTAGGATATTGAACTATGGAAAAGTTTACATATACCATCAAGGACAGAGACGGTGTTCATGCACGTCCAGCAGGAGCAATTCTAAAGGCTATCAGCGGCTATAAGTCAAAGATCACTTTAATCTATCAGGATCGTTCAGTTGATCTTAAAGCTGGTATTTTCGGTTTATTAGGTCTTGGCATCCGTTACCAGGACGAAGTTTACGTTCACGTTGAAGGTGAAGATGAGAAAGACGCTGTTATCGGTGTAAAGCGAGCTTTCGAAGAGTTCCTATAGTCAGGAATCATCTGCTTTATCGATTACAAATTACCTCCTTAAAGCCTTGCCTCGTGCAGGGCTTTTCCTTATCTAAGCTCCCTTTTTTTTAAAGATGAATTTTGACCATAAAATTTATGAGATCTAAAAATCATTTTTCTCCGCAAAACTTTGCTGAAAAGCGACTCTGTTTTTCTAAAAATTAAGGTATGACAGACCTCGAATTTTCCCTTAATTTTCATAAAAACAGCTTAAAAATCGAAATCGTAACGATTATTTTTAACTTTTTTAGCATTTTCGTAAAAAAATTATGTTTTTAAGATCAAAATGTTATCGTTATCATTTTTTTATTATTGTTAGTTTTCAAGGAGTTAGTAACGATACGATTTTTATTTTCAAAACGCTAAATTTATGTTTAAATATGCGAACTTTTTTTTGGTTGCAGACATGAAAATAAAAGAGTTTTAAAATCTGATAAAGATCAAATACCTAAAATTTTATCGTTACGTTTAATGGTGCTAAACCTATAATTAACTAAACAATAACCAACACTTGACGTTAAGAGAGCATATGTCTTTTCGTCAGGACAAATAATAAGAAAGTATTCAAATTACGAGTAAGAGGTTTTTATATGAACTTTTTAAACGCTTTGACAATTAAGAAGCGTATTCAGCTTTTGATTACCATCCCTGTTATCGCGCTTTTGGTGTTAATTGGAAGGTACTTTGTCAACTCTTTAAGTGACTATCGCAATATGAATGAGATGGTTACTTCATTAAACTATGTTAATCACATTGTTCCAGTTCTATCTGATCTGATTGCAGAGCAGGAAGAAACCTCTAAATATATCTACTCATCAGATAATGCAGCATCCGCAGCAAAACAGGGTATGTTAAATGCTCGTAATAAGACTGATGCTGATATGAATGCTTTAAACAAGTTCTTTGAAGAAAACCACGACGTTATGGTTGCTGTTTTCCAGAACGAAAAGCACTTCAATGAGTTAAAGACCAAGTTAAACACCTTAAACTACATCAGAAAGGTAGCAGATGCAAAGCAGCCAAGCTCTGATGACTATAAAGATGTTTTCGGAGGTCAGACCATTTGGGCAGGTGTTGATATCTCTCGTTTAGCAGAAGCTGTATCAAACACTGTGTCTTATGCAACCGCTTTCGCATCACATGATCCTGACGTTGTAAACGAAGCTAACGCTTACTACTGGCTATTAAAGGCTCAGATTGCAACTTTAAACTTACACAACAACATCAATGAAGCTGTAAATCAGGGTGTAAGTGGTTACCTGTTCGGTCAGATCATGCACTTTAGAGGTCTTGAAGGTGAATTCCGTTCAGCATTCGAGAGCTATGCTTCAGAGGATTTAATCGCTATCTTTAATAAGAACATGAAAGATACCGGTGTCCTAGATAGAGTAATTGGCTGCTACTGGACCGCTTTTGATTCATATCAGTTAATCGTACCTCAGGGTGAGGAGCAAAAGAAATTACCTTTAGCTGACTGGTCATCAATCTCACAGTCAACTAAGGTTGCCTATGAGAACACTACAAATTCTGTATTAAAAGAGCTTTTAGCTTTAGGTAACAGTAAGGCTGACAGCGCAAAATACAGCTTAGTATTTGCAATTGTAATTTCAATTATCTTAATTGCTGTAATTCTTGCGGTTTCAACCTTAGTAATGACCAGCATCACCTCTGCATTACACCGCTCACAGCACTTAATGGAGAAGTTAGCTAAAGATAAGGATATGACCTTACACTTAAATGCTGAAGGTCACAACGAGCTGTCTTTAATGGCTAAAGCTTTCAACAGTCTGGTTAAGTCATTTAACGAAGCTTTAATTGCTGTACAGGACCAGGTAAATCTTGCAAGTAAGTCTGTAGCAGAAGGCGTTGACAAGATGAACCAGACCAAGCAGTCATGCGAGGAGCAACAGTCATCAACTGATACAATCTCTGCTGCTATGCATCAGATGAGTACTAATATCGGTGAAGTATCTAAGGTTGCTCAGGATGCTGCAAACGGTGTTAAGACCGCTCATGATTACTCAATCTCATCAGAATCAAGCTGGAATGAGTGCCGTGAGAGCTTAGAGAACTTAACCGTAGGTCTTAAAGACGCCAGTGAGTCTGTATTAGAGCTTAACAAGGAAACTGAGCGTATCGTTGATATCTTGGACATCATTCAGGGTATTGCCGAGCAGACAAACTTACTTGCTCTAAACGCTGCAATTGAGGCTGCTCGTGCAGGTGAATCTGGTAAGGGCTTTGCTGTGGTAGCAGATGAAGTTCGTAACTTAGCTATGAAGTCTAAGGATTCTACAGAGCAGATCAGAGCTCAGATCGACAAGTTAGTCTTAGGAGCTAACCACGCAAATCAGAGCATGGAGATCTTACAGAGAGATGGTAAGAAGAGTGTGGATATGGTTATTACCTCTGCTGATGCCTTCACTCAGATTAGATCAGAGTTAGATAAGATCACTGACTTAACTAACGTTCTGGCATCTTCAGCTGAAGAGCAGGCTTCTGTATCTACCCATATTACAGAGCGTATTACCTACATCAAGGATGCTTCAAACGAAATCCACGACTCTGCAACTAATACTGTAGATACCTTAAATCACTTACAGGAAGAGTTCACTAACCTTGAGGATATCGTAAATCTGTTCAAGGTTGAAAGAAACTAATAATATTCATGGTTGATCCATAGTAAAAATGCCCTTCGGGGCATTTTTTTTGCGCCTGTCAAAAGGATTAGATTTTTAGGAAAGGTCATAAGACAAGGCCTGTTATCGAGGACAAGACTATTAGATGACAGTGCTTATTTAGAAGTGATTTTAACTGAATACGGTAAGCTTTCTAATACTTAGCACAAGTACTAATTATCACTGAAGCTTACTGCAGATTTGATACTACAAATTCAATGATAAAGACACCTGCCATCATGATTAAAGAGCGCATGATGTCATAGTTTAAATCGATGAACTTGGTTATGTTCTTAAAACATTTTAAGCTCAGTAAAATCTCAAAGATCCTCAGGTTCTTAGAACCAAAGTAAGAGATAAGCGCACTTGCGACTAAACTTAAGATCATACAGATAAACATCATACCTGATGAACCAACAAATGATGTTAGCAGCAAGGTCAGGCCCCACACAAACAGAGTACCAAAGTTCCAGCACATCGTTACAAACTTACGTCTGTACTTTAAGTTTGCAAAGAACTCTACTAAGCCCATACAGCAATCTTTAGCAAAGCTCTCAGACATCAAATGCTGCGTTACCTTTAAAAGCTTCTTAGACAGAACTTTAGTTAACTCCTCTTTACGTGAAGCTACGATACTCTCTAATTTTGCCTTCATGCTAAAGACCTTACTTGTGTAAGCATCAGTCTCTACAGCCTGATTCTTTACCCTCTTTGTCACCAGATCAAAGTCATATTCAAAGGCTCTTAATACAGTGTAAAAGATATGGTCTCTTTTAAGGTTATTGAGTACCAGAATTTTTGCATCAGCGCTTACTAAAGAACGACCTACAGAAGTATCAATAAGATCAGAGCGCATAGATGAGTACACATAGTCTAATACAGGAGGTATCACTAAAGGCACACCAGAGGCTGTAGCCCAATACTCAAAGATCTTATTGATGCCTGAGATACAGAACTTTAAATAGCCTATAGAGTTTTCACACTTATAGGTCATTAAAAAGTGATAATCCTCCTGAGTATCAGCATCTGAGAGCTTGAAATCCAGAGAATCTAATAACTTCTGATAGCAGTTATAGTCGATAACTGATGGAGGAGGAACAGAAAAGCAGTCTTCTGCTTTTTCAAATTCGATCTTAATTAAAGGAGCACAGTGTGTCTCTAAATAGACCTGTCTTTCTACATAGATAGAGCCTTTGCCCTTACACTTCTGACAAGGGATTTTTTTAGCACCTCGACAGGTAGGACATTCAATGTAACCGGTCTTTTTACAACGGGCGCAACCACCTTCTCTACCCTGACAGGAAGGACAGATGATCATGCCAAAGCCTGAGCAGTTAGGACAGTTCATTTTCTGGGAACCACCACAATCAGGACAGGTACACTGACCTTTGGCTTTTCTTACAGAAAGACGGTTAATCTTATTGCCAAGTTTGAAGAGTTCTGAAGGAGACATACCTTCTAAAGAACGGCTAAAGCTCTTTTGAATGGTCTTATCTTTTTCTAAAACATCGCGGTTAAAACGCTCGAACTCTTTTAGAGCTTCTTCATCTACAACGTTCTCAGTACCTACGACATTTTTAATTACAGTGTCTTTTGATTCTACGGTATAGAACCAGTTTGCTAAAAATACAAAAGTAACTTCAGAGAACAAGGGATCAGTAAAGCTTACTGTATCGGGTCTGACATCGACCTTACCTAATAACGCTCTTAAAGGGACTTTAATATCTTTTGACATTGCTCTTATTTAAAATAATACTGATTAAAAAAATTCTGCTTATAAAAAATGACCGTTCACAATTAAGATAGTCAGCAATCCGATGACGACAGAACCCAAGATCAGTCTTATTGACTGCACAGCTTCAACTGTAAGACTAGGAACTTTTTTAAGCCTGTGGGTTAGCTTCAGCATGCTTACAGCAGAGTAGTAACTCCAGTTTTTAGTAAGCGCAAAAGAGGTAAAGGCACAGATGATTGAGGATACACACATCATCATGATACCGCCCACAATATTAGGGAGCATATAACCAATGAGGATCACTATCATCCAGGTTACCAAGGTTATACCAGCCCAAATCATTTTGGTTTTAGGATTGAGTACCATCAGCAAAGGCACAAATGATATAAGATTTTTAGCAAAAACTCTAGCAAAATCTTCGGAAATATAACCATGAGCGTTATCAGTCAGTTCTTTGGTAATACTGTCTAAGAGCTCCTGTCTTACCTTAGACTTAATATATAAAAGTCTTGAAGAATCTTTGTGCTTTGAAGCAGTTAAAATTGACTCTACAGTAACGCCTTGTGATACAGCCTGCTCTTTGGCAATCTCCATCTCATGTCTTTCGATGGTTCTAATGGTTTTAGCTAAGATCGCTTTAGAAGCTAGAGCCTTTACACACTTAATCTTTTCATCAACATCATCAGCTGATGCAATTAAAGTATCAGAGAGTAAGTGTGACTCATCATTGAAGACATAATCTAATACTGGAGGCTTACAGATAGAGCGTAAGTTCTTATGACCACAGATAATAAAGTCAAAAGGCTTATCTACCCCCATTAGGTAGACGTGTACCGCATAGCATGGAGTAATACCCATGAAGTTTACTGAATAACCTCGAGCGGTCTCATTACCACTTGGTTTACCTGAGAAATCGGCTGCCTCAATAATGGCCTTTTCATCCTCTTTTGAAAATGAAGTGATCTTTTTGTCTGTGCCTGGTACTTTAAGAGAAATACTTATCTGTTTCTTGCAGTCAGCATCATAGATAACTTCTCTGTCTACAATCACCTCACCTTTACCCTGACAGTCTTTACACTTTACTTTACCGGTTCCGTTACAGGTATGGCATTTAGCATTACCAGAACCGTGACATACAGGACAGGTCTTAGCAGTACCATGACAGGTAGGACATTCAATGGTACCTTTACCGCCACAGTTCTCACAGGTAGCACTTCCAGTACCATGACAGCTCTTACATCTGGTTTTACCGATAGCATTGATACGGTTAAAACAAATGATCTGACCAGAGAGGGCTTTTAAGTCCTCAAATGAAGCCTCAGAGAGGTGTTTTACAAATTCTTTAGTCTTAGCGCTGTCCTTTTCTAATTCCTTAGTATTAGCTAAAGTAAATTCATCTAGGGCGCTAGTTGAGAGTACATGAGTTTCATCGCTGACTGAACGGAGGATTTTATCAGAGCAACGACATTTAAAGCTCCAGTTCATAGAATAGGATACAGAAGCGCCAAATTCCACGAGGTCTGAAATTCTAAAACTTGCTGTAGGCACGCCACATCGAGAAAAGATAGCTGCAACAGTGTCATATAAACGCTGCTTTAACAGCTCAAGATTTGCCTTTGGCTCTTGAGAAGTATTCTTTTCCTGATTTTGAGTAGTATTATCCGCACTCTTGTCAGGTGCAGGATGATTCTGTGCAGGTGTTGTATTTACCGATGCAGTATTTACCGATGCAGTATTTACCGATGCTGTCTTTACCGATGCTGTCTTTACCTGTGAGTTGCTATTCTCTGTAGCTACTGTAGTTGCTTCTTTGCCGCTTTCAGGCATATGTTATCCTCGTTCATAATTCTTATATTCTATCGGCACTTTTTGAATATTATTGACTACAACTCATAAATTTAAGAGTAATTTTTTATATTCTCTGTTTTCTGCTCTAAAAGTAAGCTTTAAAGCAGTCAGGTTCACCTGACTGCTTTAAACATGTTCTTACTGTACTGAGGCTTAATTAGTACTAGGCTATATGCTTGTCTGTAGTCAGTGCCTTCATAACATAATCAAAAAAGCCTGAATTATCTATCTTTAAATAAGTGTTGTTACCAAAGGTAACTGCACCATTTTCAATGGTGTAGCTTGCTACATCAAAAGACAGAGTTTTAGCTTTATGATCTTTAATTAAAACTACCCTTTTATTAGTTACCACCAGGATACCTTCCTCTTTGGAGAAAGAATACAGGATATCTGCTAATACTCTTTTAACTAATTTAGGGAGTGTATGGTTTAAATGGTAAATTCTGTCTGAGAAGGTAGCGATGATGTTCTCATCATCCTCACAGACATAATCATCAACTTCAATTACAAAATTAGCCTCATCATTACCGCCTACGCAGTATAAGAGGTTGTTGTTCTGAGCAATAAACTTTGCAATAGGATATGGAAGTTCTGAAAACTTGATTTCTAATAATCTTAAAACAGCAATAGCGTTTCTAGTAAAGATATCAAAGTTAGAGAACAGTCTGTTTCTGTCATAGCGCTCAATCATATAGTAAAGTAAAAAGATGTATTGAGCTTTTACCTCAACCGCGCTCTGTGTAACCCAGGATAAGGTCATTAAGAGAGCTACAGTATTCTCTGGAGTGTCATCAATCAGGCTGTCAGCTAAAGCTTTATTAGACTTTTCACGAGCAAAGATCTCTTTGAAGAAGTACTTAGGACCAATCTGACGCATTCTGTTTCTGTAGTTATGTAAAAAGCCGTAGGTATCGTCACCAGGCTCGATGAGCTTTACATCTGAATTTAGATATACCCTGGCACTTCTTTTAAAGACGACCTTACGATTATCGTTGTCTTTGAATACCAGGTAAATTGAGATTAAAAGAGGTACAGCGCCTAAAACAAATGGATATAAGCCCTGTTTAAAGTCGCCATCCCATAAGAAAGGTAATGATACAAACAGGTTTAACCAGCCGTACCAGCCTAAGAATCCTTGAAGACGGGTTACAAAGACGCCGTCAGGAAAGATAAACATAGAAATTCTGTAATTAAGGTGAGTTAAAACCAGTGATAAAACCAGTAAAAAGAATAAGATCAAAAACATGGTCAGTTCTCGTTTTTTTATTAAAATAATAATGCGTATTAATCATATCAGTATCTTAGTACGAATTTCGTGACCGCACGTTTAATTATTTGATAAAAAATGAGATTTGCACTGATAAAAGGAATATCAGTGCTTTATTAGAACAAAATGATAACGTTTTAATTATTACAAATAGAATAGTAAAGACAATAGCTAATATTTAGAACTTAAAACCTTTTGTCTTTGCAAACTCAAGCCACTTCTCATCATCCAAAGCTACACCTTTAGATGGTTCATAGACATGAGTTTCATAAAAATAGTTTCTCTCTCCTAGAAGAGCTGTATCTGTAAGATAGGTCATCTCAGAGTTTACCTCAAAGCCATCAGTTTTAGCTCTGTGATTGGTAAATGACACGAAGAATATCGGCTTGTTTACTTTTTCATCTACACAGAACTGATAGTGAAGTTCACCACCTTTTAAGTTACAGAACTTTCTGTATTTTGATTCAAGATAATTGTATGAGACATCATAGATGCCACGTGTTCTGTAGATATGGACGTGAGAGTCATCAGTGTCTGTAAGTTTTTCTAGATTGTAGAAAAACATTTTTTGCTCTAGTGTCTTAGTAAACTCTACAGCTGTTTGTGATTGAGCTAGTTTTGCTTCCTGATCTAAAACATTAGGATCACTTGTACATGAGGCTAAAGATAAAACAGCAAAAGATAGTAGAGCTAACTTTATATCAGCCTTAGCAAAACGAGTTGCTTTTAAAGCTATCTTAGTAACTGCATTCATCATCTTTTGCCTCTATCTTACTATCTGATTTTACTTAATAATGCCTGACCTTTAGCAATTATAATATACAAATACTATCTTGGCAGTGACAATAACAGGTTGTTAATGTTGTCGATAGTTCTTAAGTGTTGTTTGTTTATCTTCATATAGTTACCTTTATTTACAGAAGATCTTTATTGATACCTTAGTTATGATCAGGATAATCCTCTAAGATCTTCTTTAACTCATTAGCAATCCTCTTGTCAGAGACAGAGATCTTCACACCTAACTGCTGAGCAAAATAAGAAACACGCAGTTCTTCGATTAACCACTTAACCTCGATAAGAGCATCAGGTACTACCTGATACTTGTATCTTGAAAGAGTGTTCTTATAAAGCTCGTTTACCTCTTCAATCTTACGTGTATACATAAGATCACGATTTACATCTCGAGTAAGTTTGTCGATTCTGTATATAATCGCCTCAAGATATCGAGGCATCTGCATTAGATGCTCAAGTTTGGTTGAGCTTACAAAGCCTTTGTAAACTAATGAGTCTAATTGTGAGGCAATATCTTTATAGCTGTAGGCTACTGACAAGTTAATCTGCCCCTTTAAAAGACGTCTTATTTCATGGACTTTAAATAAGATCTTGTCAACAAAAGAGCACAGATATAGAGCTTTGTCATTTAAGTCGGCTCTTACCTTTTGCGCTAAATTGTTAAAGCTTGTCTCATCATAGCAAGGAGCGTGATTCTCCTGCATGATAAGATCAATTGAGCCTAAAACTAAATCAGAAATTAGCTCTTTTACAGAGCCTAGAGGCTGATAGTACATAGAGAGCTTAGACTTATTAGGTAAGTGCTGCTCAAGATAAGCTGTAGGCTGTTTAATTGAAAGAGACAAGAGCTTTCTCTGTCCAAGCCACATCGCTTTTTCCTGTTTAAACTTACTGTCATAAAGCTCTAGGGCTACACCATTACCTTTGTCGGTTAGAGCAGGATAGGCAGTAATTTCAATTGAGCCTTGCTTTGTTACCTGTTCAGATTTAATCGTACCAAAGGTCCAGGTAGAGCTTGGAGCGCTCTCTTTATGAGTTTTAACTACTTTCTTTAAAACATCCTGAACTTCACCCTGAAGAGATTGAGATAAAGCTTCAAAGTTGCGTCCAGACTTAATCACCTTGCCCTTCTCATCTTCAATTGCAAAGATCATAAAGAGATGTTTATCAATTAAAGTCTTATCAAAGTCATCAGCTGTAACTAACTCACCGCCCATACGGGTCAGCTCTTTAGCTGCCTTTACATAGAGATCGTCAGTACATGGCGCACCTAAAGCTTCAGCTAAAGCCTGAGCGTAATTAGGAGCAGGGATTAAGTTCTTTCTTAATCTCTTTGGTAGGGACTTAATTAAAGAGGTTAAAAAGTCCAGTCTAAGTCCTGGGATCTGGTACAAGAACTCTTTAGAGTTTATCCTGTTTAGTACTGCTAATGGGATATGTACAGTAACACCATCATCCTTTGAGGTAGGATCAAAGACGTAACTTAACTTTAATTTGAACTTGTCCTGGATCCAGAACTCTGGGAAGTCCTGTTCTTGGATCTTATTAAAGTTATCTTTGGTTACAAGCTCTAATGAGAAATCCAGATAGTGAGGATCCTGCTTTACCTTCTCTTTCCACCATTTTTCAAAGTGGCGGACAGTTACAATCTCCTCTGGTAACTTTTTAGCATAGAACTCTTCTAGTACGGTTGAGTCCACTAACAGGTCACGACGTCTTAACTTATCCTCAACATGAACTACTTCATCTACAAGCTCAAGGTTATGACGGAAAAAGTCATACTTTAACTCAACGTCACCTGCTACCAGTCCATCACGGATAAAGAGCTCACGGCAGAGCTTTTTATCAATCTGACTGTATTGAACCTTGCGCCCCTGTACAATTGGCAGACCATATAAGGAAATGGTCATAGAAGCGATTACCGCTCCCTGCTTTTTAGACCAGTGAGGCTCGGCATAACTCTTTTTAACAAGGTGAGCACCGATAGTCTCTACCCACAGAGGATCAATTGAAGCTACAGTTTTAGCAAATAGACGACTGGTCTCATTTAGTTCAGCTGAGCAAATCCACTTAGGCTTCTTTTTAGATAATACAGAGGATGGGTGGATCACAAACTTAACACCTCGAGCACCTAAATACATGCCCTTGTCATTATCCTCATAATGACCTATCTGAGAGAGCAGACCAGAGAGAATAGCTCTGTGAATTGCTTCATAAGTTGAAGGTACTTCATTAGAGCGATACTTTAAGATCTGGCAGGATGCTCTTAACTGACGCAATAAATCAAACCACTCGCGAACTCTCAAATAGGAGATATATTCAGCCTTTAGACGTTTACGCAGAGCTGAATTACTCATCTTAGTCTGCAGATCACAAATGTATTTATAAAGATTTAAGTAAGACAAAAAGTCTGACTTCTCATCATCAAAACGGTGATGTGCCTGTCTGCTCTGCTCCTGTTTATCTAATGGTCTTTCACGAGGATCCATTACCGCTAAGGCAGAAACGATGACTAAAACTTCACTTAGTGAACCTTCTTTATCAGCCTGTACGAGCATTCTTGAAAGACGAGGATCTGCTGGGATCTTAGATAAAGCCACACCAATCTTAGTAAGCTCAATCTCATCTGTGCCCTTACCTTTAGCATCGTTAATGGCACCTACCTCTTCTAGAAGCCTGATACCGTCTGTTACCTGACGCATCTGAGGAGGATCAATAAATGGGAACTTGACGATATTGCCTAAATGCAGTGCTACCATCTGTAAGATTACAGCAGCAAGATTGGTTCTTAGAATTTCAGGATCGGTAAACTCTGGACGTGATAGGAAGTCATCCTCTGAATACAGTCTTACACAGACACCTTCACTGACACGACCGCATCGTCCTTTTCTCTGGTTGGCACTAGCCTGTGAGATCTTTTCAACAGGTAATCTCTGAACTTTAGTACGTGGTGAGTAACGACTGATTCTGGCTGTACCAGGATCAATTACATATTTAATACCAGGTACGGTTAAAGATGTTTCAGCTACGTTTGTACATAAAACAACACGTACAGTTGAGTGTGGCGCAAAGATCTTATTCTGCTCTGCTGTAGCTAAGCGAGCATACAAAGGTAAGATCTCAGTATTTGGAAGATGAGCTTTCTTTAAGAAAGCTGCAATATCCATAATCTCGCGCTCGCCTGGTAAAAAGACTAAGGTATCAGCGCGACCATGTTCTTTAAATAAGAATTTTAAAGCCTTTAGAATACCATTTCTAAGATCTAACTCTTCGACCTCACACTCAGGATCATCCTCATCACTATCCTGAAGACCTAATGGCATATATTCAACTTCAACAGGATAAGTACGACCTGAGACCTCAATTACAGGAGCATTGTTAAAGTGCTTTGAAAAACGCTCAGTGTTAATGGTAGCTGAGGTAATGATAAGCTTTAAGTCTTTACGTTTAACTAGTAACTGCTTTAAGTAGCCTAATAAGAAATCAATATTAAGAGATCTTTCATGAGCCTCATCAATGATGATGCAGTCATAGTTTAAAAGTAATCTGTCTGAGGCGGTTTCTGACAGTAAGATACCGTCAGTCATCAGCTTTATGTAACAGTTCTCTGAGGTAACATCTGTAAATCTTACTTTATAACCTACGCTGTGACCTAACTCCTCACCTAACTCCTGAGCAATACGGGTAGATACGGCACGAGCTGCTAAGCGTCGTGGCTGAGTGTGACCGATAAGACCATGGATACCTAGTCCTGCCTCTAAACACATCTTTGGGATCTGTGTAGTTTTACCAGAGCCGGTTTCACCTGCGATGATCAGAACCTGGTTATTTTTAATAGCTTCGATGATCTCATCATGCTTTTGAGCTACAGGCAAAGCTTCATCATAGGTAATTTTTGGAAGACTGTTCTTCCTTTTTTCAAAGAAAGCTTTGTACTTTTCAAGATCCTCTGAGATCTTTAACTGTAAGTCTAAAAGCTTATCAGCATTACTTACATTCTGTGATGAGCTTTTATCTTTATTATTCTTTGCATTCTCAGAACTCAAAGAGAGCTTTTTAAGCTCTCTTGAAAGATTCAGACGATGTTTATAAGTTACATGGTCAAATTCTGCTTTGACGTTTTCAATAAACTTTTCTAAGTTAGGATCTAGTTTTTTATCTAAGTTATTATTGTTCATTTAGGTTTTATCTAATTTAAAAGGCAAGATAACTTGCCTTTGTCTTAATAAGAGTACGCTGTAATAAATGTATGCTGTAAGCTTGCTATAAATAAGAGCTGAAAGCTTACAGGCTAAAAGCTAACGATACTCACTGTCATCGTTAATGCTGTCAAAGAGCTGAGCTTGAGCTAATTTTCTGCGACGTCGCAAGTCCTCTTGCTCACTCTTGTGCAGGTTTATTTTTGCCTTTCTTAGGCGTTCAAATTCAGCAGCTCTCTCTGAAGCTAGATAGAGACCTGCACGACGGATCTTGTCACCTTCAAGATCAACTACCACTAAGGTAACTTTAATGAGGTTTACCATATCGCCTGCTTTTGGATAGCCACCGATATGATATGACATCAAATCACCTAAAGTTAAGGTCTTTTCAAAAGAGGTTAACTCAAAATCAAACTGCTTGGCTAAATCCACCATAGGAGTAGAGGCAGCATAAATCTTATCACCATGGTACAGAGGATGACTCTTAATTCGGCTCTCATGAGAGAACAGAGCATTTAATAAAGTCTCATCTGCATCAGTACCGATCATAGAGATGATGTCACCTGTCTTAATTACAGTATCACCATGACACTTAATCATTTTGCCGTCTCTAAAGATGGCAGCAACGGTAGTGCCCTTTGGGAAGGTAATTGAACGTAAGGTTCTGTCATTAAATGATGGCTCTTTAATGCGGTAGTTTAATAACTCATAGTCATTAGAAAGCATGATACCTACATCGGATTTGGTAATAGGTGTCAGCATGGATGGAGCATAAACCTTTAAGAGCTTAGCTAGTGGCAGAATTAAAGAGCCCTGGAAGAGTAAAGATACAATTACCACCACGAAAGCTACATTAAAGTACAGCTGAGGGTTATCTAAATGCTCAAATACAGGATAGATAGCAAGAACAATAGGCACAGAACCTCTTAAGCCCACCCAGCTCATAAAGATAATGTCGCGTTTGTTATAGGACTTGAAAAATGGCTTTATGCATAAGAAGACTGTTAAAGGTCTTGCAATTAAGGTAATTACAACTGCAATTACGACACCTGGGAACCAGAACTTAACCATCTCATGAGGTGTAACTAAAAGACCTAACATTAAGAATAAAGTGATCTGTGATAACCAGGTAAAGCCTTCAGATACAGGCAGGATGTAACTTACCTGTCTGGTCTTCTGATTACCCACACACATACCGATAATAAAGATAGCTAAGAAGCCAGAGCCTCCTAGGTATGAGGTGATGGCAAAACCGATTAAACCTAAACCTATAACTAAGATACTGTATAAACCCACGCCTAATGACATGGTTGAGACAATCATTCTAGCTATAAAGCCAATGAAGACGCCCATGACAATACCAAAGCCAAACTGCTGTACAAAGAAGATAAGAGCATCTGTAAATGAGGTTGCCTTTTGAGAGGCAAAGGCAATCATAGTGGTAGTCAGCAAAATTGCCATAGGATCGTTAGTTGCTGACTCAATCTGCAGAGTATTAGATA